>JBKJTE010000079.1:0-11304 GCA_046590495.1 Gemmatimonas sp. | reverse complement strand
TCGGGGTCGCGCTTACCGGTGTAGCGGCCCGAGTTCACATCGATCGACACGAGGGCTTCGGTCGGCTCGATGATGAGATAACCGCCCGACGGCAAATCACAGCGGCGCTTGAAGAGATCGCGGATTTCCGTTTCGATCCCGGCCTTGTCGAAGAGGGAGACTGTGTCTTCGTAGAGCTTCACGCGCTCGACGAGTTCCGGCGCGATCCCTTGCAGGTACTCGGTGATCTCGTTGAAGACCTGCTTCGAGTCGACCGTCACGCCTTCGACCTTCGCGCTGAAAAGATCGCGAATGAGCCCACGCGTGACGTTGGTCTCGCGGTGTACGAGCGCCGGCGCCCGCATGAACTGCGTCTTCCGCTTGATCCGCTTCCAGTTGTTCATGAGCGTCTGCAACTCACGCTCGAATGTTTCGGTGGTCGCGTCTTCGCTGACCGTGCGGACGATGACGCCGCCGACATCCGGTGGCAAAATTTCCGTCATCATTGCGCGGAGGCGCTGTCGTTCACTCCGCTCGTCGATCTTGCGACTCACGCCGACTTTCGACGCGAAGGGCATGTAGACGATGAACCGGCCAGCCAGCGACACCTGCGCAGTTACGCGCGGGCCTTTGGTGGAGATCGGTTCCTTGCTGATTTGAACGAGGATGTCCTGCCCCCGCTTCAGCAGGTCTTGAATCGGGCGCACCTCTCGACGGCCGCGACGTCCGCCGCCAGCAGCGGATTCTTCGGCCGGCGACTCGTCGCCGTCCTCATCTTCATCATCGTCGACCGAGGCATCGTCGGCCACGACATCGGCCGCGTGCAGGAACGCTGACTTTTCGGTACCGATGTTCACGAAGGCGGCCTGAATACCCGGCAGCACTGCCTCGACCTTCCCGAGATACACATCGCCAACCATGCGACGGGCATCGGGTCGATCGACCAGCAGCTCCACGAGCTGACCGTCCTCGAGAATGGCGACGCGCGTTTCACGCGGCGTCGCATTCACCAGGATCTCACGCTTCATTTGTGTCATCCCGAACGGAAGGACGGCGGCGACTCCGCTTGATCCATCCGACGATACACACGGTGATCGAACGAGACTGCCCGGTCGCGCCGGAATGGCGGCAACACGGACGACGTCACGGGCTCCCCCAAGCGGCGCGTCCAATCGTTCACACTGATCGCGCCCGGGAAACGGCGCGACCCGCACGCGAAGCGGCGGTCAGCACAGGGTCCGGGGAAAGACGCGACAGCATGCGATCGAAGCACATCGGCGTGACGCGCGATGGGGCGTTCGGTGGGCGTCGGTCGGAAGCGCGCTGGCCTCGACTGGCCCCCACCCGAAACGCAAACGGCCCGTGAGTCGCACGGGCCGTCGGCGCCGGTTGTGACGGCTACGAAACGGCAAAAGCAGGGCGTACGGTAACGAGGGAAGTCTAATCCTCGCCGAACGGCTCCCGCAATGCGTTCGATGCAATGCGCCTCGCTAATTGTTCGGGCGCATCGCGCGCTCAGTCGATCAACCCCTTGAGCAGGTTCCGCGCGATCACGATGCGCTGGATCTCGCTCGTGCCTTCGCCAATCTCGCAGATCTTGGCGTCGCGCATGTAGCGCTCGACGGGATAGTCCTTGGTGTAGCCGTAGCCGCCGTGGATCTGGATGGCCTTGATCGTGGTGCGCATCGCCATCTCTGAGCAAAACAGCTTGGCTATTGCGGCTTCCTTGCTGAACGGCTTGCCGTTCTGGGCGAGCCACGCGGCGTGGTACATCAGGTGGCGTCCCGCTTCGATCTCCGTCGCCATGTCCGAGAGCTGAAACTGAATGCCCTGAAACGAGGCGATCGCCTGCCCAAATTGCTTACGTACGGACGCGTACTTGAGCGCCTCGTCGAACGCGCCCTGTGCAATGCCGAGCGAGAGCGCGGCAATGCCGATGCGACCGGCATCGAGCGTCTTCATGAAATTGACGAAGCCGAGCCCCTCGGTGCCGAGGAGATTCTCGAAGGGAACTTCGACGTTGTCGAACAACAGTTCCCGCGTGTCCGACGCGCGCCAGCCGAGTTTGTCTTCCTTCTTCCCGGCCTTGAAGCCTTTCATCGATGGCAGCGAATCGTCGTGTCCAACACCGTATTGCTTGCACGCATCGAGGTCGACGGAGTCCTTGGTCAGGATAAACGACGAAATGCCCCTCGTGCCCGCCGTGGGATCGGTCACGGCCGTGACGACGAAAATTTCTCCAACACCCGCGTGGGTGATAAAGCGCTTCGATCCATTGAGCAGATAGTAGCCGTCCTTCTTCTCTGCGGTCGTGCGCGTGCCGCCTGCGTCACTGCCTGCGCTTTCTTCAGTGAGTCCAAACCCGCCGAGCACTTTGCCGCTGGCAAGGAGCGGCACGTAGCGCTCGATCTGTTCGCGCGTTCCGAACTTCACGATGGGTGAAGTGCCAAGAGTGGTGTGTGCGCTGATGGTGATGGAGTGTGATGCATCGATGCGGCCGAGTTCTTCGATCGCGATCATGAAGCTCAACGTGTCGAAGCCAGCACCACCCATGTCCTCCGACCACGGAATGCCAAGAAGCCCAAGTTCGCCCATCTCCTTGATATTGGCCCACGGGAACGTCGAATCGGCGTCGTGCTGCGCAGCGACCGGTGCAACTTTCTCGCGTGCAAACGTGCGTACCATGTCGCGAACAGCAATGTGCTGCTCGGAAAAGTAGAGACTGTCGTCCATGTGTTTTTGAAAGCTCAGGTCTTGCGTTGGCGGGACCGAACGCGCGCCGGTCGCGAAGTGTCTCGCGGCGTTGCGTCTTCGGTGGTTCCGAGGCAGCGATCGCAGGCATCGCACTGCGCACGTACTTCGGGGTCACCGAAATAGCGCAGAACGAACGCGCGACGGCAAGCGCGTGTTTGCGCATATCGCTGCATCGAATCAAGACGACTGAGTTCCGCTTGTCGTCTCCGTTCGAGTGCATGCCAGTCGACTGGTAACCATTTCGCATCACGACACCGCGCGTCGAGGCGGAATCCGGACCCGGTTCGCATCCACGTTACGAACTGTTGTGATTCGAGGCGTTCGAGGACTGGGACGATTCCCATCGATCCCCCGAATCCTGGTGGCAGCCCGTCGAGATCAATTGATGCGCCGGTCTCGAGTCGTTTGCCGACAGCGCGCCAGAGTGCCCGCAGGACTTCGCGGTCATACTCGCGATCGCCGGTGAGTTCGCGCGTGATTCGTGCGGGTGCCGCGAGCAATCGGACCCATACGCGGCCGGGCGACGCAGGCTCAAGCGAGAGCGCACCGGCCGCGCCGAGGGCACGCAATGCTGACCCGACCTTTCGATCCCCGGTTTTCGACGGCACGCGTTCAACGAGATCGTCGACGCTCAGGCCGACAAACCCTTCCTTGTCGGCTTCTGCGCGCAGGACCTTCCACAGCTGCTCGATCTGCGCGCGCTCAGGATGCGCCTGTTCGACAAAGAACTCGTGCGTGAAGCGATCAGGATACGAGTGTAATAACACGCACGTACTGGGCTTGCCATCGCGTCCGGCACGCCCTGCCTCCTGATAGTACGCTTCGATGGAACCAGGCATCGCATGGTGTACGACCAGGCGCACGTCTGGCTTGTCGATCCCCATGCCGAAAGCGCTCGTTGCCACGATTACGCGTGCGGACTCGCCCATGAATGCGTTCTGCGCACGCTGCCGTAACCCGTCGTCGAGACCGGCGTGGTAGGCGACTGCTTTCACGCGCGCGCGCACCAGCATGGACGTAACACGCTCGACCGCTTTGCGCGTTGGCGCGTAGACAATCGCCGGACCTGGCGCGTCGCGCAGCCACTGCACCGCCGCCTTGTCTTTGTCCTGCTGGGTGCGCGTCGCGGCAACGTGGTACGTGAGATTGATACGATCGAAACCGGCGACAACAATTTCGGAGTCGCGCAGCGCCAGCTGACGCACGATGTCTTCGCGCACGTCGGGTGTTGCGGTCGCCGTGAGTGCGACGGTTTGCGGCGAACCCAACTTTTCCCTAATGAGACCAATGCGCCGATAGCTTGGCCTGAAATCGTGCCCCCACTCACTGATGCAATGCGCTTCGTCGATGGCGAGGAGTGACACCCCGATCTCGACGAGCTTTTGCAATGTGCGTCCCGCGTCCATCCGCTCTGGGGCGAGGTAGAGCAGTTTCAGCGAACCATCGCGCGCCCGCGACATGCGATCGGCTGCTTCGTTGCTGCTGAGCGTGCTATTGATGAACGCCGCGGGGAGCCCGCGTCGTTCGAGCGCGTCAACCTGGTCCTTCATCAACGAGATGAGCGGCGAAATGACAACCGTCAATCCGTCGCGCATGAGCGCTGGCACCTGATAGCAGAGCGACTTACCGCCGCCCGTGGGCAGGACGACCAGCGCATCACGACCAGAGAGCACGGCCTGCACGGCGCGAACCTGCGGCGGGCGAAAGTCCGGATAGCCGAACTTGTCGCGGAGCACTGCGCGCGCCGCGTCGAACGTGCCGAAGTGTGGTGCGGGGGTCATGCAGACAGTGAAGCAGATCGCAGGCCGATGTGCTTCACCAGAAAACTGCCAGCGTGCACCTCAGACCGCGCGGACGAAGTGGCCGCGCGTGAACGCACCGTCGAGCAGCGCGCGAGACGCCGTCAACGCAGGTTCGCGGTTGTCAGCGATCGCATCGAGTGCGTCGCGGTATGCGCGCGCAATAGTCTCGATCTGTTCGCCCGGAACGTTGAACAGGAGATGGAATCCACGGATGCCGTGCGTCCAGAGTGCCGGGAGATACTCCGACGCATCGATCGGTCGCGAGTGCAGCAATCGATTGCGACAGTCCGAGTCGGTTGCGACGGCAAAGGTGTAGCCGGCAGGATCGGTGATTGATACGTTCGAATGTTTCTGCACGCACAGATCGCGACAGGTCGTTGGCTCCCGATCGAAAGCAGCCGACAGCACGCAATGCTCGATCGTCATCCCCTCGGTGCGACCGTACACCAGAACGTCAAAGCCTTCGCCGCCCCATGGCCTGACCAGGGCGCCAATTTCGTCGAGCGTCAGTTCGATTGACGTGGTGACGCGCGAAGCGCCCAGCTCAAACAGCAGCGCTGCGGTGTGCGCATTGAACGCATTCGTTGCGTAGTCCGCCACTATATCTCGGCCCGCACTTCCCTGCTCCGCTACAAGTCCGAGGTGACCAGAGAGCAGCGGCAGCTCGAGCGCCAGCCACTTTTCGAGCCGCTTGCGCTCTTCCGGACGCACAATCGTGGGTGTGCGAAGGCGGAGTACGACGCCTGCGGCGATCAACTCCTCCTGCAGGGCACGAACACGCGCGAGCGGCGGTGTCGGATGCCGCAGGAATGGATCGAGCACAATTTCGGTCGCGCCGCCCGCCGCAGCGGCGCGTGCACCATCGAGGTCGTACACAATCGCGCGCAGCGCAAACGGTGTGCTCGATATCAGCGACTCGAAGGTCGCAGCGCGCCGAGGCGCAACCGCAACGTCGGCTGCGGCACTCGCAATCAGTGCATCACGCGTAGAAGTCCTACCCACATGAATCCATCCAAGCCGCTCGTCGAGTTGCTCGACGGCCTGCTGACGAATGCGATTGAGTTCGCTGACCGGGAGAAAGAGTCCCTCGGCGAGTCCGCTTGCTTCGAGTGCGCCCAACACGAACGCTGTTTCGCCGAGGCGGCCGAGCTGTTCGCGGAGCTGCGGGATATCAAGCGCACGCTTTGATGCCGGCGCCAACGGCGTTTCGCCGCGCACTGTGACTTCGTCGTCGCCAAACGACCACGTTGTCTTGAGGGGGCCGCCGGCATGTCCGAACACGCGCACGTTCACCGCGGTGCGGCCGACCTTTTCGGGAACGGCGACTGCGACAAAGCTTTCCTGCGCGGCACGCAGCAGTGTAACATCGCTCGAGCGTACCACACGCCAACCTTCGGCAACACGTACGCGCATCGACAGCGCCAGCCGATGTTTGCCTTTATGCACGTTGATCGTGCGAACGGCGGAGACCGTGCCGCCTACATTGGCACTCTTGTCACCGGCCGGTGCTTCAAAGCCGATGCCGTCGCCTACCGCAATCGGGTGCGTGACTTCGACGATGACATCGTTGCCGTCGCGCCCGACCACGAAGCCGAGCGGAAGGCCACGATTGTCGGGCTGGTCGCGCGTGATGTACTCGCGCCCTTCACGCCCGCCGTACATACCCCCGGTGTTTCCACGACTGAAGATCTGCACCAGCGGCTCCACTTCGTCGCGCGGCGGCGGCGACGTTACGCCGTGTGCCAGTCGATCGAGCCACGTTCTGTACGCGTGCGTTACAGTCGCAACGTACTCCGGTTTCTTCTTGCGCCCTTCAACTTTGAGACAGCCGACGCCGAGTTCGGCGAGCTGCGCAAGGTGGTCGTGTGCCGCGAGATCTTTCGCTGATATCAGAAATCCGCTGTCGAGCGTTTCCTTCGTGTCCTCGTCCGTGAGCGTGTAGTCTTTGCGGCACGACTGCGCGCATGAGCCCCGATTGGCCGAGCGTTCGGAGATCATACCGGACATGAAGCACTGACCGGAGTACGAAATGCACAGCGCGCCGTGAATGAACGTCTCGAGCCCGAGGTCGGGCACGGCGGCGCGAATTGCGCGGATATCGTCCAACGTGTTTTCGCGCGCGAGCACGACGCGTTCAACGCCCAGCTTTTGCATCACGAGCGCACCGGATGCGTCGTGTACGGTCATCTGGGTCGAACCGTGGACTTCCAACTCGGGGTATACGCGCTGGATCAGTCGCACGACACCGAGATCCTGCACGATCGCTGCATCGATACCGCGATCAACGCACTCGCCAAGATAGGTGAGCGCGTCGGTGAGCTCCTGCGGCTTGATGAGAACGTTGAAGGTCAGGTAGACACGGACGCCGCGCGAGTGCGCCAGCGCGCAGGCCTGTGCGAGCTCGTCGAGCGAGAGCTGGGCCCCTTCGTCCCGAGCATTGTACAGCGACGCGCCGAGGTAGACGGCATTGGCGCCATTGGCAACGGCGGCGCGGACGGCGTCGAGGGTGCCAGCGGGCGAGAGAAGTTCAGGGACAGTCCGGGAGCGCATGACGGGAAATCTAGTCACCCTTGAGCTCAGGGCGTCCCGGTGCCGCTGCTACTGCTCGGATCCGAGCTGCCGGGACATGATCACGTCGCGCTGTGGATCGGTTCCGACGACGAAAATGTGCTCACCGCTTTCGACGAAGCCATGCTTTCGATAAAACGCGATCGCGCGCGGGTTCCGCTCCCAAACCCCGAGCCATACGCGACGGGCGTTTCCCGCGGCGGCTTCCGCGAGCGCGTGGCGCATCAGCACTGCCGCGATACCACCGCCGTGCCATCGACTGTCGACATAGAAGCGCAGAATCTCGGCGTCCCGCATCGGTTCCGCGCGGCCTTGCTTGTGGAGGTCACCGACGTGACTCTCAAAAGCCGACATCGGTGAGTCGTGCCAGAGAACCTGCACCAAGCCGACGATCGTTCCCTCCCGTTCGACAGCGAAGCTCGCCCAGGCGGAGTCGGCCAGTTCGTCCGCCTGAATTGCCTCTCCGTAGCTGCGCGCGCAGTGCAGCGTCATGTCTTCGACAGTGTTGAACGCCGCAAATGTCTCGCGGAACGTGCGCTCCGCAAACTCGGCGAGCCGACGCGCGTCAGCCACACCGAGGCGGACGACCTCAAACGCTGCGCTCTGCTGATCAGGATGCGATCGATTCACGGCAGACATCGGCGCCCATCGACAGTGTGTTGATCACCCTTTGAGCTTGGTATACAGACGCACGCCGAGTGCGCCGACCAGGCAGCCGATCGCAACCCAGCGGGCCCAATCGGTTCCTGTGCGGAGCGCGAACGCAAAGGCGACGATTCCGCCACCGATCAGCAGCAGGCGCAGCTGCGTCATGGCGCGGCCGGCAGACCTGCAGCGTGCGCTTCATCGTCACCTACGTCAATCACCATGCGTAGGAGCGCCGTTGAATACACCTTGCCCTGCGCGTCGGTCTTGAGCGACAGCGTGCCGCCGCCATCGAGTGCGCCGTGCAACAGAAAATTCAGCGCGCCAAGGTTGGGTAATTCAAACCGAACAACGGCGCCGTGAATTTGTCCGGCAAAATGTGCTGCAACGCGATCACGAGTGACGTACTTGTCGAGGATCGTATACCACTCGGGCTTCAGCGCGATCAGACCGACGTTGGCCGTATCACCCTTGTCGCCGCTGCGCGCGTGCGCGATGTCCAGCAATCGAACGTGCATGGCGATTACTCCAGAACGCGAACGGACGTGGTGACCGCGCGCTTGTCGAGTAGCGCAGGCCAGTAGGCAACAATCTCTTCAACTTTGGGCCGCCCACCGGCAAAGCCAGTGACACTTGGCGGTCCGTTCAACACGAGCGGTGCGATCTCCCGCGTGAAGCGTTCAACAGCAGCGCGATCGTTGCCACGCACCCCGATGCGCCACTGCACTTCCGGTGCGTCGCGACCGTCGCCAGCAAGGGCGCCATGCGTCGCGTTGGCGCCTACGAATTCGCTCAGGATGTGATCGAATTTGAGACCGAGATTATCGAGACGCTCCCGCAATACACGATCGGCAAGTTCCGCTTTCTCCATCGCGTCTGGCCACGAATAGACGAGCGAGCCGACGGCCTTGTAGCCTGAGCGGTATGCGATCGACACCTTCAGGAACGGCGTCGGAGGCGCACCGGTGATGCCGTGCACACGCACGCGGTTCTCGCCATCAGGTGCGACGCGAATGCTGGTGAAATCAGCGACAACATCAGGGGTGATGTACGCATGCGGGTCGCCCATCTCATACACGAGCTGTTCCGTCACACTCGGCACGTTGATGCGGCCGCCGGTGTTCGGGTGCTTCGTGATGACAAAGGAGCCGTCGGCGTTTGCTTCGGCGATCGGATAGCCCACGTTGGCGAGATCGGGAATGTTGCGCCAATCGTGAAGACAGTTACCGCCGGAACTTTGCGCGCCGCACTCGAGAATGTGCCCGGCGACAATACCCGATGCGAGCGCGTTCCAGTCGTCGTCCTTCCAGCCGAACTCGTGGCGCAACGGCGCCATCGTGAGCGCGGTGTCGGTGCTGCGCCCGATGACGACCACATTGGCCCCCCGCGCCAGCGCTTCGACAATCGGCGTGGAACCGATGTACGCGTTCGCTGAAAGCACACGGTCGCGGATTGTCGACAGCGGCTCGCCGGTGTCCATGTTGGCCAGCAAGTGTCCGTCGGCCAACAGCGTGTCGATGCGATCGAGAATGTCGTCACCCGTCACAACACCGATGCGAATCTTCCCGCGCACGCCAGCCTTTTCTGCGGCGACGAGCAGCGCGTCAGCGCATGCGTCCGGATTCACACCACCGGCGTTCGCGATGACCTTGACGCCGCGATCGGCGACGGCGGGAAAGACACTCTCCATCGCACCGATGAAGTCGCGCGCATACCCCATCGCGGGATCGCGCTCTTTCTGCTTTTGCAGAATCGACATGGTGACTTCGGCGAGATAGTCGAGCATCAGGTAGTCGACCTGTCCGCCTTCGACCTGACGACGCGGAGCTTCGAGCCAATCGCCCCAGAATCCCTGCCCGCTCGCAACGCGAACGACACGCTTGCTATCGCTCATGGTGCATCACTCATAGAAGCTCCAGAAACTGTGCACGTTCACGCAGGGACGCCGGGCATCGGCGGCAAGACGAACGCACCAAGGTGTGGACCGGGATTGTTGCGCGCCGCACGGAGTGCGAGCGACAGCATGGTCCGTGTGTCTTCGGGATAGATGATCGCGTCGGCAAAACCGCGTGCTGCCGCATACCGCGCGTCGAGTTGTGCTTCGTAGTCAGCGCGCATGGCATCAACCGCTTGCGCAACTTCGGGCGAGAGCGGTGTGCCTGCCTTCTTCGCCGCTTCGATTGCGGGACCGTGCACCGCCTGGATCGCCGCTTCGCCTTCCATGACGGCCATGCGACCGGTGGGCCATGAGAAGAGGAAATCGGGATCGAAGCCCTGCCCCGCCATCGCGTAGTAACCGGCACCACTGGCGTGATTCACCGTCAACACGATTTTGGGCACGCGCGCGCATGCCATCGCTTCAACAAAACGCGCACCGGCGCGAATGATTCCTTCGTGTTCGGCATCCGGGCCAACCATGAATCCTGAGACGTCCTGCACAAAGAGCAATGGAATGCCCTGACGTTCGCAGCGCTCGATGTAGAACGCGACCTTCTCCGCGCTCTCAGCGTAAATGATGCCGCCAAAGCGCGGACGTTCACCCGGTCGCCCTTTGATGAGGCCACGTTGATTGGCAATGATGCCGACGGGAATGCCTTCGATCCGCGCATCGCCGCAGATCATTTCCTTCGCGAGATGCGGCTGGAACTCATCGATCGCCCCATCGTCCAACACCGCCTTGAGGAGACTGTGCATGTCGTACTGCATGCGGTGATCTGCGGGCAGCAAGTTGTACAACTCCTGTGGCGGAACAGCAGGCGGACGAAAGGTCCCGTCGTCGTGTTTCGTCGCCTTCGGCAAACGCGCAATGAGTTCACGCAACTTGTCGAGGCACGCGGCATCGTCATCGAGCGCGTAGTGCGCAACGCCCGAGATTTCGGTATGCGTGATCGCGCCGCCAAGGGTTTCGCCGTCGACGGTCTGCCCGGTCGCACCTTTCACAAGATTCGGTCCGCCGAGTCCCATGAACGACGTCCCTTTCACCATCAGGATCACATCGCTGAGTGCCGGGAGATACGCGCCGCCCGCCACACATTGCCCCATCACGGCCGCGAACTGCGGAATGCGCAAATAGCGTCGCATGATGGAGTTGTAGTAGAAAATGCGTGCTGCGCCAAACTGCCCGGGAAAGACGCCACCCTGATACGGCAGATTCACACCGGCGGAGTCGACGAGATACACGATCGGAATGCGGCAGCGCATTGCCACTTCCTGCGCGCGCAGAATTTTCGTGATTGTTTCGGGCCACCACGAGCCGGCTTTGACCGTTGCGTCGTTGGCCACGACGACAACTTCGCGACCATCGATCGTGGCGATCGCCGTGATGACACCCGCGCCTGGCGCTTGTCCTTCGTACTGATCGTACGCGACGAGCAAGCCGATTTCGAGAAACGGTGCACCGGGATCAGCGAGACGTTCGACACGTTCGCGGGCGGTGAGTTTTCCCTGTTTGTGCTGCTTGTCGATCTTGTCCTGACCACCGCCGAGCCGCAGGTGGGCTTCGAGCGCACGAACTTCGTCGGACAGTTGGCGAAGCCTTGTCGTCATGCGTCCTGCT
>JBKJTE010000078.1:0-6604 GCA_046590495.1 Gemmatimonas sp. | reverse complement strand
GACATGGGACGCGAAGCTTGGCGCCGTTGATGGCGGGTTCTTTGATCTGCGCGGTGTCGCATCGCTGATCGGTGCGAACTGGCGTGTCGCTGCTGCAGGAACCGTCGCCGCGTTGAACGCGAAAGTGTGGCTTGGCACGGCGACCACACCGGCGACATCGATCAGCGGCAAGGTTCGGCTGGACGCCACGGGGACGCGCACGAAGGAGGGCACGATTGCGCTCGGGACGGCGACCGGCGACGTCTCGCTCGTGCAGGGCGCCGCGAGTGACCGTCCTGCGTTCGATCTGATCGCCAGCGCTGCACTCACCGCCCAACAGCTCAAGGTCGATTCGGCAACGGCTCATCTCGGCGGCGTTACGTTCGCAGCGCACGGCGCACTCGCACGTAGGGGTGACAACGCTGACACGCTGCAGGTGTCCGCACGCGCGGACACACTCGCGCAGGTGCATGCAGAGCTCACGCGACTCGCGGCGATGATTGCGCCGATGGACTCCGCCTCCGCAGCGTCGCTTCGTTCGCTCGCCGCCGATACGCTCACAGGCGAAGCTTCGCTCTCAGGCTTTCTCTTAGGCTCGCTCGACGATTTCAGCGCGACCATCGCGATCGGAGCGCGCGAAGCACAGATCGGCAGCATTCACCTTGAACGGCTCTTCGGCTCGCTGCGCGCCGAACATCTGCGTACCAAGCCGACGTTCGAAGGTGCAGCAACCGCCGACGGCGTTGACGGTATCGGCGCAATTCGCATTGCGTCTGCGAATTTCAAGGTGCAGCAGGCAAGCCCTGACAGCGGACGTCTTTCGGTTGACGTCAGCTCGCGTACCGATGAACATCTCGTAATGCGGGGTGCATACACGCGTGCCGGTGACCTGTTCGACCTTGCACTCGACTCACTCCGCTTTCAGTACGACAGTGTGAAGTGGAGCAATCTCTTGCCGGTCCACGTCCGCTCGGATGCGCGCGGTGTGCGCGTCGATTCGCTCGAGGTGCGGTCAAATCAGCGCGGCGTGTTTGCGTTCACGGCGGACGTACCGATCAGTGGCGACATTCGAGCGGCGCTCAGACTTGACCGATTCCCGATCGGCGAGGCAGCGACCTTTGCGATGGGCACGCGTCCGTTCAACGGCACACTCACGGGCGACGCGCAGCTGACGGGGACTCGCGATGCGCCGTTGCTCGCGTGGAAGATGCACGCCGACTCGCTCGGGCTCGACGGCACGTATCTCCCGCAACTCGCGACCGATGGCAACTACGCCGATCGTCGTCTGGTTGCACGTGCACGTACTGCGGACACGCTCGGCGGTTCGTTGCGCGCCGAAGCGCGCGTGCCGATCGACCTGGCGCTGCACGCGATGGACAAACGTACCCTCTCCGATGCAGTTGACGCGGAAATCGTGGCGGACTCACTCCGGCTGCAGGCGCTGGGATTTGTCGTTGACGGCGTTTCGAACGCGCGCGGCATAGTCGCCGGTCGGCTCGCGATCAGCGGCACGATGGATCGCCCGGTTGCAACCGGTTCAATGGCGCTCGATCAATTCTCGGCGAGCGTCAACACACTCGGCATTTCACCATCCGAAGGACGACTGGTGCTGCGTGCTGCGCAGGACTCGCTGATCCTCGAGTCGTTCCGTCTGCGCAGCGGCGGCGAGAGCGACACGATCAGTGCGTCCGGCGCAATGCGCTTCGCGGTAAACGAGCCCGCGACAATACGCGCGCGTGTCACGGCCAACAACGCCCAGCTCTCTCACCAACGCGACGGCACCGATCTGAATCTGAGCGGTCGAGTCGATGTCGTCGGCGCACTCAAGCGTCCCGAGTTGAGCGGTTCGCTCTACGTGCCGACGGGCAACCTCGTCATCGACCCTCTTGGCGCAAGCAAAGCCCTCGATCTCACGTCGGACGCGTCGCGCGAATTGCTCGGCCTTGAGGAGGTTCCGGTCGCCGCGAGCGGTGCGCAGACGCTTTCGCAGCTGGGTCGCTACATCAGCGTGACAAACGCGCGCATCGATATCGGCAACGAAGTGTGGGTGCAGACACCCGAAGCAAAGGTCAAAATCGGCGGTGGTCTGGCAATCACCATGCACGGAGAAACGCTCGCACTCGAAGGCGAAATCACCGCCAATCGTGGGCAATATCGGCTTGACCTCGGCGTCGTCAATCGGAGCTTTGCGATCGACTCAGGGAGCGTCCGGTTCTTCGGCACCGACGCGATCGCTCCGACGCTCGACATCAGCGCGACCAACACCGTTCGCGTTTCGACGGGCGGCGAGATTCCCGTACGGGTGCACATAGGCGGAACGATCGAGCGGCCGGTGATTACGCTTTCGAGTAGCGACCCGCTCTTCGCTAGTGCACCGGAATCGGAAATCATTTCGCTCCTGATCTTCGGCGCGCCCACGTTTGCGCTCGATGGGCCAAGTCAGGACCGCGTCAAAGCCGTGACCGGTCTCCTGCTTCCCTCCGTCGGTGGCGCGTTCGAAGGTGCGCTGCAGCGGCTCCTGCCGGTGTTCAACACGGTGCAGGTGAACACGGCAGGTGGCCAGGCCAAGGACGACCTCTCGGCGCTGTCACTGCTGGACAATCTCAGCATCACGGCCGGCAAACAGTTTGGAAATCGCGCCTTCCTCCGCGTAAACACTGGCGTGTGCCGAAGCGGTGGCCAAGCCGGCGCGTCGATCTGGTATGGGATCGCAGCCGAGTATCGCCTGGCGCGCGGGCTCTCAGCCCAGGTTGGCATCGACCCTGGAACCGCCCCGTGCACCCGTCTTGGAGTCGACGCGCTGCCAAGAACCCAGTTCGGATTTGACCTGTTCCGCGAGTGGATTTTCTAGTCCGCGTTGGTCCCGTGTGACGTTTCCCCGCCGAGCCAAGCTGTGGCGCGCTGCTGTCGGACCGGCGCTACGGTTCAACAGATTCGAACGTCGAATAGTAGAGCTCGCCTTGACGTGAGGTCAGTTATAAGATTGTAAGATGTTAAACCGTAATGACTTATGCTGGTTTTTGGGCTCGGCGGTGATGTGGCATCTGCTTTGCAATCAAGCTCTGCCATAAGACGCACCTGTCGCACCCTCTACCGGTCCCGCCCAATGCTCTCACGTCATCGCTTTCTGTCAATTGCGCTCGCTGTTTCCGCGCTGGTTCCGGCCGTCGTGTCGGCACAGACCCAGCAGCTTCAGCTGACCAGCATCAGCGGGGCCGCCAGCGCGTTCGGAACGGCAGTTGGTCCGTATCAGGTGACCACAACAGCCAATGGAACGCTCTACACCGCGGGCACCTCCTTCACCGTCTTCTGCGTCGACTACTTCAATCACATCGGATTCAACTCGCCGTACACGGCGAATGTGACGAGTCTCGCGAGCGGTAGCCTGGGCAATACGCGTTTCGGGACCGCTGAACTCGTCGACTACCGGAAGGCGTTTTATCTGACGACGCAGTTCGCCGTGAACCCGACCAGCGCATGGGGCGATATCCATGCGACAATCTGGTCGCTCTTTGCAACCGGCGGACCGACGCCCAGCAGCAACTCGTGGCAGACACTCGCGACTACATGGTATACGACGACGGGTGCCGCGGCGGACTGGTCGCAGGCGTTTGTCTTGAGCGATGTCAACATCAGCCATGGCGTGAATGGCCAAACGTACCCGGGCACCGGCGGCGTCCAGGAATTCGTTACTGGCCAGATTCTCGCTTCGACTACGACCTCTGTTCCGGAGCCTTCGACCTATGTGCTGCTCGGCACCGGAATGCTGGCCGTGATGTTCGTGGCGCGTCGTCGCGGGCAGGGAAGCAGCAACGCGTGATTTCCTGCCACCCAGCTGGAGTACGACGAGGTACTGCGGCAGTTGTTGACGCGTGAACGGCAAGACATAGGGATGTGAAATCAGCCTGACGCGAATAGCGTGTCAGGCTGATTTGCTATGCACCGGATTGTCGCGCAATCAACTACCCGTCGGCGAGCCAGGCTTGCACTCGTTCACTCGCGGCACGATTGAGGCGACGTCCGGTCTTCGCGAGAAGCGCCGCAGCACCGCCCGCAACCGCGCCAAGTGTGGCAGCCCATGTTGTGAGCGTATCGACTTCGCCGTCTACGCCAAGGAGAACGGCGAGCAATTCGCCACGCAGGCGCAGCACCACCGGACTGGCCACGCGAATGCTGTTAAAGCTGCGGTCATAGCGTCCACCCACGCCTTCAATCAATGCGGCCGTCCGGGCGAAATACACAAGTTCGCCCGGGAGCACGATCGGCCAATTGAACAGCTCACGCAGGACGCGATCGGCGAGCACCCGTGCGCGTTCCTGCATTTCCGTCTCTGAATACGCAATATCGAGCAACGCGGCGACCAGTGCTTCCATTGTCTCCGGCGCGGTTCCGGGCGCAACCATGCCCAGCGCGCGGAAGCCTACAGCTGTTGCGGCCGCGTCCCGCCGAATTGCCGCAATGATGGTATCGAAGAGCGCCTTTCGGACGGCGACATCGACTTCGATCACCATCCCGAAATCGAGCAGCACGATGCGACCTTGGCGATCGACGAGCAGGTTCCCCGGGTGCGGATCAGCGTGAAAGACGCCGTCGCGCAGCATCATGCGCGCGTAGCTCTCGATGAGCGTTTCGACGAGTTCACGGGGCGAGACTTCACCGCGTGCGACCCGTTCGTCCAGCTGGTCGATGCGTGTTCCTTCGAGAAACTCGAGTACCAGTACATCGCGACGCGTGAGCGCCGTCTCAACACGCGGTATCACCAGCCGACGTTCGTCGGCAAAGCGTTCGCGCATCCGGGTGCACTGCGCGCCTTCACGCACAAAGTCCATCTCCTCGCGAACGTGGAAGGAGAACTCGTCCAGCACCACGCGAAAGCCGTGCACATGATGATGCGGGAAGCGACTGTAGACCCAGTCGACAATCCAACCCGCGATGCGAACATCGCGCGCAACAATCTCCTCAACGTGCGGTCGCAGCACTTTCACAACGACCTCGCGCCCCTGATAGCGCGCGCGGTGCACCTGGCCAAGTGAACCTGCGGCCAGCGGTGCAGGGTCGAGGTCGTCGAGAATCGAATCAGGGTCGGCATTCCACGCGCTTTCCATAGTGGCGCGGATTGCAGCCCAAGGTTCCGGCGGCACCTGGTCGGTCAGTGTGCCAAGCGCGGTGAGGTACGGCTCGGCGACAAGGTCGGCGCGTGTGGCGAAAATTTGCGCGAGCTTGACGAATGCAGGGCCGAGTTCCGCGATCGACGTGACGAACGTCCGCGCGCGCCGTTCGTGGAATGCAACATCGCGAACCGCCGGTGCGCCCCATCGAATCCACCGCCGATGGTCGCGCCGGAACGAAACGAGCAGCGGCACGACGCGAGCGAGGATTGCAACCAAGCGCGTAACGTCTGTGATACGCGCGCGTGAGGGCGGTACCGTGGGTTGCGTTGTGGGAACTTCGATACGCGGGGCGCGGAGGAGCGGCACGCTGGTCATGGCGCGGCCGCAATACCCGCTTCGATGATGAGGCGGTCTGCATCAATGCGCGCGAGCGACGCGCTGGCCTGCCACAAGCCTTCAGCTGTCTCGTCGTCGCGCGCCGCCGCAGACGGTGCCCGGCGTGTTCGCTTTTCCCAATAGTCTCCGCTGCTGGTCAGCGCATCGTCCGACGTTGCCAACCAGACTATCGTGTCGGCGCCTTGCTCAGGGGTGATCGAAATCAGGTCCATCATGCGTCGGAGAAAACGTCCGCGGGCGCCGTTGTTGGCCGCGATGCGGGTCGCCACCACCCCTGGATGCATCGCGTGGGTGACAACGCGTGACGGGTCCATGCGACGTGCGAGTGCGCGCGTAAAGAGGAGGTTGCACAATTTCGAGTTCGCGTACGCGCGCCAGCCGCCGTACCCGTGCACGAGTTGCAGATCATTCAGCGCCAGCCGAGCGCCACGGTGCGCAGTACTGGAGACGTTGATGATCCGCGCCGGTGCGAGCGACGTTGCCGCCGCGGACGTCTGGTTGAGGAGGAGAAGTGTGAGCGTGAAATAGTTCAAATGGTTCAACGCGAACGTGCGTTCCATTCCTTCGGCGGTGACCGCCCGATCGAGGAATACAGCGCCGGCGTTGTTGACCACGATGTCGATAGTTGGAATTCGTGAACGGAGCCGCTGGGCGAGGTCACGGACTGCGTCCTGACGCGACAGATCGGCGATCTCCCACATGATTGCACGCCTTCCACTTTCGCTCATGATGCGCGAGGCGGCCGCCGAGGTTTTTGCTTCGTTGCGGCCGATCATCATGACCATCGCGCCCGCGTCGACGAATGCGCGCACCGCTGCCTTTCCGATTCCGTCGCTCGCGCCGGTGACGAGGACCGTCTTTCCGACCAGCGCTCCCTCGGCCGACATCACGCGCGCGTGCGCCTCATCGCGTCTGTTCAATCGGCACCGCCAACCCTGATCCCAGGAGTCTTCATCTCGTACGATGCCCGAACGCACAACGCGCCGTCAACGCATGAAATGTTGACGACGCGCTTTCGATTTCTCCGCTCCCTCACTCGTTACTCGCTCCAATACCCCATTCCTCATTCCCCAATCCCCAGTCCCTTGTCCCCAGTCCCCTGTCCCCCCTCCCCCGTC
>JBKJTE010000013.1:0-3321 GCA_046590495.1 Gemmatimonas sp. | reverse complement strand
TGGGAATACCTGACATCGCTTGTCAGGATTTACCGTTTGCGCAGCGCTGCGATTTGCCACAGCGTAGAGCATACAAACAGACGACGCGCACCGCGCCGCCCGGTATTCACCCATGCTCGACAATGGGAGCACCGATGGCCGACCTGCTGCAGCACCCCGACCTGATGCAGTTTCGTGCATTCACCGCCGGCGACGAGCACGCGCTCGTCACGATCTATCGAACGCAGTACAACGCGCTGCTCGATCAGGCGCGCGACGCACTCGGCCCTCAGCTCGCACACTTCAGCGGACGCGTCGCGCAGCAGGCGATGCTCGCCACGTGGGATCAGCGCGGACGCTATACAAACGTCGCCGAGCTGACGTCTGCGTTGGAAGAATCCATTCTTGAAGAAGCCGCGCTGCAACGTCGAAAGCATGTCGCGTTGCACCACGGCGATACTCGCGCTTCACACACACCACACGTCAGCATACCGACAGCTGACGAAGCCGTCGATCGATTGATGGCCGAGTTGCACGCTGCGCCCGTCGATCATGCGCAAGCGATGACCGAAGCGCAGATCGCGCGCAAGCATCATGCGGCGACACATGTGCAAAGTGTCGGCAAAGGCCGCGGATGGGTGTTGCCCGTAGCGTTGATTGCCGTCGCCGCCGTGGTGATCGTGGCGGCAATGCGTTGGGCCGATGCGAGCGGTGCCGAAGTCGCCGCGACGACTGCGCTGGAAGCAGAAAACGCACGCAATCTCAGCTCGGCGCGTGGCCAGCGTGGCGCCGTCACGCTCAACGACGGCTCGAAGGCGCGCATCGGCTCGGAATCCAAACTGCGCGTCCCGGCTGAATTTGGCGGAAAGCTCCGCACGCTTGAACTGACCGGGACTGCGATGTTCACCGTGGCGACGGGTAAGCCGAATGCATTTGTGGTGCGCGCAGCAAATGCAATCGTCACCGCGACCGGGACGCAATTCGCCGTCCGCGCGTTCGAGGAAGACAGCAGCGTGTACATCGCCGTGGACGAAGGGAGTGTCGTTGTTCGTGAGAAAGAATCGCGGACTGAAACGACGTTGCCGGCCGGAAAAGCCATGCGGATGGCGCGCGACGGTACGGTGCAGATGCTTGACGATGCGGCACGCCAACTCGCACTCGAGTGGGTGCATGACACACTCGTCTTCACAGATGTACCGGTGAAAGTCGTGCTCCCCGAGTTGATCCGCTGGTTCGATCTCAAGGCATCGCTGGCCGATGCTGCACTCGGCGAACGCAAAGTCTCGCTGAGAATCGGACTTCAGTCATCGGGCGACGCGCTGAAAGCGTTGGCGTCGGCGGCAAAGCTGTCGGTCGGGTTTGACAAGGACGACAGAGTGCTGCTCAGCGATATGACAACGGCGCCTGCAATGGCGCCGTCGAAAGGGAAAACGATGATGAAGAAGTAACGCGCGCGTTCGCGACGGCCGATTTACAGCGCCTTCTTGATCGCGGCGTCGATGTTCTGCGTGCCACCTGTTCCGGTGTAGACGATTTTTCCGCTCTTGTCGATGACGACCACGTAGCTCGTCGCCGGTGCGTCATAGTCGCCGGCGACTTGGCCTTTGCGGTCATAAAGCAGAAGGCCCGGCAGCTTGTTGATCGCTTGCCACGCCTTCACGCGACCGATCGACTGATTGATCGAGACAGCGATCGTGATGAACTTGGCCTGCGCCGAGTACTTGGTCATCGCGGCGCGCATGCTGGGCTCGAGATGCTTGCAGTTCTCGCACCACGTTGCCCAGAACTCGAGCACGACCGGCGTCTTGCCTGCCGCTGCGGCGAGATAGGTCGCGAGGTCGACCTTTTTGCCGTCCAGCGCTTCGAGCGGACCGCCCGGGGCTTTCTCGCCGAGCGCGATACCGACGTCCTGGGCGGCGACGGTCCCGTGCTTTTCGATCGGGCTGACGATCGTTGCCGTGAAGACGGCAAAGAACGCGAGCCAGAGGCGGAGGGAGGCGTTTGCGGTGCGGATGACAGGGAGAGCGAAGCGCATCTAAGTTCGGATTGTTCGGGAGAGATTCGAGTTGGAACAACTCAGTTTCGAGTTGTGAGTTTGAGTTTCGAGTTTCCAGTTGGGTCGCCAGTGTCATCGTCAGTACTGGTTACACCAAACTCTCACTCAAAACTCCCTACTCCGTCGTTGCCGTTCAGAAATAGACCTGCCCCATCTTCACCAGGTAATACTCCGCCATGCCAAGCATCACCGTCGCGAAGCCTCGTTTCACCCACACCATCCACGTACCCGCGCGTGGCAGTCGCGCAATCGCGCCGGCGGACAGCCCGACGACCACCAGCAGCGTGCACATGCCGAGTGAGAAGGTGAACAGGTAGGCGAATCCGAGGAGCGCGCTGCCGGTGGTGCTGACCCAAGTGAGCACGGCGGCCATGACCGGTGCGGAGCACGGAGCGGCGACCAACCCTGAAGCCGCACCCATGATGAAAGCACCCGCGACACGTCCACCTGTTCCCGCGTTTGCCGCTCGTTGTAGAATCGCGGCCGGCACGCGGACCGGAATCACGTCCAACATGGAGAGCGCTGCGAGGAGCAGCAGGTTGGCCATGAAGAAGAACGCCCACGGGTTCGCGCTGACGGTGCCGAACATCGTCCCCGTAAGCCCGGCCAGCAGTCCGAGCCCGGCATAGACCGAGGCCAGTCCCAGCACGTAGGTCAGCGACAGCAAGAGCGGGCGCCATCGACTGGCGATCGCGGTACCCGCGAGCTCCGCAGCCGACTGTCCGCCGACGATCGCCGCCGTGATCGGGATCATCGGGTAGACGCACGGCGTCAGCGACGTCAGCACGCCGGCGGCAAAGAGGAGCGGGAGCGCCGCGGCCGGATTGCCGGAGAGCTGGGCGGTGACATCGGAGATTTGCATCAGTACTGAAAGATAATGGGCGAAGCAGGCGAAAGCAGTCCGACCGCTACTACCGCGCCAACACGACGGCGATGACCTGGTCGGGGGCTGCGGTGTCGCGCTTGGGGAGCGAAAGGGTGACCGCGGTCGGCGTCGTGGCAACCGCTACGGGAGTGCCGCCATCGAGGAGATAGGCCTTGAGCACGCGCCTGGGGAGGGGTGGGAGCGCGACGATCGGGTCGGCGCCATCGAGCAGGTGGAGGTAGATCGTGTCGCCCTTCTGAGTCGAGACCCCCCACGGACGCGGTGTGAGGGGGCCGCCGCGAGTGCCGTAGACGGAGGCACCGTTCACGCGCATCCACTCGCCGATCTCGCGCAGGCGTGTGATGGCGGCTTCAGGGAACGCACCGTCGGGACGCGGGCCGACGTTGAGGAGAAAGTTCGC
>JBKJTE010000296.1:0-19667 GCA_046590495.1 Gemmatimonas sp. | reverse complement strand
AGCAGGAGCACGATGACGAGAATGATCAGGATCTCGCCGAAACCAAAGTTGCCGAAATTCATGTGGGGCTCCTAGAACAGGGACCGCGCGATAAGGTAGGCGATCAAAACCCCTAGCAGGCTCAAGAGCGAGACATCCAGGGCGACGGGTCCAACCGCAAACTTCAATATAATCAAGTCGATCGGCAGCGGACCGATAGACGGTGTGACGCCAGTCGTCAGGAATTCCTTGACCGCACCGACTGGAAGGAATCGACGAGCCACCTGCGTGAGGAGGCCACCGGCAACGAAACCGCTGGCGAGAACCAGCACATGGAACACCGGCCGATGCTTCGAGGGTCCGCGGGCCATTACCAGCGCCTCTGAACGACGTACGAAATAGCATCGACAAGCGCTGAGCGTGCAGGCCCTTCGGGCAACTCCGCCAGGGCGTCCTCCGCTTCGCGCGCGAACTGATCGCCGCGACGACGGGCGTAATCGAGACCACCGTGCGCGCGCACGATGGCGATCACTTCGCCGATCGCCTCGTCTTCCGGTTCGGTCGCAGCAAAGAGCGCTTCGACGCGCGCGCGATCGCGCGATGGCATTTCCCGCAGCGCAGCGATGAGTGGCAACGTGACCTTGTGCTCCTTGAGATCGAGCCCGCCGGGCTTACCGGTCATCTCCTGCCCTTCCGTGTAGTCTAGCAGATCGTCAGCGACCTGAAACGCCATCCCAAGTCGTTCACCATAGCGCACGAGCGACTCCCGATGGCGTGGTGCACCGCACAAAGCGCCAACGTCGCACGCGGCGACGAAGAGTGACGCAGTCTTTGCGCGAATGAGCGTCTCGTAGTCGCGTTCGGTGAATGCGAGCGCGTCGAAGGCCGACAGCTGTCGCATCTCACCGAGCGTCATTTCGTTGGACGCGTTCGTAATTGCGGCCATCGCTTCGAGGTCGCCGAGTCGCACGAGTTCACGGAGCGCACGCAGATACAGGTAGTCGCCCATGATCACCGAGACCTGATGACTGAACAGCGAATTCACCGTAGGCATGCCGCGGCGCAATGCGGAGTGATCAACGGCATCATCGTGCACGAGCGTCGCCAAATGAATCAGTTCGACGACGGCGGCATAGGTGACGGCGCGCGGTTGCATGCGCTCTTCGACCGCGCTTGAGAGCAGCAGCAGTGTGGGGCGAAAAAGCTTGCCCTTCATCCCCATGAGGTGTTGCTGCACCTCCTGGACGAGCGGCACGTCGGCGGACACAATGCGCCACAGCTCTTGGGACACGACACCGAGTTGATGGTGCACGGGTGCCTGAATGTCCCGCAGCGCGGCGGTGAGAGCCGTCGGAGTGCGAGTCGATAGGGTCACGGTGCTACCTGCTCGAGGGCCGCCAAACGGGCGGCAACGTCGCGGAAATTGATGTCGGTTGCATATACGCGCTGAAAATAGCTCCGAGCCTCGCCCCAGCGCTGCAGGGCTTCACACGAATATGCCAGAAGATAAAGCACGCCCACCCGTTGTTCGTCATTGAGTCCGGGTTCGTGGAGCGCGCGCGATAGCACTGTCGCCGCGACCTGGTAGCGTCCCTGCTCGACGAAACATTGCCCCAGAGCCTCATACGCCGGTAGGCGGTGTGTCTTGCTGCGGAGTGCCTTCTGGAATTCCCCAATGGCGTCATCGAGCAACCCCATCTCCTTGAACGCAACGCCAAGGTCGTAGCGACTCTCGAAGTCATCATCACCTAATGAACGCGAGACCCCGTCCTTGAAGTGCCTGAGAAGTGCGGCGAAGTCAGCCTGCTCGTCTCCACTGACCACCGGTTCCCGCATCCGCATGCGCGTGGAGGTCGGCTCTTCGTCGTCACGGAGCCATTCAGCAAGGTTGACGAAGCCTTCCTGGTCGGCCGTCGGCGTGGGTGGAGGCGGAGGTGGGGCGGCGCTACCCAAGGCTGCGCGGGCGCGATCATCGAGCGGGTCGATCTCCAGCAC
Source organism: Gemmatimonas sp. (assembly GCA_046590495.1). GTDB lineage: Bacteria > Gemmatimonadota > Gemmatimonadetes > Gemmatimonadales > Gemmatimonadaceae > Gemmatimonas. The sequence continues at coordinate 17,693 of JBKJTE010000296.1, read as the reverse complement.
GCGCACGTACACGGCCTGTGCTCGCCCTTCTTCGCCACTTCGGACTAGTGCATCGGCCAGGTCGAGGTAGGCGAATCGCAACCGTTGCTGGTCGTTGAGCCGCACCGCGAGTTCGACGCGCTTCTGGTGATAGGAAACCCGTTCGGGGCTTACGCCGACCAGCATCTCGGAGATGTCCGCAGCGTCGGCGATTTGCCCGGCGTGCACGAATCCCTGAAGCGAGGCCTCAAGCTCCGCGAGCGCAGCGTCGCGTTGCCCCGCCTCGAAAAGCGCTTCGGCGAGGCGACGACGAAGCGCCCAATCCTGCGGGCTTCCGGCAACTGCAGCCCGCAGTTCATCGCGTCGCGATTCGGCCACGGCATTCGCTTCGGCAGCGACGGCGCCGATGGGGAGCGATGGCGTCATCCGAACTGCATCACGCAGACGATCGATTGTGGCTAGGCCGTCAAACGGTTCGAGCGCGATTTCGTCGGGCGCGGGAGCATCGTCGGCCGCGAGGTCCACCGGTGCATGATCGGCGACAAGGTCGCCACCGTGCGCGGCGAGCGCGGTATCGACGCCATCGGCACTCTCGTCGACGCGCTGGTTCGCAACTTCGCCGGCGATCTCGGCCGCAACCGAAGATGATTCATCGAGCGGAGTGTCCCGTGCCTCGTCGCGTGGCGCCTCGTCCGCGTGCTCGTGCTCGCGCTCGTACTCGTACTCGACGGACTGCACCGAATCGACGAATTCAGTAGTGGGTGGAGTGACCACCTGCTGCACAATTCGCGGCGTACCGACCGGCGTCACGAATGCGACCGATGCAGTCGGTGTCGGAAGCGAAATGGCCGCCGCACTCGCACGGCGGAGTCCCACATCAACGAGTGCGTCGTCGACGAGGAGCGGCGGGAGTTCGCCCGGCAGAATGAAATCGTGTGGATCGAGACGGAACGGCGGACGACGCGTTGCGGGACGCTCGGCTGCGGCGCGCGCGGCGACTTCGGCCCCGGCGGCTATTGCCGCTTCGATGGCGGGGATTGGCGACGCAGACAGCGGCGTGCGCAGTCGGAACGGTGCAGAAGCCATCGCCGGCATGGCGATTGGTGTTGGGTGCTCTGAGTCGCGCTCGTCAACTTGCTCCACGGCGAGTGCGGAAGTCGGCGCGACTTCGATCTCGGCGTCGCCTTGAATCGATGCACCCTCAGTCGGTGAAACATCGATCGCCGGGAGATCTACTGACGCGTCGTCGATCGAAGAGACATCGACCGTATCGCTCACTACATCGCTAAACGTCGGCGTATCAACCGTCAGCGCGATCGGCGTTTCCATGAAGGAGTCGAGCGTCGGCTCCGGCGCGAGCGAATCAGAGCCGAAGTCGATGTGATCGAGAAGCACGGGTTCCAAGCCGATCGACGAAAGCTCATCGCCGCCGAGTCGTATCGACTCAATCGTGACTATTGGCGGTGAGTCGTTCCCGATTTCCCATTCAAGCGTAGGCAGGTCGTTCGTTGGCAGGTCGAGCATGGGCAGATCAAGCGTCGGAAGTGCCGCGACGCTGTCCACCGAATCGGTTGCATGGTCGTCCTCGACGTCTGGTTCGGAGCCGAGGAGGTCGAGCATCGGCAGTTCGACAAACGAAGTGCTCTCGGTCTCGTCGACGATATCGTCCGCGTCAGAGTGCGCATCGATGGACGTGTCGCTCGCTACCGGCAGCGGCGAAGGCACTTCGATGGGCGCGAGAGCCGGCACCGCGCGCGACGTGTTGCTCGCCACGCCGGGCGGAGCGTCGAGATCAATAAACGGGAGCACGATCGATGGCGCCTTGCCCGTCGCGCCGCCCGGCACGTCCGCGAGTGGCCGGGGCGATTCAACCGGCTGCCGTGCGTGCAGCGCGATGGGCGGCGTGAGGCGTGAGCTGGCCGCGCTGTAGTCGACCTCAAGGAAGACGAGGTTGGGTGACTTTTCACCGGCAAAGCGCGGCGCCACCTGTGCCGTCACCGCTTCCGTGGCCATCGGCGTGCGACGGCGCGGTAGTTCGACACCGGCACGCATGGCGTGCTCGTCGACCAAACGTCGGACTTCGGTCAGCTCGGGAGTGAGGTCGGCCACCTCGCCCAACGCACGCATCGCTTCCTCGACGCGTCCTTCCTGCTGCATGCGGGCGGCGTATTCAAGGAAATTGCGGGTCGCGTCACCGCGCAGCCCCTTACGCGCACAGATGCGGCCGAGGGTGAAGTAGACATTCGAACGGCCGGGCGCGTTGCGCAGGATCTTGTTGCAGAGCGCGATGGCGTTGTTGAACAGCCCCGCGGTCGCATAGTGCTCGACGGCGCGTTCGTAGTAGGTGACTGCATCAGGGACGCGCCCCTGCCGCAGCGCGAGATCGCCGACCTTGTTGAGCAGTGCGACGTCGACGTCTTCCCCGTCGGCTTCGCTCTCTTCGATCGCGCGAACGTACGACGCGATGGCCCGGTCGATCTGCTTCAGCTGCTCGAATTCGGCCGCCTTCTTCCGGTGCTTCGCGGCGTTGGACATGCGTTCGAGGCGGTCTCCCGGGGGACGGACAATGCGCCCTCACAGCGGACGCGCAAATACTGCAACTCGAGGGGTGTTGGTGAATTTAACGGAGAAATCTGAACATCACCCCATCGTGTGACACGCAATCCCGCGAGCCCACGCCACTCGACAGAGACGCTCGCCGAACCAGTAAGGCAACGCGCGAAAGTCCTCGACGTTGTGCACTGCAATGTCTGCACTGAATCCCGGGGCTAACTGTCCGGTTTCCTCAGCCAACCCGAGCGCTGCCGCCCCGTTGACGGTCCCAGCGATCCAGGCTTCGGCCGCCGACAGGCGAAGTTCGCTGATCGCAAGGGTAAGGACAAGCGGAAAAGACTGCAGTGGCGACGTGCCGGGGTTGAAGTCGGTGGCAAGGGCAACTGCGGCCCCGGCGTCAATCAAGCCCCGTGCGGGCGCCTGACGCCCCGTCCCGAGGAAAAGCATGGTCGCGGGCAGCAGCGTCGCGACCGTCATGGAGGACGCCAGCGCGGCGATACCGGCAGCCGAGATCGCCGCCAGATGGTCGACGGAGACAGCGCCGAGTTCAGCGCCGAGTGCGGCCGCACCACCATCGTGCAGTTCGTCTGCGTGGAACTTGATGCGTAGCCCAGCCGCCACGGCTCCAGCCACCAGCGTGCGCGTTTCGTCGAGAGAGAAGACACCAGGCTCGCAAAACACATCCGCGAACGAGGCCGACGCTGCCGCTGCGACCTGCGGATAGATCTCGCTCGTGATCTCGTGAATCCAGGAGGCTCGGCCGTCGGGGAGCTCGCGACGATCGAACGGGACTTCGTGCGCCGCGAGGCAGGTACCCACCACGCGAAGCGGCAACGTATTGGCAAGCTGTTGAACGACTTCCAGCGTGCGCAGTTCATCGACCACGGAGAGTCCGTAGCCCGATTTGATTTCGACCGTGGTGACGCCGCCGGCCGCGAGGTTCGCCAGGCGCGGGATTGCGAGTGCGAAGAGTTCTTCGTTGCTGCGTGCGCGCAGATCGCGGACCGACGAATGAATGCCGCCACCGCGTCGTGCAATTTCGAGATACGGCACGCCAGTCGCGCGCAACTCCTGCTCTTCGTAGCGTGCTTTGCCGAACACAGCATGCGTGTGCGAATCGACAAAACCCGGCGCGAGCAGTCCCCGATCGCAGTCGATTTCTTCGGCATCAGGATACGCGCGCCTCAGCGTGTCGTCTGCATCAACGGCAACGATGCGACTTCCCTGCACGGCCACACCGACGCCTTCGCGAATGCCGGCGTCGCGCATCTCGGCGCCACGTCGCGCACGGGCGGCGCCTGCACACGTGACGGTCTGCGCTGCGTTCACGAACAGTGTTGTCGTGGCCGATCCGTTTGGGTTCCGGCTCATGGTCTCGTCAACATCTGGTAAACATCTGGTAAACATCTGGTAAACGTCTGGTAAACGTCTGGTAAACGTCTCGTCAACTGGATCGCGTCTCAAGCCATCACATCACGAACACGCGACATGAGCCGGAGTGGCGCTTGCGCTTCACCTCGACAGGCGTAGTAACATGCGTTGCAGTTGATCGGTTCGTAGCCCTTGTATTCCTGCCAGGGACCGTCGGGTTTGAAGTCGGGACAGCGTCGCACCATTCCCTGCGGATCGATGTGAATCGTTGTCGTTCCGCTCTGACACGGCTCGTTCATCTCGCCGCGCACGTATCTCGGGATCTGCTCGAGGTAGTAATCGGAGTTAGTGATGACGCCACGCTTGCGTCGCTTGTACGCGAGCAACTCGGCAACGACACGCTCAAGTTCCTTCTGTTGACCGCCGTCCAGCAGGTAATCTCGATTGCCGTTCTTGAAGTCGGTGTAGAGCGAAAAGTTGACGCCGCCCCCCAGTGCTGCAGCCCGTTCGACGATCGGAATGATCTGATCGAGATTGTCGTTCTTGATCACCGTGTTGAAACGTACGCCACCAATACCGGCCTCACGCATGCGCGGCACGATGTCGAGTACCTTGGCCGCGAGCCCGGGAATGCCGCGCGCAACGTCGTGGCGTTCGTCGAGATAGTCGAGCGAGATGTTGAACTGGTCGACACCGGCATCCCACAGCGAACGGGCACGATCGAGGGTGAGCATTGCACCGTGCGTAATCATCTGCACGTACGTCAGCCGAACAGCCTGACGCACGCCGATTACAATGGCCTCGAGATCTTTGCGCAGCGTTGGCTCACCACCGGTGAAAGTGACGAGCATCGGTGAGAACGTCCGCGCGATGTCGGCGAACTGCGCGACTTCGGTATCCCGCGTATCGGCCGGCGTTTTCCAGTAGTCGCAGAAGCTGCAGTGCGCATTGCATCGCATCGTCACTTCGAAGTTCAACAGCACCGGGCGTCGTCGCGCGCGCAGCCATGCGTACTTGCCGAGGAAGAGCGGTACATGCCAAGGCTTGTATCGGCTCGACAGCATCAGGTGGTCATCGGGTAAGCGTGTCGAACATGGGCAAGCGGATGTTTTCGCGCGCGGCCGTGGCGATGGCGATGTCGTAGCCGGCGTCGGCATGACGGGCCACGCCGATGCCGGGATCGTTGGTGAGCACCCGCTCTAAACGCTGACGCATGCGTTCGGTTCCGTCGGCGACGATCACCTGCCCCGCGTGCAGCGAGTTGCCGATACCAACGCCGCCGCCGTGATGGAACGACACCCACGACGCGCCGCTCGCGACGTTGAGCAGGGCGTTGAGAATCGCCCAGTCGGCGATGGCGTCGCTGCCATCCTTCATCGCTTCAGTTTCGCGGAATGGCGACGCGACGCTGCCGGTGTCGAGATGATCCCGACCGATGACGATGGGTGCAGAGACTTCTCCGCGCGCAACGAGATCGTTCAAGGCAAGTGCGAAGCGCGCGCGATCGCCCTGACCAAGCCAGCAAATACGCGCGGGCAAACCCTGAAATGCGATGCGTTCGCGCGCGAGCGTGATCCACCGATGAAGTTGAAGATCGTCGGGGAACAGTTCGAGCACGAGCTCGTCGGTGCGATGGATATCAGCCGGGTCGCCAGAGAGCGCGACCCAGCGGAACGGACCTTTCCCTTCGCAGAAGAGTGGACGGATGTACTCGGGGACAAAGCCGGGAATGCGAAACGCATCGTCAACACCGGCATCGAACGCGACGGTGCGAATGTTGTTGCCGTAGTCGAACGTGATGGCGCCCCGATCCTGCAGCGTACGCATGGCACGCACGTGCTCAACGACAGACGCTGTCGCGCGCGCGATATACTTTTCGGGATCTGCAGTGCGAAGTGCTGACGCATCGTCGAGGGACATTCCGACCGGCAGATAGCCGACGAGCATATCGTGCGCGCTCGTCTGATCGGTCAACACATCGGGGACAATGCCGCGTCGCACCAACTCCGGTAGCACGTCCGCTGCGTTTGCACACAGGCCGACGGACAGGCCAACGCGCTGCGCCTGCGCCTCGCGCAACCAGACGAGCGCTTCGTCGAGCGAATATGTCATACGATCGCAGTAGCGCGTATCGATACGCTTCTGAATGCGAGTCGGGTCGACTTCGATGCCGAGTACTGCCGCGCCATGCATTGCGGCCGCGAGCGGCTGGGCACCGCCCATTCCACCCAGGCCCGCTGTGACTACAAGTCGACCGTCGAGTGTGCCGTCAAAGTGTCGCGCAGCAACTGCACCAAACGTTTCGTATGTGCCTTGCACGATGCCCTGCGAGCCGATGTAGATCCACGACCCGGCCGTCATCTGACCGTACATCGTCAGGCCAAGCTTCTCGAGCCGACGGAATTCATTCCACGTCGCCCATCGGCCGACCAGATTTGCATTGGCGAGTAGTACGCGCGGCGCGTTTGCATGCGTGCGGAAAACGGCGACCGGTTTCCCACTTTGCACGAGCAGTGTTTCGTCGTCTTCCAGGGTGCGGAGTGTGCGAACGATTGCATCGAATGCTTCCCACGAACGCGCGGCGCGACCGGTCCCACCGTACACAACGAGATCGTCTGGACGTTCAGCGACCTCTGCGTCGAGATTGTTCATGAGCATGCGCAGCACCGCTTCCTGCTCCCACCCCTTGCACGAAATCACATTCCCACGCGGCGCACTCACCGGCCTCGGCCCGCTCGGCGCGCGCACCGAATCAGGAAGCGAGTCAGACTGCGGAAGTGCTGATGTTGCAGACGTCACGCTGGTCATGGATGCAACACCTCGACCACGGCATCGAGTGCGCCCGCGGCCAGTGCATCGGCGAGGCGCACGATGTCGGGAGAAGGCGGACGATCGCCGGTGGACTTTGGCACATACTGCCGAATGATCGCGTGTGCCTGTTCAAGCGCGACAGTGCTGCGCAGCGGCCGGCGATACTCGATCGCTTCGGCGGCAACGATCAACTCGATCGCAAGCACATGACGGAGATTGCGCACTGATCGGCGCAACTTCACGGCAGCGCTCATCGCCATCGGCACCACGTCCTCTTTGTTGCCGTCGGTGGGAATGGAGTCGACGCTGGCCGGGTGCGCGAGCAACTTGCATTCGCTTGCCAATGCGGCGGCGGTCACCTGCGCCATCATGAAGCCGGACTCGAGTCCTGGCGCGCCAGCGAGAAACGGCGGCAGCCCCTGATTGAAATCAGGGTGCACGAGGCGATCTGTCCGACGTTCGCTGATCACGGCAAGATTTGCGCAGATGATCGCGAGCACGTCGGCCGACAGTGCAACCGCCTGGCCGTGGAAGTTGCCGCCGCTGAGCAGTTCTCCCGACTCCAGCACGAGTGGATTATCGGTGGCTGCGTTCAACTCACGTTCAATCATGCCGCGCGCAAAGTGCAGTGCGTCGAGTGCCGGACCGTGCACCTGAGGCGCGCAACGCAGTGCGTATGCATCCTGGACGCGCGGATCGCCGTGACGATGAGATTCGCGAATCTCACTGCCCGACAGCAGCGAACGCAGCAGTGCCGCGGATGCGCGTTGACCGTTCTGTCCGCGCGCGTCCTGAATGCGCGCGTCGTATGCATCTGGTGTGCCGAGGAGCGCGTCGAGACTCAATGCAGTCGCAACGTGCGCCGCACGCCAGAGCCGCTCAAGTTCAGCGAACGCGAGTGCCGCAACCGCAGTGTGAGCCTGAGTGCCGTTGATCAGCGCGAGCCCTTCCTTTGCTTCGAGCACGACCGGTGCAACGCCAAGCCGCTCGAAGAGCGCAATCGCTTCGTACGATACACCGTGCTGCACAACGCTCCCTTCGCCGATCAGCGCGAGGGCGAGATGCGCAAGCGGCGCGAGGTCACCACTCGCGCCCACGCTTCCCTGCTCCGGTACGATCGGCCAGATGCCGGCGTTGAGCATGGCGAGCAGCGAATCGACGACGGATGCGCGCGCACCGGCGAAGCCAGTCGCCAGCACATTGCTGCGAAGCAACATCATCGCGCGCACTTCGCGCTCGGGCATCGCATCGCCAACGCCGGCGGCGTGACTGCGCACCAGGTTGCGCTGCAACGCCTGCAACTGCGCGTTCGGGATCGTCACTTCGGACAACTTACCGAAGCCGGTGTTGACCCCGTACACGGGAACGCCTGCGGCAACCGCGCGATCGACCACGGCGCGTGTTGTGTGCATGCGCGCACGAGCGGAGGGTGCAAGTTCGACACTCTGATTCAGATCGGCGACGGCAACAACGTCTTCGATCCGAAGCGAGCGGCCATCGAGCTGCAGGGTTGTCACCCGTCACTCCCTCGGGTGGAGGTCAGTAGCTGCTTTGCCGGTAGGTTTGCCGGTCGTAGTTGAACTTCAACTCCGGCTGAGCCTTGAGTGCGATGAAGAAGTTGAACGAGAAGTTGCCGTTGGGGGCCTGCGTGAACGCGAAGACGGCGTTCCAGTCATGCAACTGACGTTGCAGTCCAACCTGCTGGCTCGCAAAGCGGTTGCGCTCAACATCGTACTGCGTCGACCACTGTGCCGACCAGTTCTGGGTGATGTTGAATGTCAGCGCGGACGTGACGTTTTGCGTCGGTGGCGAGATGAATACTGGCGCGCCGATCGCACTCTGTCCTGTAGTCAATCCGGTCGCGGGTGCATTCTGCGCCTGGAAGATGCAGTTGTCGTACACAGCAAGCCCGAAGATCTTCTGCGATTCGCACAACACTGCCGGGTCGTTCCTGATCTGCGTGCCACCGCGCGGGAGCCGTTGTCTTGCCGCGTTGTACTGCAGGTTGAGACTCCAGCCAGCTCCCGTCGGGATGCCGACCTGATTGCCGCGCATGCTGCCACCGGCCGCGTTCATCTGACGCGACTGAGTGGCAATGTTCCGCTCGTTCGCGTTCACTACGCGATTGGCGTCGGTCGCAGGCGCTTCAAGCGCCGTGCGCATGCCGAGCAGTCGGCCGAGCATCGCGAAGATCCCCGACTTTCCGTTGAGCGAGAAAGTGACACCCAGATCAGTACGATACGGACTGAACGTCGCCGTATCGGAAAGCGGGTCGCCTTGAAACAGTTCGTACGATGTGCGGAAGTCGAGCCCAGGGAGCAAGTCCGTCCGCCCGGAGATCGAGAAGGTACGATCGGTGAAGCCTTTGCCTGTCGAATCGGCGCGCGCAAAGTCGTACGTGAGCGGCGAGAATTGCAGCGAGAGCAGCGTCAGTTTGCGCAGTACTTTGTCATCGCCAGCGCCGCCGGTTGCAGCGATCACGTCGTCATCGCCGCCGCGCGCCAGACTGCCAGACTCAACACCTTTGCTGGCAGCGCTTGTGTCCACCGGCTGCGCGCCGCCACGAATTTTCGCTTCGAGAACGGTGTTGAAGCCGAGCTGAATACGATTCTGCTTGAGCGACCCCAGGTAGCCGACACGGGTGCGTCCGAGCGCTTCGAGGTAGCGATCGCTGACGGTGGCTTCGGGGGAATAACTGTAGCTCAACTGCGGCGCGATCGAATGACGAAAGCGCGCGATCGGTCCGATCCCGGGCAACTGCGCGTACAGTGTCGGTGATGCACCGACGGCATAGCTCAATCGCTTGGCCTGTGCCACCCATTGCCCGCCGCTGCGCTCCGTGCGCACGAACAACCCCGATGCTCCGTCAACATTTTGTACGGAAACCGACGGCGACACATTCCAGCTTCCCTGGAAAAATCTCGGCAGGTTGAACGAGGTCGTCCAGTCTGCACTCGTTTCGAAGGTGCGCGCGAAGATACGTGTCGAGCGCAACGACGTGTCACGTACGCCAATGATTTCACGCTGTTCCGGGTAGTTGCGGAACGACTCGTTGACCGAGAACGAGTTCTGCCAGATGAAATCGCCAAGCTTGAGCGGCGTGTCAAAGCGGAACGTCATGTTGCGCCGATCAGCGCGGAACCGTGTGCTGTCGATCAAGCCATCCGCGCGCGGGTTGTAGACGAACGGGAATTGCAGCCCCTGGTCGATCCGCTGGCTTCGGGATACCGACAGTTGTAACGCAGGCGTCCAGGTGAAACGGTCGCCGCCGAGCGAGCCTGTGGTGACGTTGAGCGACGGGAAGTCCATGTCGACCTGTGTGCGCCCTGGATACTGGACGCGTGAACCACCCATGTTGATCTGCGCGGGGCCGACCTTGGTCTGATAGCTCAATTGCGAACGAATCGTCGCGTTTGCCGCGACGGGATTGATCGTTGTTGCGCGCTGCAGCGTCGTGCTCTGAACCCAATTCAGTCGCGCCGTGAGACGCGTCTGCTTGGAGAAATCCTGATTATGATTCCAGGTGATTGACGTATTGGTCGTGCCGTTTCGCTGTGCGAGATACGAGACCGCCGTTTCGCCGCTGATGAATCGGTTGAGCCATTTGTAGCGGTACTCGACGTTGCTGCGCACAAAGCCGGGATCGTTTTCCGTGGCCCGCGCGCCACTGCGCCAATCAAACGAGGCTTCCGCGTTCATGTAGTCGTTGATCGCGAAGAAGTAGCCCATATTTTGAACACTTCGGCGATACGACGGGCTGTTGCGGAGCAGTTCAGCGATGCCGAAGTTGGGCGTCAGCAGGCCGCTGCGCCGTCCTCGGCGCACGTCTTGAAAGAAGAACGGAATCCAGAAAACCGGCACTTCGCCGATGTAGAGCACCCCCGGGCGCGCGACCATCACGTTTTCGGATATGAATTTCATATCCTTGGTGGTGAAGTGGAAATGCGGCTCTTCGTGATCGCAGTAGGTGAACGAACCGTTCTGCGCGAAAATGATATGCTTGCCCGCCACGAGCGAGTCGGTAAAGATCGAGCTGCGCTCGGCGCTCAGAAACAACCGCTGCCCGGAACTCACCGACGTGGCAAACGCGCCAGTCACACCCTGTTTCGTGTCCGTGTCGTAGTCGATGCGCCCGCGCGCGACGAAATCATCGGCGTCAGCCTGCGTCGGATCGCGAAGAATGACGGTGTCGCCAGTCGCAACGATGCGCTTGGTCGAATCGCTGTACGAAATGGTGTCGCCAATGAGCATCGTCTGATCACGCTTCACGGCGGCTGGCTTCCCGCGCAGCCGCAGCTCTTTGGTGCGGGCGTCAAAGCGCACGACGTCGCCCTGATACTGCACCTGGCGATACCCTTTACGCTCGAGCAGCTCACGCAGCGTTGAATCGGCCTGCGTCCATTCGAAAATGACCTTCTCGCTGTGGAGCCCGCGCACCGACGTGTCCGTGGGCGCGCCCGCCGCACCGCGCACGGGAGTGGGCGGTCTGGGAGGCCTCTGGGCCTCTGCTGGCGTAGCAAGCGCGATCGTCAGCGCCAACGCTGGCCAGAGTGCCGAGGCAGTGTGTGAGAGCAGCGATCGAACGCCGCGCGCGACAGCGGTGACGCGACCCACGTGAGCTATTCGTCCTGCGCAGCGATGCGCTTCTCTCGTCGTTTGTAGACGACACGAGACAACGTGATCGATACTTCATACAGGAAGTAGAGCGGCAACGTCAACGCAAACAGTGACGTCGGATCCTGCCCCGGGGTGATGAGTGCCGCGGCGAGGATGCAACCGACGAAGGCATGCCGCCGGAACTTCGCGAGGAAGGCCGGCTTGACGAGCCCTAGTGCGGTCAGCAGCAGGATGACAATCGGCAGCTCGAAAATCGCGCCGAAGGCGAGACACATCGCGAGCACGAGTCCGAAGTACTCATGCACGGTCGGGACGATTTCGGCTGACGCGCTCTGGAAACTGAAGAGGAAGCCAAGCGTGACGGGGAGGACGTAGAAGTACGAAAGCGCCATGCCCGCGAGAAAGAGCAATGCGGCGCCGATGAGCGTGGGGATGACGACCTTTTTTTCGTGCCCGTATAACGCGGGCGACAGGAAACCCCACACCTGCCAGACGATTACCGGCGAGGCGAAGATCAATCCAATCGCGATGGACGCATCCATAACCACATTGAAGAGGTCACTGGGGTGCGTCACCATCAGCGGCCGTTTCAAGTAGGGTTGGACCGGCCGCGCGAGGAGATGCATGACGTCGACCTTCTGGGAGTACAGCAGCGCGAAGGCGATGCCGACACCGAGCGCGACGGCCACCGCGATTCTGAACAGCCGCCACCGCAGTTCCTCGAGGTGATCGAGGAACGGCATCTCTGATTGTGGGGGGCTACCGTCGGCCATCTGAATACGTGGGCGCTAAAGCGAACTGGGACCGCAACGCATCAGCGCAGGGTCGGGAGCAACTCTGCAGCGCGGACGGCTTCGTCGCTGCGTGGATAGCGCTTGATGATCTGGTCAAGCAGTTCGCGCGCCTTTGCGTTGTTGGCCTGCTGAATGAAAAGCAGCGCCCGCTTGTAGAGCGCCATCGGTGCTTCGGGGGCGTTCTCATATTTCGTGACGACCGCCGCATACGCCGCGTCGGCTGCGCCGAAGTTCTTCTCTTTCTCGTACGTCGCCGCGAGCCAGTACTGCGCCTGCGGTGCGTACTCGTGTGACGGAAAATTGTTCAACAGTTCCTGAAACAGGCTTCGCGCCGTTGTCGTGCTGCCACGATTGAGCTGGTCGCGTGCGTTCTGATACAGCTCCAACGGACCAGTCGTGCGCGTTCGGGTCGTAGTATCCAGGCCAGTTGCACCTCCCGTCGGCGGCACGAGCGGCGCGGGTTGCCCTGCCCGTTCAGCCAACTCAGCGCGCAACCGCGCAATCGTTGCCTGACTCTGGCCGAGCAGCTGCTGGATCTGCAGCAGCTGCTCCTTGATTGAACGCATTTCACCGCGCACGTCGCCCTGAATGGAGACAGTCCGAGCGCTAACGCGCCCCAGCGAATCGGTGGCGACCTGCAGCAATTTGATCGCCGCAGTGAGATTGGCGCGGGCCGCCTCGTCATGCTTGGTAACGTCGGCGCGCAGTGTAGCGAGATCGGTTTGCACGAGACGCACGTCGTTGCGCGTCGCGAAGCAGCCGCCGGCCGCGAGGAGCGCGACTAGCGGGAGCAGTCGCCGTGCGCGCAGCGCCAGTGCGGCGGTCATCACTTCGCGCGCAACCGGTCGCCGCCCGCCACGATTTCAAATTCGTCGCGACGGTTCTTCGACCATGCATCTTCGCTCTCGCCCTGCATCGCCGGACGCTCGCGACCAAAGCTTGCCGTTTCGATGCGCGACGGGTCGATGCCACGATCGGTCAGATACTTCTTGGCCGTTTCTGCACGACGACGGCCGAGTGCGATGTTGTACTCGTCGCTGCCACGTTCGTCGCAGTGTCCCGAAATACGAACGCGCAACGACGAATTGAGATTGAGCAGCGGCAGCTTGGAGTCGAGTGTTGCGCGCGCGTCATCACGCAAGGCGTCGGCGTCGTACTCGAAGTAAATCGTCTCGAGCAACTTGGCCCGCGCCTCGGCGATCGCCGCGTTCATCGCGGCCATCGTGTCCACCGGCGTGGCATTGGTCGTCGGCGGCGTGCGAGTCGAAGGCGGCGCGGGCGTCGGAGCCTGCGTGACCGGTGTCGCTTCGACGGCTGGCTTTTTCTTGTGGCAAGCGCCGAGTACGAAAGGAGCTGCGACGAGCACCATCAACAGACGAGACGGACGGATCATGTCAAAAGACTCCAAAGCTCGGGATGATGAGAGACGTACAAAGTTCAGGGAGTAGCAAGGCGGGGCGACCACGATGAAAGTCGTGCGCTCGCGCCACGTGTGAGCTGACGCGCGCGTCCCGTTTCGATATCAACGATCCACAACTGCCGAACGCCACTGCCACGATTCGACGTAAGCACCAGGTGGCGCGAATCAGGTGCCCACGACGGGTCACCGTTGCGGCCTTCGGTCGCCACCGCGCGTGTCGTTTTGTCGCGCACGTTGACCGTCATGACCTGAAACGTGCCTCCATTCAACGACTCGTACGCGACCATCTGTCCGTTGGGTGACCAATCGGGTCCCGCGCGATAGTTGCGATCACCGAAAACACCGTCTGTCAGCTGTTCAACGTTCGTTCCGTCGAGATCGCAAATATACACTTCGTTATGCCCAGAGCGGTCCGACGCGAAGACGATTCGCTGGCCGTCCGGACTGAACGATGGCTGGGTGCTCGCGCTTCCGCGGCCCACAGTGATCCGCGTCGGTGTGCCGCCGCCAAACGGGATGCTGAACAGGTCCGCGCCCACGTCGGACACGCGCGAAAAAACGACGGTGCGTCCGTCGGGCGAGACGGTGGGTGTCCCATCCTGCGCCGTCGAAGGTGAAGTCAGCGTGCGCTGCGCACCAGTCGCGAGTTCGGTCACAAAAAGCGGGTCGCGTCCATTGTTCACGTTGTAGACCAGCGCGCGGCCCGAAGGTGCCCATGCGACCGACAATCCGGCCGGTGTGGCAGGCCGTGCGTTTGCGCCATCGCTGTCGACAAGCCAGATCCGATGATCACGTTCAAACGCGATCTGCGTCTGAGCGGTACCGCGCTGCGACAGAATCCACTCTTCGACGGTGTCCGAGATGCCATGCACCGCGAGGCGCCACGAAGGCGTACCGGCAGGATTGGGGAGCGGAAAGTCCTTCTGATTCGAGACGACCTTCTTGCCCACGTCCAGCAGCACGACCCGCAGCCAACCCGACGGCAGCAATGTCGCCTGCACAATTCCATCGACGCCAAGTTTGGCGAAGACCGGGTAGTTGGGCGGGCCGTTGATGTCTGCGGCCGCACCCGACGGGACGACGGTGAAGCGATCGCTGAAGTCGAAGTCGCGCGCGAGGATGGTCGTCAGGGAGTCGCCCATCGTGCCGCGAATGGGGAGCACCAGCAGCGCGGGTTTGTAACCCGGGCGATAGGTGAGCCCGAGCCGGACGCCGGCCTGATCCTGCGCCAGCACTGCAACGAGCGGCAGCATCGCGAAGAGTGCAGCGGCGCCTGCGCGCAAGACGGTCGTACGAATCACGAAAGGTTCACAGCGTCAGGGTCGAAGGGAATAGTCGAACGTGAAGTACACCACGAGCACATCGTCCTTCCACCCGGCAGGTAACGCGCCAAAGCCGCGTGTGGATCCGACCGCTTCGACCGCACCCAAACCTTCGGTGTCGTAGATACGATCGCCCGATGACTTCACGATTTCGATGTTGGCGACCGAGCCGTCGCGCCGGATAAGGAACTTGACCTCGGTCACCAGCGCCGCTGACACGCGTCGAGGCGACCACGCGATCGTCAGCTGCCGCACGATGTTGTCGAGATACCCTTGGTACGGGAACGCGATCCCATCTGTCTTGATATTCACAACGTCCGCACCCTTTCCACCGACCGCACCGCTCCCTGCCTTGGGAGGTGCAGCCGGAGCCTTGCTCTCGGTCTTCGCGGATTTGGTGCCTGCGGCGCGCGTGGGTGTCGCACTGGGCGTCGCCTTGGGCGGCGCCTGCTCCGCGCGCTTGGGCGCGGGGAGCGCCTTTTCGGGGGGTGCCGCACGTTCGGCGCCTTTGGGTGCGGGCGCTGGCGATGGGGCGGGCGGTGAGGGCGCAGGGTTGACCACACCTGATTGCCGAAGTCCCGGCGGAGCGCCGACGAGATTAATGCGATAGATCGGCGGTCGTGTGGGCGCAGGTCGTTCTGCGAGGTAGATCACGAGCGCGACGAACGCGACGTGAATGAGCGTCGAGACGACGATGCCGTTGCGGAGACTTGCACCGCGTGGGCGCGCGCTGCGCATCGCATTCGGCGGAACACCGAGCGGCGCGAATCCATCAGGCACAACAGTGCCGGTCATCGCGGTTCTCGCGGTTCTCGCGGTTCTCGCGGTTCAGCGACGAGTCCGACTTCACTCACACCACTGGCGCGCATCGCCGCAATCACATCGGCGACGATGCCATAGGGCACGGCTGCATCGGCTCGCAGATAGACGCCTCCGCCGCCCTTCTTTTCAGACAACGCCTTGATGCCGCGCACAAACTCATCTCGGCTGAACTTCACATCGTCGACGAAGATGTAACCGGCGCTGTTGATCGTGACGACAAGCCCGTTTTTTGGTTCGAGCGGACGCACGTCGGCCTTGGGTAACGTGATGTCTACACCGCCCTGCATGATCGGCGCGGTGATCATGAAGATCACCATCAGGAGCATCATGACGTCGATCAGCGAGACCACATTGATCTCGCCGTTGACTGCCATCCGGTCACCACGCCGACGCGGTCGCATACGCTACTAGATCCGCCCTTCGCGCACCATCAGCGCGATGAGCTCCGAGCCAAAGCCTTCGAGGGCGCCGTCAAACCGATTGAGGCGCGCCGCGAAAATGTTGTACGAAAACGCCGCAGGAATGGCGACGGCCAAGGCTGCGGCCGTCGCGATAAGCGCGATCGCAATGCCGGGTGCAACCGCGCCAATGTTCCCCGATCCCTGCGCGGCGATTCCCGTGAACGCGCTGATCACACCCAGCACAGTCCCAAAGAGACCGATCAACGGACTCACACTGCCGACGGTCGCAAGCCACGGGATGAACGCGCCCAGCTCCTCCCGTTCCTTGCTACTCTCTGCATCGAGCACGAGGCGCAACGCTTCGACCTGTGATCCGGAAAGTCGCGCGGTGCGATCGCCCGTTGCGGCCATCGCAGGCCGCGTCTCGGACAGGAACTGCACGGCGCGGGCGAAGACGGCGGTGAACGCGCTCCGCTTTGCGCGCTGCGCCATTGCGGCTGCTTCGTCGATTCCACGCGCGCGTTCAAACTCGCTGACGAACGCGCGTCCGTTTGATTCAGCCGTCCGAAACGCGCGCCACTTTGCAAACATGATCCCCCACGACAACAGCGACAGCACAATGAGCAGCGCGAGCACGGCCTTCGTCACCCAATCGCTGCCGAGGATCATCGCCGTCAGCGAAGGCGGCACTCCTTGGCTCTGAGCTCCCAATTGCTCCAATGCGAACAACAAGCGCGCACCTGCGATCATCGCTTTGCCGCACCACTGCGGAAGTCGGCGAAGTACTTGAACGTGTTCGTCAGCCCGTCTGCGAGCGATACGGTCGGTGTCCAGCCGAGCACAGATTTCGCCTTCGAGGTCTCGAGCGCCGAGCGCGCGAGTTCACCGGCGCGCGACGGTGCGTAGTCGATCGGCGTTGTGGCGTGCGACACCGTGGAGAGTGTGGTTGCGAGTGTATTCACGCTGGTCTCGATTCCGGTGCCGATGTTGAAGGCGCGTGCATCGAGTCGACCCGGCGCGGGAAGCGAGTTCGAAGTCGCGGCAGCGAAGTTGGCCGCGGCGACATCGCCCGCATACACGTAGTCACGCGTCTGGGTCCCATCACCGAAGACGGTGAGCGCACGCCCATCGATGATGCGATTACAGAAGATCGCGACGACACCTGCTTCACCGTGCGGATCCTGCCGCGGTCCATACACGTTGCCATAGCGCAGCGCGACAGTATCGAGCTTATGGACGCGGCCGTAGTACGCGAGGTAGTACTCGACCGACAGCTTGGCGATGCCGTATGGTGACTCGGGGTCTTTCCCGAACGTTTCCGCGCTCGGCGGCGCATCAAAATCGCCGTACAGCGCACCGCCGGTCGAGGAAAATACGACGCGCGTGTGGTGCCCACTGGCGTGCACGGCCTGCATGAGATTGAGCGTGCCGAGGATGTTGCGCGTGGCGTCGTAGACCGGATCGAGCACGCTGCGGCGGACATCGATCTGTGCGGCCAGATGGCACATCACATCAAACTTGCCGTCGCGCACCAAATCGGCGGCTTCCGGCGTCGTGATGTCGCCGCGCACGAAGCGGGCGTTCGGGGTGAGGTTCTCTTCGC
>JBKJTE010000286.1:0-25457 GCA_046590495.1 Gemmatimonas sp. | reverse complement strand
CTCGCAATCCCTCAACACGGATGAGCGATGGTGCGGAAACGGAGAAGTAACGGCCTCCAACCCCTATTCCCCTATCCCCGCCTCCAACGCAAATCTCGTCAGCCCAGCCACGTTGTGAATCTCCAACTTCCGCATCAGACTCTCGCGGTGCGCTTCGACTGTGCGCCGACTGATGCCGAGTTCCGCCGCGATCGCCTTGTTGGTGAGTCCACGCGCGACGCCGTCGAGCACATCGCGTTCGCGTGGCGTGAGTAGTTCGAGCAGTGAACCCGCGGTCGGCGCGGTCGGCGTTTCGCTGGTGGACAGTCGACGTACCACCGCCGGGCTGAAGAACGTACCGCCCGCGTACACTGCGCGAATTGCCGCGCGCAGTTCTTCACCCGCGCTGTCTTTCAGGATGTAACCGTGCGTGCCGATGCGTATTCCCTCGCGCACGTACTCGACGTGATCGTGCATGCTTAGCAGCAGCACGCGGGCTGATGGCAGCAACTCGCGCAGCCGCGCTGCAGCCTTGAGTCCTGTCTCCTCAGGCATTGTGATGTCCAGCACGACTACGTCCGGTTTGTGCAGCACTGCGAGTTCGACGGCCTCACGACCGTTGGCCGCCTCGGCGACAACCTCGATTCCGGGCTCGGCGTCGAGCACATGACGAATACCTTCGCGCACAAGCGCGTGGTCGTCGGCGACAAGAACGCGGATGGATGGACTCACAGCATGCTCATGATGCAGTCGCCGCAGCAGGAGGAGACGCGACCGCAGTCGCGATAGGGATAGTGATGTGAACGTTTGCACCTCGTGAACCGCTGGCGCCGTTGCCAATCGTCACGTGCCCACCAACCGCCAACATCCGCTCGCGCATACCGGTCAGCCCCATGCGACCCTCAGGCTCACGCACTCGGCCGTCGCGCGCCACAGGAAAGCCGCGACCGTCATCGTGCACGGCCAGATGCAGCTGCGTGTCACGCACGAACAGACGCACCGCAATACTCTGCGCTTCGGCGTGCCGGGCAACGTTGGACAGCGCCTCCTGCAACGCGCGAAAGAGTGCGAGGTCGGCGTCGGCACTCAGCGCGGGCAGTGCCTGAGGCGCTTCGAGTGTCGTGCGGATACCACTGCGCTCGGAGAAATCACTCACGAGCGAACGTAGCGCCGGGAGCAAACCAAGATCGTCAAGCAGTGACGGGCGTAAATCGCTCGTCACCTGGCGAATACTGGCGATCCCTGTGTCAACGAGTGCAAGCAAGCGATCGAGTCTCCCCGTCGCGTTGGGTGCGAGTACGGAGCGCAGTCCTTCGAGCTGCATCTTCACGGCGGAAAACACCTGCGCCGTTTCGTCATGTAGCTCACGCGACAGTCGACGACGTTCGTCTTCATGTTGACGGACCATTCGCGTCGACAGCTGTTCGAGTGCCGCGGTGCGCGCAGCGAGTTGACGATCGAGTGCCGACTGTTCGAGTGCGGCGCCGACTTGCTGGCCGAGTGCGAGAAGAAAATCGTCGTCAAGAGCAGTGAAGGGATTGCGAATGTCGCCGGCCATGATGAGTGCGCCGGCCAACCGATTGCCCGCACTCACCGGCAATGCCGCGACGAAGGGTTGTTCACCACTTGTTGCAACCAGTTGCGGACGTCGCGTCGTCCGCATGCGGGCGAGTGCTTGCGCCACCGCGCCTTCCGGTTGCGTGCCGCGCCAACTCGCGCAGCTGCCCGCCCCGCGCACGAAGCGCCCTGCAAAATCGACATCGTCGTCACTCTCAACGGGGCGCAGCGCGTCGCCGTCACCGTCGAACAAATACATCGCGCTGCCACGCACGCCGGGGAGCGTGAGTGGACGCGAGAGCAGCAGGTCGAGTGGATCCGCTGACGCATCGTGCCGTTGTAGATCGCCCGAGAGCGCCGTCAGTGCGCGCACACCGCGTCCGAGATCATCGAGCACCAGCAGCACGAGTCCTGCGCCCACGAGCAGTTCAAAACAGATATCGAGATAGTAGCCCCACGGGGTCCACGCGCCCTGCGCACGCAGGAACGGATAGTCGAGGTGGTGCAGTCCCCAGGCAGCAAACGAGAATGCGAGCAGTCGAGCGCCAGAAGATCCGACCAGTCGATGATGGCGCCAAAAAACCCAACCCGTCCAAGCCGTTGCCCCGCTCAAAAAGAGCACGGCCGGCAGCGCAGCAAGTATGAACTCGTCCAGTTGGTAGATCGCGATGAACGACCAGATCGGCGGGAACAGCGCAAAAAGCAAATACGCCGGACGCGCTTTTGGCTGGCGCAAAAATACCAGCGACGCCCAGAGCAGCACGAGGGCGGTCCAGCCCGTCGTCACCTGATGCCAGTACAACCAGATGCGGTCCGTGGTAAGGATGAAGCTCAGGATGCACAGCAGTCGCGCAACGTAGATGCTCCAGGCGACCGCGAACCATCCAAACCACGGACGGTGATACCGCGCGAAGAGATGCGCGCACAACGCCGCGAGTCCGATCGTGATGGTTCCCTGCAACAGCGTCGCCGCCAACTCCGAAGCGAGCATCGGCGACGGCAGCAACAACGTTGATTGCGACGTGAGCGCGGGCTGCAGCAGCACGGCGTTACTCCGCCACCGGAACCGCAGGCGCTGGTTCGCCTTCCTGCGTGACGTGATAAATCGTGCGCGACGGAAAGGCGATGCTCGACTGCTGCTTTTCGACGATCGCGATGAAGTCGAGCAGCAGGCGATGTCGGATTTCGAGGAACTCACCCCAATCGCGTGTTTCGAACCACGCAAAGATGCGCAGCCGGATTGCTGATTCAGTCAGCGCAACGACGTGCACTCGGACGGCGTCAGGCCAGATTTTTGGATGCGAACGCAGCAGCGCTTCGAGTGCTGCACAGATCGTATCGATCTGCGACGACGTCGTACCGTACGTCAGGTCGAGATCCGTGCGCAGAAACATCCGATCGCGCTCGCCGAAAGTCTCGATACGTTCATCGGCGAGACGACCGTTCGGAATACGAATGACGGTACGATCGTTGGTACGAAAACTCGTCGAGCGCAAACCGATACGTTCGATGGTTCCTTCTGTCGTTCCGGCGCGCACCCAGTCGCCAACGCGAAACGCCTTGTCGGCCGCGAGGGACACGCTGCCAAAGAGATGCTCGACAGTCTTCTGACCCGCGAGCGCGACAGCGATACCGCCGATACCAAGTCCTGCGAGCAGCGTGCCGACCGGATACCCGAACTGCGACAGCGTGACAAGAATTGCGATGATGGTAAGCGTCACACGCAGGATATTGCCGAGAAGCGGCACGAGGGTGCGCGCCTGCTGACTGTCACCGGATGCCCACACCGCACTCGCCACCCGTTCCTGCACCAGCCGAATGACCCGCAACACGCCCCAGAACAACGCTAGCAACACGAGTCCACGTGTGGCCGCCTCGACAAATTCTGCAACGCGCGTGTTCAGTTCGAGAAAATTCAGCAGCGGTGTTGCTGCGACAGCGGCCACCCACAACCGAAATGGTCCTCGCAGGCGCAGCACGAGCAGATCATCCCACTCGGTCGCCGTGCGCGCAGCAAGTCGCGTGAGAATGCCACGCAATGTGCCACCGACAATCCACGACAGCAGAAACAGAACGGGAATTGCAATCGCAAACCCAATCCACTGCCAGTAGAACACATGCCAGGGTCCTTCGCGCATCAGCGCTGGCGGCACACGGTCGCGAACCCACGGCGCACCAAGATTCCCGTACCAGAATTCGACTTCGTTTACCGTCGCCGTCGAGAACACCCACCGCGGCCCCACCGGGCGCGACTCACGTACCAACCGCACAGGGTCCTCTCGGCCGTTCGGACTCGCGATCAGACCAAGGCGATCACCATTGGCGTCGCCATCGGTTGTATCGCCCGCGGCATATGGTGAGAGTGCATTCACGTCGAGCGCGAGCTTCTGATCGAGCACCAGCTTCAGTCGGCGCGCGAGTACCGGCGCATCCTCCCGCGACGCCTGAGGCACCGCGAGATACGCAGCGGCGCCGACCCAGTCCTGACTCTTCGCGAGTCTGAGAAAGTCCGCGAGCGCAGCACGCGGCGATTCTGGCGAAACGCGGGTGGCTACGGTGTCGCCCGTCGGCCGGACTGGGACGCTGAGTCTGCCGAATTGCCCCCACGCCATCGTCGGCGCAAAGGCGAGTGCGGAGCCGACACAAATGGCCAGCGACAACCACCGCTGGCGAGCCGTTGGAGCGAGTCTGGAGAGAGATCGACGACGCATGCCCCAAGTTAGCCTCGGCGCCCGGAGACGTCGCCCCTGCGTCGGTTCGTTCAGGGTCGTTCTACCCTGCCCCTTGCCCCGGCGTCGGTTCGTTCAGGGTCATTCTACCCTGCCCCTTGCCCCGGCACTCGGCAACGTCACGGCCAGTTCTGAAGAGTTCGGGGGGCGTATCCCCATCCCCGCGACTGCTGACTTGCGCCGTTGGTCGGGTTTTCCCGAACAATATTGACCATTCGTTCAACGAGCATTCAGTGCCCCGACTGGGACTCGAACCCAGGACCTACGGCTTAAAAGGCCGCTGCTCTACCAACTGAGCTATCGGAGCAAGCCGCCAGACGTCGGCGGCAGACGCACAATTTAGCGGACACGGTGCACTGTGAGGTAGTCGGCAATCAGCGTATCCCACACGGATTTCCAAGTCTTTGACGCGGCAAAGGCCAGCGCCCGGTCTCGCGCCGTCGCCAGGGCGGCACGATCGTCGACCAGCGCGATCAACGCCTGTGCGAACGCTGCCGAGTCGCCCGGCTTCACGAGCCACCCACGGTCGGGAGCCAATTGCTCGCGCGTTGGGCCAACGTCTGCACCGACCACTGGCATCCCCGATGACATCGCCTCGAGCAGCACGTTGCCGAACGTGTCCGTCGTCGACGGAAAGAGAAAGACATCCCCCGACGCAAATGCCTCGCTCAGCGAGTCGCCCAACAGCTTCCCCGGCAACCAACTACCTGCTGGCGCCTGTCGATGTAGCTCAGCTTCGTACGGCCCGTCGCCAACACCGATGAACTTGATGCGCCCCGGTCGCGCTTCGTTCGCCAAACGCAACGCCTGCATCGCGACATCGAGTCCCTTCTCGGCCGCGACGCGACCCACGTAGCTCACGACAAGCGTGTCGTCGCTCGCACCGATGCGTGTCCGCAATTCGGTCGACCGGTAACGCGGCGAGAAACGTTCGCCATCAACACCGCGCGACCACACCGTGGTGTTGGTGAAGCCTTCCGCGTTCACTTCGTCGACGATCGCCTGTGTGGGGCAGTACGTGCGCAGTCCGATGTTGTGAAACCACCGGAGAAACGTCCACCCCGGCTGCGCAAGCAGTCCGAGTTTGTAAAACTGCGCATACGCCGCGAAACTCGTGTGATATGAAGACACGAACGGAACGCCGAGTGTGCGTGCCGCACGACGCCCCGACATGCCAACTCCAAACTCTGTCGCCGCGTGCACCAATGTCGGACGAAACGTCGCCACCGCGGCGTTCACGCGCGACTGACTCGGCCAGGCCATACGTAGCTGCTTGTACGCCCAGAACGGGACGCTCGGGTAGCGTTCGACATTTTCGAGCGACACCGATTCGGGATCGTTCACCGTGAACACGCGAACGGTTCCGCCGCGTTCTTCAACCGCCCCGACGAGACGTTCGAGCGTGCGTGCGACGCCGTTTACCTGCGGCGGGTACGTGTCGCTGAACACCGCGAGCCTGAGCGCGCGCGCGTCGACAACCGGCTCACTCATCGATCGTCCGTCCGATTCGCCTGTCACAGTTGCGCGTACTGCACGACGTTGCGCGCGCGTGTCCAGCGCGCCACTTCCTGCTCGACCGAGGCTGCCGTCACGGGGTGCGCAAGATCCTGAGGATGCAGCGCCAGCCGCACAAACGGTGTTGCGCGCTGCGTATGCCAGCGCACCGCTGCGGTCACACGTGAACCCCACGCACGCATTGTCGTGCGTCCGCTCCAGCGCAGCGCCGGCGCAAGCAGTCGCACGCCGCGCGCGTGCACGCGCACACCGCCTGCGTCTTCGCTCACGCGCAACCCCGCGGCTCGCACGGCATCGAACGTCGCTTCACGGGCGAGCCAGGCGGGCGGTATGAATCCGATCGGAGAGAGCCCCAGTGCGCGCAATCTGGCGAGGCCACGCGCGATGCGTGACTGCGCCGCCTCGCGATCGAGCGTCAGAAATTCTCCTTCTTTCGCCGTGCGTCCGACGGCACGCAACTCGTCGCTGAATGAACGTGGCGAGCCGATTTCATCATGCCGTTCGCCGTGCAAAAACACCTCGGCGCCTTCCGCGGCACACTGGCGCACCCACGCCATGAAGGCGTCGTTGCGCTCGAGTGGCCACTCCCCATGCCACTCAGGCACGACGAGTAACGCCGGCGTAACACCATGCTCGCGGCACATCGCCCACAGACGCCGCACCGGTGCCTCGAGCGCAGGGGTGACATCGTGGATCGATACCAGCAACCCTTCGCGGACCGGCGACTCAGCGGCGGAGGACATCGCGATACACGGCGAACAAGCGATCGAACACGGTGTCCCACGAGTGCTCCGTCTCTGCGTACACACGACCCATGCGGCCGAGTGCGTCGAGGTCTTGTGAGAAAAGCGTGATCGCTTCTTCGGCGAGTGACGCGGCAATACCGGATTCGAATGTGCGCCCTGCACCACTGCTGGCCACCTGTTCCGACACACCACCCTGATCGGCCGACAACACCGGCGTGCCACTGGCCAACGCTTCCAGCGACGAAAGGCCGAACGTCTCGATGCTTCCGGGCGCGATGTACACATCGAACGCGGCCAACATGTTCGCCAACGCTTCACGATCCGATTCGAACGGCAAAAACGTCACCCGCGGTCCGTACTTGTGCGCGCGCAACATCGGTTCGAGCGGGCCGGTGCCAACAAGTACCAAACGCGCGCCGGTGCGACGTTCAACTTCGCCCCAGGCATCGAGCACAACGTCAAGTTCCTTCTCGCTCGCGAACCGACCAACGAACCCTGCCAACGGTCCCTCGGGCATACCGTACTTCTTGCGGGTCTCCATTACGAGATTGCGACGCAGCGGCGTGAAGCGCTCGAGGTCGACACCGAGCGGCACTTTCGCGATCCGCGTGATCCCTTCACGCGCGAGATCATTCGCTGAAAACGCCGACGTTACCACCGTAAGCGGGAACAGTCGATCCAGTCGGCGCATGTAGTTCCACGATGCGCGATACACGGCCCGACGCGCCGGACCGTTCCGACCTGCGCGCGGCGCAAACATGCGTGGCAGATTCGAGTGGTAGAAACAGATCAGCGGCACATCGAGATTCTTGGTCGCATGACGCACGATCCACGGCACGATGAATGGGCTGCCGATCTCGATAATGTCCGGCTTCTCGTGGCGCACGATCTTGGCGACACTGCGCGTCGCCAACATGAAGCGATACGGCTTTTGTCGCGGAATCGGCGGGCCCTGCAGCCGATACATGCGTACGCCGTCTTCTTCGGTGATCGCGTCGCGTGAGCCCGGTACGGTGAGCACCTGGCGCAGCCACGGGCGTGCCGCGACGTACTGCGCTTTCTGCAGCAGATACGTACGGATGCCGCCGCTGGTGCTGCCAAACCACTCGGTGATGTCGAGTACGCCGAGCTGCGCATCGGGGCGCAAAATGGGCGGCAGCGGATCGTGGCCGATATCCACTGCGGGCAGCGTTTCTTCGGGTTGAACGAGTCTATCGACGAACGTTGCAGTTGGGTGCATGCGGCTTCGTGAGCCATGCAACGGCCTCAGGACGCAGCCGCGGGGCCGCGTGCCGCGCGGGAGCGGCCTGAGGTGAGTTGGATGGTGCAGTCATCGGTACTGGACCCGCGCGGAAAGAACTCTTCAATAATAACCCCGCTGGAATGCGAAGGTGACCGATCCCCCTACGGGAACCGGTCACCTTGGTTACACAGCAGCCCTGCTCACGGTCGACGTATGACGCCAACCAAAACATTACGGCATCGAGAGCGCAGCAACGGTCGACGTTGTCGAGGCAGTCTCAATCACGAACGTCACGCGACGATTGAGCTCCGCGCCCGGCGCACTGCCCTCTGCACCCGGCCGCACCAAACGCGCCTTGCCGTAGCCGACGGTGCGGATATTTCCGGCATCGAAACCTTTCGTCAACAGAAAGTCGCGCACAGCGTCAGCGCGGTTGCGAGACAACCGGAGGTTGTATGCGGCGCCGCCTGCAGGATCAGCGAATCCTTCGACGGTGATCAACGCGCCCTTGTAGTGAGCTTGCGCGACCTGAGCGAACTTGGTCAGCGCAGCCTCGTCCTGCTGACGTACGGCCGACGCGTCGAATTCAAAGTGCACCGGCATTGCGAACGACACCTGCCCTTCCATCGTCGTGATGCGCGTGCCGAACTCGGTGCGCAGTGTGCCAAGATCGGTTCGCAACGAAGCGAGCTCCGCACGCAGCGCTGCACTCGTTGAAGCAAGCTCGGCCCGACTCGCACTGTCGCCAGCAACGCGCTCACCGCGCTCCTGACCAAGTGCAACCCGCTGTTCGTCGAGACCGCGTCGCACAAATCCCTTCGTCGCGCAGGCGCTGAATGTTGTTGCGGCAACAGCCGCGAGTGCTACGAACCGAATCTTCTGCATGATGTCCTCCGATGTTCCATGGGGTCGACGAGCCTTCTTCAACGCGCAGTGAGCGCGTCTGGAGTGCCACTGCATCACTGGTGCAGGAAGCAGGCCACGACCAGAAGGTGCACATGGAAACGAAGTGACGACGTGACTCCAATCACGAGCAAGGCAACCAATTGCACTAACGCGTGACTGCAATCACGACATGCATGTTACATCGGCGGTTTTGCCAACCACTCACCACCATCAACAACAAATATCGCGCCGGTAATCCAGTCGCCCGCAGGCGATGCGAGGAACGCCACCATGTTCGCGATATCACGCGGCGAACCCCATCTGCCGAGTGGGATACTCTTCTGTGCATACTCAGCCATCTTGCGATCAGCGACAGCGAACACATCCGGAACACCACTGCTTGCAGGAGGTGTGAATGCCTTCTTCACGCCTTCCGTCGGTATCGGCCCAGGTGCGATTGCGTTGAGACGAATGCGCTGTGGTGCCCACTCCATTGCGAGCGTGCGCGTGAGTGCATCGACACCGGCTTTCGCTGCAGTCGCATGCGCCATCAATGGCCACCCGCGATAGTGCAGCGTCATTGAAATGCTCACGATGCGTCCGCCGCCCTGCTGCGACATGATCGGATACACGGCCTGGGAGCAATAGAAAGTCCCGAACAGATCAATCTCGAGCACAGAACGCCACGCGTTCGGAGAAAGCGTCGCGCTCGGTGCATAGAAATTTCCGGCCGCGTTGTTCACCAACAGATCGAGCCGACCGTGTGTCTGCGCAACACTGTCGACTGCCTCTTTCACTTTTTCCGGATCACGCACATCGAGTTGAATCGAACTCGCCTTGCCTCCCGCTGCACTGATCGATGCACATGCGCTGTCGAGATGCTCGGGCTTGCGACTGGCAAGCACGACGTGCGCGCCAAGCTCGGCGAGCAACTCGGCAACGCCGAAACCGATACCAGTACCACCACCGGTGATCAGCGCAACCTGACCTTTCAGGAGATCAGGCAGAAAAACCGGAGCGTCGGGGTTGCTCATGCGCGCACTCGAAAGAGGAGGTCGTCGGAAAGTTCGGTTGGCACGTCGACTGCTATCACGTCTGCTTCGCACGGCGACTGATCGTCGAGCGGCATCGTCGTCTGTACTCCGAGACAAAAGCGTCGCCGATGATGCGGAGTGAGTCCGTGTGCCGCCAGTGCCTGCATATGAATCGGCGTTCCGTAGCCGGCATTGCGCTCCCACCCGTACTTATCATACCGCGCAGCGAGCGATGTCATCAACCGATCCCGTGTCACCTTGGCAACGATCGACGCGCAGGCGATCGCGTAGCACTTCGCGTCACCTTTGACGACTGCGGTGTGCACGATGCCAAGTGTCTTGAGCGGATTGCCGTCGATCAGCACGTGATGCGGAGGGGCGCCCAGTCGCGCTTCGACGCGGACGAGCGCGCGACGCATGGCGAGCACGGTCGCGTGATAGATGTTGATGCGATCGACTTCGCGGGCAGAGGCGGCGCCGAGCGCGACCGCGAGTGCCTGATCCAGAATGCGCGCGGACAACGCTTCACGCGTGCGGGCATCGAGCTTCTTGGAGTCGTCGACCCCGGCGATGGCTCGCTGCTCAGGGGGCATGACAATGGCGCATGCGACAACGGGGCCCGCGAGGGGGCCCCGTCCTACTTCATCTACACCGACGAGCAGCCGCCCATACTGCAGGCGGGCGGTCCGCTCAATCGCACTCCAACGTCCCACGAGCGTGACCGTTGGTAGCGCAGTGTATCGCTACTTCTTTGACGCCGTTGACGAATCCGCCTTGGGCGTGCGAACGACCTTGCGTTCCTTGATGCGGGCGGCCTTACCCGTCACGTCGCGCAGGTAGTACAGCTTCGCACGACGCACCACACCACGACGAACGACCACGATCTCGCCGATCATCGGGCTGTGCAGCGGAAAGATGCGCTCGACACCGACGCCGTTGGAGATCTTGCGGACGGTAAACGTCTCGCTGACACCGCCGCCCTTGCGCGCGATGCAGATCCCTTCAAACGCCTGGACGCGCTCCTTTTCGCCTTCCTTAACGCGCACGTTCACGCGGACCGTGTCACCTGGGCGGAACGGCGGGATGTTCTCCTTGAGCCATTCCTTCTGCGTTTCCATGAACGGATGCATATCTCAACTCCGGGGCCGACGTATTGGCCCGGTCAGGGTGCTGCAGACTCGGCGACGCGCCAGCGGGAATCCCGCCAGGACACGAGCTACCGTTGCGAGAGGCTGTGACGTGGTACGGGAGCGAAGTCCCCCGCCCGGTATCGGCGCAGCATCGCCACCCTCGCGCTGCGCCTTGAGGCGCGATGCGACGGGACGTAAAGCAAATGCGACAAGCAAGTTCCGACAGCAATTGCCGGATAGCTTTGGAAGATAGACGGCCTCCGTCCCGATACGCTACCCCCGGACAGGCATCCGAGCCCGGCGACATCAGGTGGGCGTCTTCACTATCCCACCACTAAGCTATGGGGGTGACCGACAAATACGCCCCCGTCCAGACTCCGGCCGCCCAGCCGGGCCCGTCGCCGCTCGTCTACCCAACGACGCGCACCGTCGACCAGATCGACGACTACCACGGTACCGAAGTCGCCGATCCATATCGTTGGCTGGAAGACGACACCGCCCCCGAGACCACCGCCTGGGTCGAGTCCCAGAACCAAGTCACCTTCGACTACCTGGGCCAAATCCCGTTTCGGGACGCTCTCCGCGCTCGGCTTACGGCGGTGGTCAATTACCCCAGAATTTCAGCGCCCACCCAGAAGAAGCACCGGTTCATCTTTACCAAGAACGACGGACTTCAGAATCAGGCCGTCTACTATCTGCAGGACGGTGAAGCCGGCGAGCCGAAAGTACTACTCGACCCGAACACCATGTCGGCAGACGGAACGACGCGTATCACGGATGTGACGATCGACCACGCGGCCGACCGCATTGCGTACATGGTGAGCGCGGCGGGTTCGGATTGGCAGGAAATCCGCGTCATGGAACTCCGCACGCTCACCGATCTCGATGACCGTATCGCGTGGGTGAAGGCGTCGGATCTCGCGTGGTCCGGGAATGGCTTCTTCTACAGTCGATATCCTGAACCCGAGGTGACCGCAGCCGCGTTCTCGTCAATGAATGAAGATCACCAAGTCTTCTATCACACGATTGGTACGCCGCAGTCGGACGATCGACTCGTATACCGCGACGCCGAGCATCCGCAGCGCTTTCACTACGTCTCCACGACCGAAGACGAGCGCTTTGCACTGCTCTACATTTCCGATCGCGGCAACGGTCAGGACGGCAACGCGGTGTCCGTACTTGATCTGTCCAAGCGCGAGACCGAATTCCACCCACTGTGGACGACCTTCGAAGACGAGATGGGCGTCATCGACAACATCGATGAACGGCTGCTGGTGCTGACCAATCGGCACGCTCCCAACCGCCGCGTGGTGTTGATCGATCCGGCCAACCCGGCGGAGGAACACTGGGTGACCGTGATCGCTGAACGCGCAGAACCGCTGGACGGCGTGACCACTGCCGGTGACCGAATCTTCGCAATGTACCTGAAGGATGTCACAACGCGTGCGTACGTCTTCGATCTCCATGGCGTACCGGAACGTGAGATCACGTTGCCGGGACTCGGCTCGGCCGGCGGATTTCATGGAGAGCGTGACGCGACGTCGGTGTTCTACACGTTCACGTCATTCATCGCGCCGCCAACCGTCTATCGCTACGATATCGCGTCAGGAGTGAGTCGCATCTTTCGCGAACAGATGCTCCCCTTCGATCCGACGCTGTTCGAAACAACACAAGTCTTTGTACCGAGCAGAGACGGCACGCCCGTTCCCGCGTTCATCACGTCAAGGAAAGAGCTCACGCGCGACGGAAACAATCCGACGCTGATGTACGGCTACGGCGGCTTCAACATCTCGTTGCCGCCGGCGTTCAGCGCGCTGCGCATGGCGTTTCTCGAGCAAGGTGGCGTCTATGTGCAGACGAACTTGCGCGGCGGCGGCGAGTATGGGGAAACGTGGCACAAGGCAGGCATGAAGGAACACAAGCAAAATGTGTTCGACGACTTCATTGCGATCGCCGAGTGGTTGATCACCGAGCGGTACACGTCGACTGGGAAGCTGGCGATGCAAGGTGGATCGAATGGCGGGCTGCTCATTGGCGCGGTGATGAACCAACGTCCAGAGCTATTCAAGGTCGCGCTGCCCGCTGTTGGGGTGATGGACATGCTACGCTTTCACAAGTTCACGATCGGTTGGAACTGGATTGCGGACTACGGATCGAGTGATGATGCTGACGGCTTTGCGTACCTCTACCCGTATTCGCCGCTGCACAATCTGGTTGACGGGACGGCCTACGCGGCAACGATGATCAGCACCGCTGACCATGACGATCGTGTGGTGCCCGCACATTCATTCAAGTACGCGGCGCAGTTGCAGACTTCGCACCGCGGACCCAATCCAGTGCTGATTCGTATCGAAACGCAGTCGGGCCATGGCAGTTCGTCGCTGAGCAAGAATATCGACGAATCGGCCGACACATTCGCTTTCCTGTTTCACAATCTCGGCGTAACGCCCACGTTTTCTCCAACGGAATAATTCATCATGACGGCAATTCCAACCCGCGCGCTCGGTCGTGAGGGGCTACGCGTTTCAGCGCTCGGACTCGGCTGCATGGGGATGTCTGCGTTCTATGGGCGCGCCGAAGATCGAACGGACGAAAACGGTATTCGGGTGATTCATCACGCGCTCGACATGGGCGTGACCCTGCTCGACACAGCGGACATCTATGGGCCGCACACGAATGAGGAGTTGGTTGGACGGGCGATCGCCGATCGCCGCGACAAGGCGATCGTTGCAACCAAGTTCGGCATTGTGTACAACCCGAGCGATCCAAGCAAGCGTGGCGCGAATGGTCGCCCGGAGTATGTGCGCTCGGCGTGCGAAGCATCGCTCAAACGCCTCGGCATCGACACGATCGATCTCTACTACCAGCACCGCATCGACAAGAGCGTGCCGATTGAAGAGACCGTCGGCGCGATGTCGCAACTCGTAACCGAGGGGAAAGTTCGCTTTCTCGGATTGTCCGAGGCCGGCGCTGCGAATCTTCGAAAGGCGCACGCCGTACATCCGATCTCTGCGCTGCAGTCGGAGTGGTCGCTGTGGACGCGCGACTGGGAAGATGATGCGTTCCCTGTTGCGCGTGAACTGGGTATCGGCATTGTGCCCTACAGCCCACTCGGCCGTGGATTCCTCACCGGCAGCTTTAGTAAAGTCGAAGACTTTCCGGTTGGCGACTATCGCTTGTCATCGCCGCGCTTTCAGGCTGAACACTTCGACGTGAATCGTGCGCTCGTCGACACCGTTGTGCGCATCGCGCGCACAAAAGGATGCACGCCCGCGCAGCTGGCACTCGCATGGGTGCTGTCTCGCGGAGAAGATGTCGTGCCTATTCCGGGTACCACAAAAGTCGAAAGACTCGACGAGAACGCTGTTGCGGTCGACGTTGGACTGAGTGCATCGGACATGGCGCTGCTTGCCCAGTTGCTGCCGCGCGGCGGCGCATCGGGCGAACGCTATCCCGGTGGCATGGCCGGGCTGGTTGACAAGTAAAAGCGAATCACCGGGATGACCCCGTTGATGCTTGGTGTGATCGCTGCCGCCCTCATGCAGACGACCGCGCCGCTCGTTGGCGCACCGATGCCGAAATGGACGCCGGGTACCGTTGATATTCACCAGATCTCGACGGGCCGCGGGAATGCCGCGCTGTTCGTACTACCCGATGGAACCACGTTGCTCGTCGACGCGCGCGCTGCGGCCGATGGAATCGCGGGGACTGCGCCGCATCCCGATGCATCGCAGGCGCCGGGAGAGTGGATTGCGCGCTACGTCAAGCGACATCTCCCGGATCCGACTGCAGCACTCGACTACGCGTTGATTACGCACTTTCATGCGGATCACTACGGACAGTGGACGCCGCAATCGCCGATGGCGACGCATGGCGCGTTTTGGTTGACTGGTATCACGGCAGTCGGCGATGCGGGCGGCTTCCGCAGCCTGATCGATCGCGGGTGGCCGGACTACCGCCATCCATTGCCGATCACCGATTCCACGATGGCAAACTATCGTCGCTTTGTTGCGTCGATGCAGGCGCGTGGCATGACGGTTGAACGATTCTAGTCTGGCGTGCGCGATCAGATCGTGCTGCGTCGTGAACGCAAAAAAAAGTCCGTCGGTGGAGTTTCGCAATCTCGTCGGCAACGGTGTGATGTGGACGGGGTCCGGCGACGCAACGCGCTCGCTGTTTCCTGACCTCGCCACGACTCCGCTAGTCGATTGGCCAAACGAAAACATGTGCAGTCCCGGAGTGCGCTTTGCGTACGGCAACTTCCGTTACTTCACCGGCGGCGACTTGCCCGGCGCGGCGGACCCGGGGTTTCCCGTCTGGCATTCTGTCGAATCAGCAATCACAAACGTGATCGGACACGTGGATGTGCATGTGGTCAATCAGCACGGTTCGATGGGAGAAGAGAGCGAACCGTTTCTGGCCGCACTCGCATCGAAGGTGCTGATCATTCCGAGCTGGGCGCCGAGTCATCCCGCCCCTGACGTGCTGAAGCGCATCGTGAATAGTCGGCTGGTGCCGACGGAGCGTTTAGTGTTGCGCACGCCCAAAGCGTATCAGAACCATGCGTCATGCATCTCATACGGCGTCGCATCGGCACGTTCGATTAGTGCCGCAAGCTGTTCAGTGCGCGGCAACTCCCAGCCAAACCAGTAACGCGCCGCCTGTACCTTGCCGCGATAGAAATCTTCATCGCTCGGCGAGGGAGCAGCAGCAAGCGCGCGTGATGCGACGATTGCCTGTCGCAACCATAGCCATGCGATCACCGTGCGACTTACAAGATCCAGGTACGCGCTGGCGTTGGCGACGGCGCGCGCAGGCTCAGTGTGCGAAGCCGCTTGCAGCAATACGCTCGTAACGCGTTCCAATCGCGAAATAGCGCTATTCAGCGTGTGGCCGAGCGCTGCCAGTTCGCTTATCGCCTCCGCATCAGTGGCGACGGCACGTATGCGTGCCAGGAGTGCTTTGAACCCTGCCCCGTCGTGCTGCTGTACTTTGCGCGCCAGCAGATCGAGCGCCTGCACACCGTTCGTTCCTTCGTGGATCGGATTGAGGCGATTGTCGCGATAGTACTGCTCAATCGGATATTCGCGCGCAAAGCCGTAGCCGCCAAGCGTCTGCATCGCGAGTGAAATCGCTTCCTGACACGCCTCGCCGGGCCACGCCTTGGCAATCGGTGTCAAAATTTCAAGCAGCGCGCCCTGGTCGCGTCGCACCGTTTCGTCCGTGGCAGTCTGCTCTTCGTCGACAATGCGTGCGCATTCGAGAATCAGGGAGAGCGCGCCTTCGGCTATCGCCTTTTGTGCAAGCAGCATGCGACGCACATCAGGATGTTCGATTATTGCGACAGGTGGTCGCGCTGGATCCTTCTCACCGGGAAGACGCCCCTGCCGTCGCGTGCGTGCGTACTCGAGCGCGTGCCTGTATGCGGCGTACCCCATCGCCGTGGCCGCGCGACCAACACCAATGCGCGCTTCATTCATCATCTGAAACATGTACCCAAGCCCGCGGTGTACGTCGCCGACGACTTCACCGATACACTCCTCGCGCTCACCGAAATTGAGAATCGTGCTCGTTGTGCCACGCCAGCCCATTTTGTGGATCAGACCACCGAGCAGGACGCCATTGGTGACCGTCTCGCCGTGCGCGCTGTCATCGCGATATCTCGGCACCAGCATGAGCGAGATGCCACGCACACCGGCAGGTGCACCGTCGACGCGCGCGAGCACCATGTGTACGATGTTCTCCGACAACTCATGCTCACCGCCCGAAATCCACATCTTCGTTCCCGAGATCCGATAGCAACCCGGCGCGTATCCCTCGCCGGCAGGCGTCGCACGAGTACGCAGGTCCGCGAGCGACGAACCCGCCTCGGCTTCGGTCAACGCCATGGTGCCGAGAAAGCGGCCGGTGAGCAATGGCGCAAGAAAGCGCTCGCGTTGACTCTCATTGCCGAACGCTGCGACGAGATTCGCGACACCCGCGGTGAGCATCGCGTACGACGACGTCGCGATGTTGGCCGCGTCGAACCAGAGCAACGCTGCCGTCGTGATCACATGCGGCAACTGCATGCCGCCCACATCATAGTCATGCGACGCCGCGATGAACCCTGCGTCAGCCATGGCCGTGATCGCACGCTTGACTGCGTCCGGTGTGACGACCTTCCCGTCGCGTATGTAGGGTTCCTGCTCGTCGCTGACGCGATGGTGCGGATGCAGCTCGGTTTCGGCAAGCCGTCTCGCTGTTGCAAGCACTGCGTCAAACGTTTCGCGTGAGTGATCCGCATACCGCGCACGATCAGTGAGCGATCCTGCGCCAAGCACCTCGTACAACTGAAAGTCGATGTCGCGCGGATTCAGCAGAGGCAGCATCATCAATCGTTATCTCGCGTCAAACTGTCTGTACCACGCCGTCATCGCGCGCTCGAGCGACGGCTTGCTCGCCATCCACTCTCCGAGCGCAGTGGGGACTGTATAGCCGGCACTAACCTGCGCCGCTGTTGTGCCTGCCGTGTGACCGCGTCGCGCCGCTTCCTCGACGTCGTCGAGCAGTGCGACGTAGCGCGTCAGTGCTGCGCGGTCGGCGATCGCACCGTGCCCCGGCACAAAGGTATGCGCGCGAGTCTTTTCGAGATGGCGGACCGATGCGGCAAGCGTCCCGGGCACCGCGTCCACAAAGTTGGGGAACATGCCGTTCCACATGAGATCACCGGCCCATGTGATTCCGGCGTCGTCGTCGATGATTGCGATATCGCTGGCCGTATGGCCGCTCAGGGAATCAAGACGTACGCGTCGGTTGCCGAGGTCAATCGTGCCGGGATGGTCGGCGGGCACGATCACGACATCGGCAAATGCGCGCGTCAGTGCATCGTCTTTGGGTGGCGCGACCGCGCCGCCGCCCAATACCAACTCGCGCGTGCGTGCGGTCGCGCGGAGTGCCGGCTTACCGGTCGGCGTGGTATATCCCGCGACTCCACCGGAGTGATCGGTGTGGTAGTGCGTCAACACGACATGCGTCGGCCAACGTCCAGTCAGTTCACGTGCACGTTGTGCGAGCCATTCCGCTCCGGCCGGGCGATAGAACCCCTCAACCGCGATGACACCGCTGCGCCCCGCAATTATGCCGCCGTTGGAGAAGGTCGTGCGATCTCCGCCGAGCGGAGTCGAGACGAGCGCCCAGGTGTCGGGTCCAATGAGATCGAGATGTGCGAACGCCGTCGTCGCCACGGTCGGGTGGGCGGGGGCCGTCCATCGTTGACGCGAACGCAAGGGTGCGCAGGCCGACACCAGCGCAATATGCGCGAGACAACCGCTGGACACTTTCAGAAACTCGCGATGGGAAGCAGTCATGTGGGTACGTTGCGCGCAGAAGCAAGGTTGCGCGAGTGGGTTGCCTTGCGACTCTCCAACGTGATGCGGAGGGTCTGTCGCCGGGTTATCGTGAATCTGTACCGACACCGAGGCGTCCCAGCGCAATGCCGAACCATTCCCAGACTCGCACCACCAGTAACGCGCGCCGGGTGCTGATCGCAGCCCTGATGTGCGTGCTGACGATCTCCTTGCTGTCCGCGTGCGATGAACGCCGCGCCGCCGAGGCAATTTTTCTCGGCAAACAGTTTCAATTGGCGCGTGATATTCCGTACGACACGGGCGCGCGACACACGCTGGATGTGTATCGCCCGAGAGATGCCGGCGACAAGCCGGTGCCGGTGCTCGTGTTCCTGTACGGTGGTCGTTGGCAGCAGGGCACGAAAGACGACTACAAATTGGCCGGCGATGCCATCACCCGACGTGGCTACGTGGCCGTAATTCCCGAGTACCGACTCGCGCCGAAGGTGAAATTTCCCGCATGGATCGACGACGCTGCGCGTGCACTGCGGTGGGTGCACGACAGTATCGCACACTACGGTGGCGACACAGCACAGGTCTTCGTTGTGGGACATTCTGCAGGTGCCCACACGGCAACTGTACTTTCGCTCGACGATCACTACCTCCTTCGCGCAGGCGTGCAACCGGAGTTCGTGCGTGGCTACGTGAGCATGGCCGGACCGGTGGACACGGTATGGACCGACCCCGACGTGCAGGAGCTGATGGGTCCGCGTGAAGGTTGGCCAGGCACGTACCCCGCGCAGCTCGTCTCGTCGACACAACACCCGCCGCTGCTCTTGTTGCACGGCGTGAAGGACAAGACCGTGCTCCCGCGCAACTCGACTGAGCTTGCAGCGCTGATCAAGAAGTTTGGCGGACAGGCATGTGCAACGTTGTACCCGAGTCTGACGCACATGTCAATCGTCGTCGCGTTCATGATTCCACGGCTGCCGATCGCCAAAGTCATGGACGATATCCAGGCTTTTGTGCGCAACCCAACGCTCAGTCCCTGCGGCGCCAACGGCGCCGTTCCCACTTCAACCACACCGTGATCATGCGTTGCAACAGACTCGCGCCGGTCGCAATTGCGTACGCCACGATTGCGCTCGCCGCAACAGCGTCCATCGCCAGCGCACAGGCGAAATCGTCCGCCATTCCAACGCCTGCGTCGATACTCGGCTACGAGCCTGGCGCCGCGCGAAAGTTACCCACATGGAAGCAGGTCACGAATTATTTCACTGCGCTCGACAAAGCGAGTCCGCGCGTCTCTGTCCGCACACTCGGCAAGACTACACTCGGCCGCCCGTTTCTCGTTGCGTTTATCGCCGATGCAACAACGTTGAGCAATCTCGAGAAGTACCGCCAGATCCAGCGCAAGTTGATGGACCCACGCCTGCGTGCGAAAGGAGAAATGGAGTCGCTGCTCGCGACCGGCAAGAACGTCATCCTGATCACGTCGAGTATCCACTCAACCGAAGTTGGCGGATTTACAACTCCCTTGGTGATTGCTGATCGACTGGCGCGTGCCGACACTCCGGACGCGCGCAGCATTCTCGCCAACACGATCATCATGTTGGTGCCAAGTCAGAATCCGGACGGTGTTGATATCGTGGGCGATTGGTATCGCTCAACCCTGGATACGCCCGCCGAAGGGACGTCGCCGCCAGAGTTGTACCACAAATACACAGGCCACGACAACAATCGCGATTGGTATGCGTTCACGCAGTTCGAAACGCGCTACACCGTGGACTCGCTCTACACACCGTGGGATCCGCAGATCGTGAACGACGTGCACCAACAGGGCTCGAACGCGGGACGCATTTTCATCCCGCCCTACATGGACCCCGTCGAGCCGAACATCGACCCCGTGCTCACTGCTGGCACCAATGCCCTTGGTCTCGCGATGGGATGGCGCATGACGGCGGAGGGAAAGACCGGTATCGCGTCGAACGCCGCATACGATCAGTGGTCGCCGGCGCGTCAGTATTCGCTCTATCATCGGGGCGTACGCATTTTGACTGAGACAGCGAGTGCGCGGCTTGCGACTTCGATCGAGTTGCCGTTCGCGTCACTCGGCGCGGGCCGCGGATACGAAGCCAAGAACGCGACGTGGAATTTCCCGGCGATCTGGCCCGGTGGCACGTGGAGCTACGCAGACATCGTGTCGTATCAAGTGAGCGCGACGTGGGCCATGCTGGGTGAAGCGGCGCGTGATCGTCGTGCGTGGCTTGAAAGCTACGCGGCACTCGGCGATCGCGCGATGGATCCGAAACATCCGTGGACGCACACTGAAACGCCGTCCGCATTCGTGATTCCAAAGGCGCAGCGTGATACGCAGGCGTTACAGCGCATGCTCTGGACGTTGCAGCACGGGCAGGTCGAGATCCGTACCTCCACTGCGGCGATCAGCGCGGAAGGAAAGATGTATCCAGCCGGCAGCTACATCGTGTCGACCGTGCAGCCGTTCGGTGGATACGCGAAGACTATGCTCGAGCGGCAACGGTATCCGAATCTGTTCGACTATCCCGGTGGCCCACCCAAGCGTCCCTACGACGTCACGGCGCACACGCTGCCATTGTTGTTCGGCGTCGAAGTTACTGCAATCACGACCGCGCCCGCGATGTCCGCGTCGTTGGTGCCTGCCGTTACAGAGCCCAGGTATGCTGTGAGTGGACTGAGCGACACGAAAGCGCGCCGCATCGGCATCTATCGCAGCTACAGCTCGTCGATGGACGAAGGGTGGACGCGCTGGATGTTCGACGCAAATCGCATTGCTTACACAACGATCGTCGACAAGGATGTGCGTGCCGGTGCACTGAACGATCGGTTCGACGTGATCATTCTTCCCGACCAGAGCGCGGCAGGGCTTTCGCGCGGCCTGGGTAATCAGTACCCCGACACACTGCGCGGCGGACTTGGTGAGAGCGGTGCGAAGGCGCTCGGCGATTTTGTCGAGAGGGGTGGTTCACTGCTCGCCTTCAACGATGCAAGTGAATACGCCATCGAAGCGTTGAACCTTCCCGTCAGGAATGCGTTGGCCGGTGTGCGCAATACGGATTTTTATGCGCCGGGGTCACTGCTGGCTGTCCAGATGGCCAAGGGCAATCCCCTCACCGCAGGTATGACTGCTCCTGTTCCCGCGGTGTGGTTTGAAGACAGCCCCGCGTTCGACATCACCGACGCGTCGCGCGCGACGGCAGTGGTGACGTATCAGGCCAGCGGCGACCCGCTGCTTTCCGGTTGGTTGCTTGGCGGTTCGAAGCTGAACGGCAAGGCGGCCATGGTCGACGTCACAGCGGGCAAGGGACATGTGCTGCTCTATGGTTTCCGTCCGCAGTATCGTGGGCAGACGATGGCAACACAGCCGTTGATCTGGGAAGCGATCATGCGCTTGCGTCAGTAGTTCTGTGTCGTGAAAGCCAAACGGGGGCGGTGCGAATCACTCGCGCCGCCCCCGTTTTTACTGCGTCGTACCAGACTACTTCAGATTCGTCTTGAAGAAGACGAGTGACTTGGCCCACGCATCTTCTGCGGCGGCCTTGTTGAACGCCTGGCCGGTCGGATTGGCGAACGCGTGGTTGGCTTCAGGATAGACGTTGATCGCAACTGCGCCACCCGCGCTCTTGATCTTGGCTTCCATTGCGCGAACGCTGTCGACAGGAATGCCGGTGTCCTTGCCGCCATACAAGCCGAGCACTGGTGCAGACAACCGTGCGAGCTGGGAAGCGTCGGTAATCGGTGCGCCGTAGTAAATAACGACGGCTTTGATATCCTTGCCGCCAACAAGTCCCGAGCGCAGCGACCAGTGTCCACCAAAGCAGTATCCGACGGAGCCAATCGACGTCGCGCCCTGCTTCTTCAGAAAGGCGATCGCGTCGGACAGGTTCTTTTCGCCGACCGGAACGTTTGCCATCGCCGATTGATACAGCTTCATCGCGACGTCCGGCGTTGTGGCAACGGAGCCGAAGAGATCGACCGCGAGCACCGTGTACCCTTCACCGGCGTAGCGCTTGGCGACGGCCTTGATGTTGTCGTTGAGTCCCCACCATTCATGCACCATCAGGATTGCAGGCTTGCTCGCGCTCGGCTTGGCGGGCTTCGCGAGAAAGCCCTTGATTCCCTTGCCGTCGATTTTGGAGTACGTGACCATCTTGTCGACGACAGCGGTACGCGGCGCGATCAGCGCCGCAGGTGACGGTGCTGTCGTTTCCATGGCGTGCTCATGGCGCATCGCGTTGGCGTAATCGGGCTGCGTGTTCTGTGCGCTGACCGGTGCGATCGCGATCGACAACAGCGCCGTCGCGATGAAGATGCGGTTCGTGTTGAGCTTGGTGCGCGTGTCGTTGTGCATGGGGATGTCCATGTGCCGCGTGTTTGTCGGTGGTGTGATGAATTGTTGCAACGCAGTGTTTGCCCAGCGTCAGAGTTCGCGCAGATAAAGCGAAACCACGGACGCGTCGGCGCTGAGCTGCAGCGTGCGCACGAATTTGAGACCGAGCCTTTCGAGCAGACGTATGGAGCGTGTGTTGTCCGGGTTGGTGATCGCGGCGATGCGTTGAAGACCTAGAGCATCGCGTGCGTGTTCCAGCACACCGTGCGCGGCTTCGTCGGCGTAGCCCTGCCCCCAGTAGGCGGGGTGGTACGCAAATCCGATGTCGGCATCATCCAACCCGTCACGCCGTATCAACCCGCAGATACCGATCGCTGTTCCGCCTGCGCGCAACGCAACCAGATAGAGTCCAAAACCGTTCGTGACGTAGCTCGCCAATGCGCCGTTGCGCAGATACAACTCGGCGGCTTCAACGGTGCGCACACCGCGATCACCGATGAAGGCGTGGAACGAGGGCTCGTTCAGCAGTG
Source organism: Gemmatimonas sp. (assembly GCA_046590495.1). Classification (GTDB taxonomy): domain Bacteria; phylum Gemmatimonadota; class Gemmatimonadetes; order Gemmatimonadales; family Gemmatimonadaceae; genus Gemmatimonas. Next base: position 2,415 of record JBKJTE010000286.1, on the reverse strand, counting down.
CCAGCATGAACGGAGCATCGGTGATCGTCATGCGGCGGAGGGTGAGCCGGTTGGTTACAACCACCGCCTCGGCGTTCAAGGCATCCGTTCGATCACGGCGCTCACTCAGTGTCACGAACCCGGTCCCAGCTGCCTAGGGACACGCTTGGAACGGCGGACTGCTTGCGAGATTGGTGACCGCTTGCAACTGCGCATTGCTCGTCGCCTGACGCTTTGCGCCGCGCAGTGACGTGCATGCGCGAACCTGATCGTTCGACACGCTATAAGCCATCGCGAGATACACAAAAGCCCACGTGCTGTCGGACGACGTCGTGAGGCGAGTCAACGCCTGTTGGAGCTGCGGAATTGAACTTTTGCCTATCGCGGGCGCGTCCGCGTCGTCCGCGTCGAGCAGCGCCTTCTTCACCTGCTCCAGGGTCGCCTTGGCGGCTTCAAGACCATTGGCGTCTGCAGTGGGCGCGGGCGGCGCGCTGGGCTCTCCGGCATTCGTTGGAGGCACCCCCGTCGTCGGCACCGACGCGGCGCCCTTCGCCTGTTGTGCCCCACTCGCCCCGTTGGCCGATGGCTGCGCACCCCTCGTCGACGGCGAGCTGCCGGCTCCGTTGCCACTGGCTGAGTTTGCGGCCGTGACGCCAGGCGCAACCGGCGTTGCTGTCGGATCAGCCGGCGCTGCGGCGGAACCACCCTTGAGCATGAAGATCGCCACGGCTGCGATGGCAATCACAATCCCGCCAAAGAGCGCGGGCTTGGACCGGCCAGCTGTCATGTTGGCAATCGCCACATTCGCGACCGTTGGTGCTGGCGCTGGCACCACGGCTGCAGGCTTGGCCGGAGCCGATTTTGGCGCCGCAGCAACCGGCTTCGCTGCAGGAGCGCCCGCCATCTGCGCCGTCGGTACGGTGGCCGACGAAAGCGGAGTCGCATTCGCGGCCGTGAGCAACGCCGCATTCGACAGGGGCGTGCGCGTCCGGAGCACAGACGCGCCAATCCATGCCTCGGTCGCGGCGACGACCGCGTCTCCGAAATCCAGCGCCGATCCAGTTCGCGCGTCGGGTTCGCGGGCCAGTGCGTGATTGAACGCTTCCTGCAACGCGGCCGGCCACTGCACCTCGGGAGCCGCATCAGCGAGCGTGCGCGGATCGCTGACGATGCGCGCGGTCAGGCTCCGCTCGGGCGTGCTGGAGTCGAACGGCAACAGACCGGTGAACATCTGGTAGCCGACCAACGCCAACGCGTACACGTCGCTCCGGGCGTCTAGCGCCTCGCCAAACACCTGCTCCGGGCTCATGAACTCCGGCGTCCCGATCACCGAGCCCGCCTGCGTAAGCTGCGTCCGCTGTCCAGCTGCTTCGTTCACCGCCTTGGCGATACCGAAGTCCACCACCTTCGCCCGATCGAGCCCCGTATCATCGGTGATGACCATGATGTTGTCAGGCTTGAGATCGCGGTGCACGATGCTCATCCGATGCGCCGCGTCGAGACCCTCAGCTACCTGGTAGATGAGATTCGCCGCGCGGGATGGTGGCAGCCGCGGCTGCTCCTCCAGAATCGACCGCAGCGTCTGACCCGGCACGAACTCCATCGCGATGAAGACCAGGCCATTCTTGGTGTCACCAAAATCGAAAACGCGCGCCACGCGATCGTGCTCGATCTTGGCTGCGTTGGCGGCCTCGCGCTTGAACCGCTCCACGGCCGCAAAGTCCTGAGCCATGCTCGGGTGCAGCACCTTGATCGCGGCCTGTTGGGGCAGCCGCAGGTGGCTAGCCAAGTACACCCGCCCCATTCCGCCTTCGCCGAGCAGCTTGCTGACGAGGTACCGGTCGGCGATCACAGTGCCGATCAGGTCCGTGTCCGACCCGTCAGATCTCAGAGTCGTGCCATCGGCTGGGCAGAACAGGCTTGTGTCGGGGTACGTCGTGGCGCAGATCGGGCAGGTTTTTGGCATAGCGAGATTGAGCGTATCCTATTGACGGCACGGCGCGACAGGCACGACGTTTGAGGTGCAGTTTGACGATTCCACCTTGAGAGGTGCCTGCATGTCCATGACGCACACGGGCCGACGCTGGCCCGGCTTTCTGCTCGCCGCCAGCCTCGCGGCCGCTGCGCTCCCGCTTTCCGCGCAATCAGCAGGCGCAGATGCACGGCCAACGGTTGCCGTACTCTACTTCACCAACAGCTCGCTCGTTGATTTCGCTTCCTATGCTCCGTTGAGCAAAGGCATGGCGGAGATGATGATCAGCGAGATCGCGCAGAACAGCGCCGTGCGCGTCGTTGAACGTGATCGCCTGCAGACGCTGCTTGAAGAGCAGAATCTGCAGAGTAGCGATCGCGTCGACAAGTCGACGGCGGTGAAGCTTGGAAAGACGCTTGGCGCTGGTCACATGTTGATGGGAAGCTTCATCATCGATCCAAGCA
>JBKJTE010000109.1:0-4624 GCA_046590495.1 Gemmatimonas sp. | reverse complement strand
CAACTTCTGATTTGCGACGACCGAGCCGAGGATGCGTCCCTGAGTACCGCTGATACGATTGATGTTGCCGTCCGACTCGAGCTTGCGCAGGATGTCCGGCTTGATGAACGCAGTCGGGGTCGAGAACACTTCGTCATTCAGGAACTTCACTGCCTCCTTCTGACGCGCGCGTGGCACGAGCGTCCAAACCGGGCCGCTCTGACTGGCGCCCTTTTCCTGCTTGTTCATGCCGCCGACGATCTTGGTGACATGCTGCGCTTCCGTGCCCCACTGGCCGAGCACTGCGCCGTACGTCGCGCGCAACAGCGAATAGTCGGCCGTCTTGTCGATGGTTGATGCGGGTTCGACGAGATCGACGATGCGACGGAGATTCTTGAAGCCAAGGCGGGTCGATTTTACGGCGTCGGCATCACCAACCGACTCGTTTTGTTCGCCAGGATCAGCGCCACCGTTGCCGGCGTCGCTCGCGAAGCGATACCACGGAATCGAATCCTGCATCCGCGCCCACTGATCGAGCGTGGCGCGTTCGTCCTCTGGCTTGGTCGTACCAGCGATCGGCTTGTAGCCCCACATCACCGCGTACTTGTCGTACGGCCCAACGCGCGGGATCAGATCGTTCAACGCGATTCCATCTTCGGGCTGCGCGACGTAGTTGAAACGCGCGTAGTCCATGATGGACGGCGAATGGCCCATCTTCGCTACCCACGTTTTTGAACGCACCGAGTCTGCCGGGTACATCGAGCTTGCCTTGAAGTTGTGCGGGAAGCCCAGCGTGTGACCGACTTCGTGTGCTGCTACAAACTCAACGAGACGCCCCATCAGCGAATCAGGGAAGGGGAACGTCTGCGCGCGTTTGTCGAGATGACCAACCTGCGAGAAATACCAGTTACGCTGCAGGTCCATGACGTTGTGATACATCTGCACGTCGGCGTCAATGATTTCGCCGGTGCGCGGATCGGTGGTGCTCGGTCCGACAGCGTTTGCAACCGGTGATGGCAACCAGCGCACCATCGCGACCGATGCATCTTCGCCGGAGAAGTCAGGATCATTCGGTGCGTCGGCAGCAACGATGCCTTTGCTGAAGCCGGCCATCTCGAATGCGACCTGCCATTCTTCGATCCCCTTCTTGATCCATGGCTTGAGCCAGTTGGGCGTGGCCGGATCGACGTAGTAGGTGATCGGCTTTTTCGGCACGCACAGGTTGCCGACCATCTTGTCGGAGCACTCGAGACGCCAGCGCGCGATGTAGCGACGCGTCAGTACGCGCTGCTCGACGGAGCCAAAATCCGTTTTCGTTTCACCGAAGTAGCCGACGCGCGCGTCCATGAACCGCGGAATCATCGGATCGTCGGGGAGACGCACGATCGAGAAGGCGAAGGCTTCGGTCACGGCACTGCCGCCGCCGCCAAGAGCGAGCCCCGGAATGTTCGGCAGACCGGGAACGCCACCAGCGGCGGTGTACGTCTGCACTGCGGTGACGTTCACGTTGCGCGAGAACGCCGCAAACTTGTCGATGTATGACCGCGTCGCGTCAACGGTCGCACGACGTCCGTTGGCAACGAACTCCGGCACACCGCCAGTGAACATGCGCGTTACTTCGATAACGGCCGCGCTGTCTTTCCCGTACGCTTCAACATTGAGCGCCGTGATGATTGGGAAGATTCCGATCAGTGACATGGCGCGCGCGTTCTCGCGCGTGCTGTCGGTCGCGACGTTGTTGTAGTTGACGTCGCGCATGAAAATCCGATTCTCGCGACGTTCAAAACGGATGACGCGATCGGTGCCGAGCGTGCCGTTGATGCCGATGCTCGCCGCCGTGCCCGCGAGCACCGAGGTGATGACGAAATCCTTGTTCAGCTGATCAGCGGGAATCTCGAAGTACAGTCGCGATCCGATCTGGTGCACGTCGAACACGCCCTTCTTGCTCTTCGCGCGTGGCGTGATCACCGTGGCGTACGGACGCGGGTTGGGATCGGCCTGTCCGCCGAGCGCACCAGCGAGTGCGCCGAGGTTGGGGATGCCACCGCCCGGCTGACCGCCGCCAGGGGTCGGAGTGCCCGGAGTTGGGGTCCCGGGTGTCGGGGTGCCCGGCAGGTTAGGAGTCGGGGCGCCCGCGTTCGGACGCACAGGGACAGGAGTTGGCGCTTTAGCCGGCTTGGCGCCGGGACGGCACGACGCGAGCAACAGCATCGCGGCCGCCAACGAGCGAGAGGCGAATCGCATTCGGAGAGGGAAAAATTGGAGGGGCGAACGGGGGGCTCCCATTCATCGCCGAGAAAGTCTAGGCGCCGGTCGCCCGCTTGGGCAGCGCGTCAGCTGGGCGCGCGTCCCTTGGAACGCCGTCTGTGTCGGAATGCCCACACCAGCAGCAGCACGAGTACGACTGCGCACACCGCCGGTACCAGCACGGCCAGCACCGCGGTCACGATCGCGCCGAACAGTTCGCCGGTAGAGAGCACAGGGTTGGCAAGGCCGCCGGTGATGCCGGTGCTCTTGAGACGGAGCAACGAGGTCGCCGCGTGTAACAGCCCCGCCGCGCCGCCGCCGCCAATCAATGCGATCCCCCACGTCACCACGGGTGGCAAGTCGGTGATGGTCGCCGCACTGGCAAGCACTCCCGCAGCAACAGCGGCCGGTGCGGCGAGCACATCGAGCAGGTGATCGAGCCACGGGACGTAGTAGGCACCGACTTCGAGCACCGCCGCGGTACCCAGCGCTGCGAGCGCCGGCAGGCCGGCAAGCAGCGCCAGGTCGCCGTTAAGCGGTACGAGGTCAAATCGACCCGCGAGACCAAGCACCAACAACGGCACAAAGACGCGAAAGCCGCACGCTGCTGCCACACCAACGCCCGTCAGCACACTCAGCACGGAATCCATGCCGTGAAGTTAGCCGGCCCAGCGTAGCGTCGCTCGGTACGCGACATTGCGGCATGACCGCTTTCACCGCACTCCGCACGCGTTTCATAGGCGACACGAGTTTCGGCGGATCGGGTGCGACCCCTGCGCTTTCCCGTGCTTTGGTCCGCATCGGCTGGCTCGCCGTCCGCGAGCCCACGCCCGAAGAACTGGCCAGCTACCTCGTCGAGCTGATTGACGATTGCGTGCACTCCCACCGCGACATGCTCGCCCTGACCCACGCCATCGCGTCGGTGTTGCGCGACGCCGGACCACTCCTCGACGGCGGGCTCCCACCGATCGAGGCCTATCTCCCGGCCGCCGAGGAATTGCTGCAGCGCTACGTGAGCGACGACGGGACCAACGGCAGGGCGGCGATTTCGTTCGACGACTCATAGCCCGGCTCCGGCCGTATCGACTGGTCAGCGAATACCTTTCGATCCCGATTGGTCCTGTAGCTCCGTCCGCTACACCACCCACCGAACCGGCGTCCGATGGATTTCTCCGCGCAGCCCCCAGAAGTGCTCTATGGCCTGCTCGTTATCGGGTTGTTCATCGTCCCGCGCATCCTGCAGCGCTTTCGTCTTCCGGCGGCGATTGTCGCGCTCTCACTCGGTGCGCTGGCCGGAATCCGGTTCGACCTTTTTCACGGCGACGCAACCATACAACTCTTCGCACTGTTCGGCATCGTCGGACTGTTCCTGTTCGCCGGCCTCGAAGTGGACTTTAAGGAGCTGAGAGAGAACGTCGGCGTACTTGGACAGCACATTGCTGTTCAGGTGCTGCTGCTCATCGTGGTTGCGACCACGGTTCAACAGCTGTTCGGGCTCACCACGCGCGCTGCGCTTCTGTTCGCGTTGGCGCTGCTGACGCCGTCCACCGGCTTCATCCTCGATTCGCTGCCGGGGTATGGGCTGTCCGCGGGCGATCGGTTCTGGGTACGCTCCAAAGCGATTGCCACCGAGTTGATCGCGCTCGGAATTCTGTTCCTCATTGTCCAATCCACAAGCGCGACCAAGCTCTCGCTGTCGGCGCTGGCTATCGTCGCGATGATCGGGGTGTTGCCAGTGGTGTTTCGCGTCTTCGCGACCTGGATTGCTCCATATGCACCGAACACCGAATTCACCTTTCTCATTCTTGTGGCGTTGGTGTGCGCGTTCATCACCCGAAGACTCGGCGTTTACTACTTGGTCGGCGCGTTTGTCGTCGGACTGTCGGCGCTGCGCCTGCGCCGGGAACTGCCGTCGCTGAGCTCAGAGAAACTGTTGACGGGGATCGAGATGTTCGCGTCATTTTTCATCCCGTTCTATTTCTTCAAAGCAGGCGTTGGCCTTGAAGCGGATTACTTCACCGGGCGCGCCATCGTCATCGGCGTGATCCTGTTCGTGGTGGTTGTTCCGCTCAGGATTGGGAGCGTCGCTGCACATCGCCGCCTCGCCATGGGTGAAAGCTGGGAAAAGGGAATGCGCGTAGGTATCGCAATTGTGCCAACACTGGTGTTCTCACTCGTGATCGGTGCGATTCTGCACGACCGTTTTGCCATCTCCGCCGAGCTGTCCGGCGCACTCATCGTCTACACGCTGCTCAACACGGTCGTGCCGGGGTTCTTCCTTCGAACACCGCTTTCAATTGTCGATGACCCACTCGAAGCGGGTCGGGACAGCGCGGCGATGTCCCTCGGACAATCATAGCTCTCGCCGTGCAGGCGCCCGCCACCAGATGCAGCGGGC
>JBKJTE010000095.1:0-11052 GCA_046590495.1 Gemmatimonas sp. | reverse complement strand
TTCCTGCCCCTGCAGCGTGAACACCGGAATGAAGGACGCGGTGATGATCAGGAGGGAATAGAATAGCGACGGCCCGACCTCGGTCGCGGCCGCGAGCACGATGGCCTGTCGCTCCTCTGCAGAGAGTGACGCCGTCTTGATTGACGTCTGGCCGGGCGGCGCGCGTCGTTCGAGGTGCTTGTGCATGTTCTCGACCATCACGATCGCGGCGTCGGTCATCTCGCCGATCGCGATGGCGATGCCCCCCAACGACATGATGTCGGCGCCGATATGAAAGGCACGCAGGCCGATGAACGCGATCAACACGCCGATGGGCAGCGTGACAACGGCGACGAGCGCCGACCGGACGTGCAGCAGGAAAATGATGCAGATGACCGTGACGACGATCACCTCTTCGAGCAGCGTCTCACGCACGGTGCCGATCGATTCGCGGATCAAGTCACTGCGATCGTACACCGGGCGCACCACGACACCGGGCGGCAAGCCAGCTTGAACGTCCACAAGCCGCGCCTTCACACGCTCAATGGTCGCCAGCGCATTTTCGCCGAAACGCATGACGACGATACCGCCGACGGCGTCGCCGCGACCATCCAGATCCGTCACGCCCCGACGCACGGCGGGGCCAACGCTGACGCGCCCGACTTCGGCGACCCGCACCGGCGTGCCGCTTGCGGTGGTCCCGACCACGATCTGCTCGATGTCGGCAATGCCGTGCAAGTAGCCGAGACCGCGGACCATGTACTCGCGCTCGGCCAGCTCGAGTACCATGGCACCGACATCGCTGTTGGCGCTTTGCAAGGCGTTCAACACCCGCGTGATCGGGATACCGAACGCGAGCAGCTTGGCGGGATCGATGTCGACCTGGTACTGCTTCTCGAATCCGCCGACGCTCGCGACTTCAGCTACGCCAGGCACGGCGGTGAGTGCATAGCGCAGGTACCAGTCCTGCACGCCGCGTAGCGCCGCGAGGTCGAGGCGACCCGTGGTATCCTCGAGCGCATACTGGTACACCCAGCCGAGCCCCGTCGCATCGGGGCCAAGCGTGGGGGTCACCGACGCCGGCAGCTTGCTGCGCAGGGCGCTGAGATATTCGAGTACGCGTGAACGAGCCCAGTACAGATCGGTGCCGTCATCGAAGATCACATACACGAACGAGACACCGAAGAACGAGTAGCCCCGCACGCTGCGGGCGCCGGGCACCTTGAGCATCTCCGCCGCGATCGGATACGTGACCTGATCCTCGACGATGCGCGGTGCCTGCTCGCTGAAATCCGCCTGCACGATCACCTGCACGTCGGACAAATCGGGAATGGCTTCGAGCGGCGTCGTGATCAACGCCCATGCACCGACTGCAGTCAGAATCGCCGTCAGTAGAATGACGGTCAGGCGATTGTGAATGGACCAGGCGATGATCTTTGCCAGCATCCGTCAGCGCCGCGGCCGAGGAGAGGTGCCGAGGCCTGCCTTGGGTGGGGAGGCGGGCGCGGGCGTGACGGGCTTGGTGTTTACATCCATGCCTGGCATGTCGCCCATGCCGCCCATCGACTTGCCGAGATTCGACTCGGCGTCGATGAGAAACGTCGCCGATGCAACCACCGTATCGCCCATGGCGACCCCGCGCAGGATCTCCACGCGGTCGGCCGACGCGGCACCAATCTCGACCTGCCGCGGCTCGAGCTGCCCGTCGCGACGCACGACGAACACAAGGTTTCTTCCGCCCGTTTCAAGCAGCGCGCCGCGCGGGACGCTCAGCACGCTGCGATCCGCATCGGTGGCCATCAGCAGTGTTGCATACATGCCGGGCTTGAGGAGCCCTCTCGCGTTCGCGAGCGTTACGCGAATCCGGGCGGTGCGCGTGTCCGGTGACAGCGTTGGGTAGATGTACGCGATCCGGCCTGCCAGCTGCTCACCGGGCAGCGCCTCGAACGTCGCGATCACGCGTTGCCCGGCGCGTAAGCTGGCGAGGTCGCGCTCGTAGACTTCGCCATCGACCCACACGGCCGAGAGGTCGGCGAAGCGATACAGCGCATCACCGGCCATGACCTTCTGCCCGGCCGTCACGTTCTTCTCGAGCACCACGCCACTCGTCGGCGCGTAGAAGGTCACGGTCCGTTGCACGGTGCCCGACTGTTCGATGTGCGCGATGTCCTGCTCGGCGACATCCCACCAGCGTAGGCGCTGCCGCGCCGAGGCCACGAGATCGACTGCGCCCGCACGCGTCTCCGCACCGGCTGCACCGACATCGACGGAGAGCCGACGCGCCAGCAGCAGCTCCTCCTGCGCCGTCACGAGCATCGGGGAGTACAGCGTGAACAGTGGCGTGCCGCGTGCTACCGGCTTTCCGACGAAGTCGACATACAACCGCTCCACCCATCCATCCACCTTGGGCGCGAAGGTATGCAGACGCGTCTCGTCGACAGAGACCAGTCCAACCGTCCGCACCTCGCGGCCCAGCACACCTCGCGTGACGGGGGCGTACGTGACCCCGATGCGGCGCTGGGCCTTCACGTCGATCATGACCGCGCGGGCGGAGTCGCCCATTGGCGCGCCGGTGTTGCCCGTGGCGGGTGTCGACGCGGTGGCTGGCGGTGCCGCAGACGGGCGTGTCACACGCCACACCACTGCGATCGCGAGCAGCGGCGCGCCAACCAGTGCTACCACGCCTACAACACGGCGGACCCCCCCGCTTCGCTCCGTCATGGGGACCGACCGGCGAGCGGAACCCATGCACGGTTCGTGAGCATCTCGAGTTCCGACCACGCCCGTCCTTCCTCCGCGACGAGCGCGAGCAGCTCTTCCCGGTACCGGTTCACCGTCATGCGGTTGTCGAGCACGGCCATGAAATCGATTGACCCGGTTCGATACGAGGACAGGGAGGACATCGCCGCGGCGTCGGCCTGCGGCACGATACTCGTGCGATACAGCGTGGCGAGGCGGCGAGAACGCGCGAGCGTCGCGTACACCTCGGCGAAGCGCGCGCGCGTTTCGTTCTGCATGGACTCAAGCTCCGATTCCGCCATCGCCCGCATCGCGACAGCCTCATCGCGCATGCGTGCCTGTCGGTACTTGGCGTGAATGGGTACGCTCGCCCCGATCATCAGGCTCCCCATACGGTCGGTCCCCAATTCCATGCGGCGCTCGCCGTATTGCATGCCAAGGTTGAGGTCGGGCCAACGTTCTCGGCTAGCGAGCGTCGCGTTGGCCGCGGCGGCGCGTACGTCCGCCTCGCCCGCTGTGAGCATCGCGCGTTCGCTGAGCGCGATGGTTTCCACGATCGCCCGTGGGGGCAACGACTCCGGAAACACGGGCAGGACAATCAGCGCATCGAAAGTGCGCTCGGGCACGCTTGCCGAGGCCGCGAGCCGAACCTGCGCGGCCTCGGCCATGGCTCCCATGCGAATGATTTCCTCGTCCATCCGCGCGATCTCGACTCGCGCGCGTAGCACGTCGGCCTGCTTGCCTTCGCCGACGCGATACATGGAAGTGGCAACCGCCGCGGCATCTGCGAGGAGTCGGCGCGACTCGCTGGCAATCACTTGGCGGGCACGTGAGGACCAGAGTTCATAAAACGCCATCGCCGCTCCGGCGCGCGCGTCCCAGCGCACATCGGCCGCTCGCGCCTCCGCCCCCTCGGCGCGTGCACGGGCGGCGGCACCGGCCGCCCGAAGCTTGCCCGGCAGTGGCCACATCTGCATCAGCTGCACCTGACGCATTCCGAGAGCCGGATCCGGCGTGAGGCGAGGCAGCATGTAGTTCATAAGCGCAAACTGTACTTCTGGGTCCGGGGGCCGAGTGGCGCCGGGCACGCGTGCTGCGGTGGCGCGTGCCAAGGCCTGCGCAGCGCGGACTCGCGGACTTGCCCGATCGACTGCGTCATAGACCCAGCCGAGATCAACCGTGGAGTCCGCGCGCAGCAGCGCCGACGTACTCAGTCTGATGTGCCCGATCTCCGCGACTTGTGCAGTGGCAACGACCGGGACAGCACAACCCCCGATCACACACATGACGAATCCGGTGGCGCATACCACAGGTTGACCCCATCGCGTGATCGACGGCGCACTGCGGAAGTCTTCGCGCGCGGCTTCGCGACCGGCGCGCCGACGCCGCGCAAGCCACGTCATGACGATGCAGCAGGAGCGGGTGTTCACGTCGGCCACCACGGTTGCGGGATCAGCTGATCCACCAACATGCATTGCGTCGTACAAATGCCATGTCAGCGATCAGGACATATTCTGGTCGGAGATTCCCTGACGGTGAACGCAGCAGCGAGTGGTGCACGTTATGAAGCACCGCCTCGTTGCTTCTACTCGCGCCACCGTTCCGGATCGATGACCAGGATGTCAGCAATCCGCTCAACGGTGATGTCCGGGGTCGAGTACGCGCTGATGCCGGTCACGTCGAATGCGTAGTGCCCCTGACGAGGGAACACCGTCGTCAGGCGACGTCCTAAAACTTCCTTCGTAGCAGAGAGCAAACGGACTTTGTCGTCGACCATCACGTAGTGCCGTGACGGATGCAATTGCTCCACGGCGGCGACCATCAGCTCTTTGTGTTCGTAAATCAGCACTCGGCCTTCAACGGCGTCCCACAGCCCGGATCGCCGCACCTTCCTGGGCTGGAACACGACGTCGCCGTCCGAAAAAACGACGGTTGGACCAGTGTCAGCGAGATGTCGGATGACGTCCAAAGCACCGGGGTAGAGACGGTCCGCGAACGGATAGTCGATTAGGAACGCCGACATCTGGAGCAGCTGATGGATGTGCACGGCGCCGTGCTCCATTTCACGTCGATAACGCTGCAGCGCGCCGAGATAATCCGCGTACCCGAGCTCGCGCCGCAATGCGTCGAAGACCTCCCAGTATCGTGCGGCGCAGTCCGCGTCGAATTCGCGCAGGAGGTGCGCGCGAAGATCTTCGATGATCCAGTCATTGTCGAGCAGCGTGTTGTCGACATCGAGCAGGAAGACAACCTGAGTGGCATCCGGTGTAATAGCATCCTCGCGCATCGCCTTGGGAAGGGAATCACCGACACGATCAGGGAACAGAGCATAGCCCTCACGCGCGGAAACGTGTTTGCCACCGGCGCATGGGGTAAACGCACATCGCACCACCCGCGTTATGTGCAGAACGGTACCGCGTACGATGCGCATCGTCGGTACGCCGCCGTACACTCCGCCACATCGCGAAGTCGCGTGATGTGTTTCCGTCTTCTTCGCGACCGGTGGGTCTGGCCACCTCACGAGGCCGATCCGACGCCGGCGTACTCCTGCCTTGACGCGCGCACGTGCCGCGTTCCTCGTACCCCGCTGCTCCCTACCTCGCTCTGTGTGTGTCAGCGTACGGTCGACCATCGCGTCGGCTGGTAGCTTCGGAACACAGACTCCGTGAATCCATTCAACCTGTCGCATCAATGCGTCGTGAGACCAGCGCGCTCGCAGGCCAGCCAGCGCCCGCTGGCATTCTCATCGACGTCGCTCGACTGCTGGCAGCGTACGTCGACCTGAAGCCGGATCCGTCTGTGCCGGCGCAACGCGTCAGCTTCGGAACCTCAGGCCATCGCGGCACGTCATTCGATCGAAGCTTCAACGAGGATCACATTCTCGCGATCACGCAGGCGATTTGCGACCATCGCACCACAACGGGCATTGATGGTCCGTTGTTCATCGGCTTCGACACGCATGCACTGTCAGCACCGGCGTTCGACACCGCCCTTGAGGTACTCAGCGCGAATGGTATTGAGACTCACATCGCACCGCGCGGTGCGTTCACACCAACGCCCGCGATCTCGCATGCAATTCTGCGCTACAATCGGTCGCGAAAAACCGGACTGTCGGATGGCATCGTGATTACACCCTCACACAATCCACCCGAATTCGGCGGCTTCAAGTACAACCCGCCATCTGGTGGGCCAGCCAAAACCAACATCACGGGTCTGATCGAAGCGCGCGCCAATTCACTGCTCGATGGACACTTGAAGGACGTGAAACGCGTCACCTCGTCTCGCGCATATCGTGCCTCCAGCACGCGCGTTGTTGACTTCATGCACGCCTACGTCGGCGAGCTGCCCGAAGTGATCGACCTCGCATTGATCCGCGGTGCGGGGCTTCATCTGGCTGTTGATCCGCTCGGCGGTGCTGGCGTGCGCTATTGGTCGCACATTGCCGATCGGTACGATCTCGATCTGACGGTCGTCAGCGAAGAAGTCGATCCACAGTTCGCGTTCATGTCTGTCGACTGGGATGGGAAAATCCGCATGGATCCCTCGTCGCCGCACGCGATGCAGCGGCTGATCACACTGAAGGATCAGTACGACATCGCCTTCGCGTGCGACACCGATCACGATCGACACGGTATCGTCACACGCAGCGTCGGGCTCATGCCGTCCAACCATTATCTGTGCGTTGCCATTGATGATCTGTTCCGCAATCGGTCGGAGTGGAGAAGCGCTGCTTCGGTTGGTAAGACGATCGTCAGCAGCGCGATGATCGATCGTGTGACGGCCAGACTTGGTCGACCCCTGTTTGAAGTGCCGGTCGGCTTCAAGTGGTTTGTTGATGGTCTCGCGGATGGCACAGTGGGGTTTGGTGGTGAAGAAAGTGCGGGCGCGTCCTTTCTGCGCCGTGACGGCACCGCGTGGACCACGGACAAAGACGGCATTGTCGCGGCCCTGTTGTCGGCGGAGATCACGGCGCGCAATGGCTCGGATCCAGGCGTGTTGTATGCGCGGCTGTCGGCAGACCTGGGCGCGGTGTTTACCGACCGCGTCGAGGCGATGATCACACCGGAGTTGAAGCCGAGACTGGCCCAGCTCACGGCGGCGCAACTCGTGCAACAGGAACTCGCTGGTGACGTCATCGCCGAGGTGATCAACACAGCGCCGGGCAACAGTGAGCCGATCGGCGGCATCAAGGTTGTATCCCACGGCGGTTGGTTCGCCGCGCGCCCATCAGGAACCGAGGCGATGTATCGGATCTATGCCGAGAGTTTTCGCAGTCAGGATCATTTACAGACAATTCTGGACGACGCGCAGCGCATCGTGGACGGCGCGCTCACGGGTTCGTGACAGCGCCGGCGTTGAGTCGCTCAAACCACCACCACCAAGGACTGCCACCCGATGCCGACGCTCTCACCGCACCAGCTTGAGTCCATGCACGGCTGGTGGCGCGCCGCGAACTACCTCTCGGTCGGTCAGATATACCTGCGCGACAATCCGCTCCTGGATGAGCCCCTAACCCTGGAACACATCAAGCCGCGCCTGCTTGGCCACTGGGGGACGACGCCGGGTCTGAACTTTGTGTACGTGCATCTGAATCGCCTGATCAAGGCGCACGATCTCGACATGATCAACGTCATCGGTCCGGGTCATGGCGGTCCGGGTCTCGTGGCAAGCACCTACCTCGAAGGGACCTACACGGAGACGTATCCGCTGATCACTCGCGACCGCGACGGGCTGCGTCGGCTCTTCCGCCAGTTTTCGTGGCCGTACGGCATTCCGAGTCACGTTGCGCCGGAGACTCCCGGATCGATCAACGAGGGCGGTGAACTGGGCTACTCCCTCGCGCATGCGTACGGCGCCGCGTTCGACAATCCCGATCTCATCGTGGCGTGCATCGTAGGCGACGGAGAAGCGGAGACCGGGGCACTCGCGGCAAGCTGGCACTCGAACAAGTTTCTCAGCCCTGCCCGCGACGGTGCCGTGCTGCCGATTCTGCATCTGAACGGGTTCAAGATCGCCAATCCGACCGTGCTGGCTCGGATCGGGCGCGATGAGCTGACGGACTTGCTGCGCGGCTTCGGCCACGACCCGCACTTTGTGATCGGGGATGATCCGTTGCTCATGCATGAACAGTTTGCGGAGACACTGGAGCTCGTACTCGCGAAGATCCGCACGATACAGGGTCAGGCGCGCGCGTCGGGCTCGCGCAATCCGCCGCCACGCCCGCGCTGGCCGATGATCGTGCTCCAGACGCCGAAGGGATGGACTGGACCCAAGGTGGTCGATGGGCTTCCGGTCGAAGGAACGTGGCGCGCGCATCAGGTGCCGATTACCGAGTTCCGCAATCCTGAGCATCTCCGTCAGCTCGAAGAGTGGATGCGCAGCTATCTCCCGCATGAACTGTTCGACGCGAACGGAGAGGTGCGTGGCGATATCTCCGCGCTCGCACCCGCCGGCGCGCGTCGCATGGGTGCCAATCCGCACGCCAACGGCGGCGCGTTGCTGCAACCGTTGGTTATGCCGTCGTTGCCGGAGTTCGCGGTGGCCGTGGCGACGCCGGGCGGCGCCGAGGCGGAGTCCACGCGTGTGCTCGGCGTGTTTCTGGCGTCAGTGATGCGACTCAATCTCGCCAGCAAGAACTTTCGTCTGTTCGGGCCCGACGAAACGGCCTCGAATCGACTCGACGCAGTTGTAGAGGTCACCGGCAAGGCGTGGATGGCTGATGTGGACCCGGTGGATATGAATCTCTCGCCCGATGGGCGGGTGATGGAAATCCTGAGTGAGCACCTCTGCGAAGGCTGGCTCGAGGGCTACCTGCTGACCGGCCGGCACGGACTGTTCTCGTGCTACGAGGCGTTCATCCACATCATCGACTCGATGTTCAATCAGCACGCGAAGTGGCTGAAGGTGACGCGGCAGATTCCGTGGCGCGTTCCCATTGCATCACTCAACTACCTGCTCACGTCGCATGTCTGGCGTCAGGACCACAACGGGTTCTCCCATCAGGATCCCGGCTTCATCGACCACGTCGCGAACAAGAAGTCGGACGTGGTCCGGATCTATCTCGCGCCGGACGCGAATTGTCTGCTGTCGATTGCAGATCATTGCCTGCGCAGCCGCAACTACGTGAACGTGATCATCGCCGGGAAGCAGCCAGCATGGCAGTGGCTGGACATGGAGTCGGCGATTGCGCATTGCCGCGTTGGTGCTGGCATCTGGGCGTGGGCCGGTAACGATGGCGCGTACACTGAGGGCACGCCGGACATCGTGATGGCGTGTGCTGGCGACGTGCCGACGCTCGAGACGCTGGCGGCCGTCACGCTCCTGCGCGAGTACGTGTCCGACATCCGGATCCGCGTCGTCAACGTGGTGGACCTGATGGCGCTGCAACCACAGAGCGAACACCCGCATGGCCTGGACGATGACAGCTTCGACGCGATGTTCACGCGTGACACGCCGATTCTCTTTGCCTATCATGGGTACCCCGGTCTGATTCACCGATTGACATACCGCCGCCACAATCACGACAACCTGCATGTGCGCGGCTACAAAGAAGAGGGCACGACCACCACGCCGTTCGACATCCTCGTGCTGAACAACATGGATCGCTATCAACTGGCGCTGGATGTCATCCGCCGTATTCCACGGCTGCAGCATCTCGTGGCCGAGGCGACCGCGCGATATGAGGCGACGATCGCGCGGCATACGGCGTACGTGAGCGAGAATGGCGAAGACCTGCCGGAAGTGCGCGACTGGCGGTGGACGGCGTGGCATGCCGAGTGACGTGAAGACGGTGCTGGCACTGAATGCGGGATCGTCGTCGCTGAAATTTGGTGTGTACAACGTCAGCGCGACGGACGTTGAAGAACTGTTCTCCGGCTCAGAGGAGACGGTTGGTGACGCGCCAGCGGCAATGGCGCGTATCGCTGCAGCGTTGAGCGCGAACGCAGTGCCAAGACCGGTCGTGGTCGGACATCGTATCGTGCACGGTGGGCCCTCGCTGCGGCGTCATGCGCGCATCGACGAGGCCGTGCGGCAGCAGCTTGAGGCCGCACAGGCATTCGCACCGTTGCATGTGCCGGAGGCGCTGGCACTGCTGGATGCCGCGAAGGTGACATTTCCGAACACCCCGCAAGTCGCGTGTCTCGACACTGCGTTCCATGCCGGTCTGCCCGACGTCGCGCGCACATTGCCGTTGCCGCGTGAGGTCCGCGCGCTCGGCGTCGAACGATACGGCTTCCACGGGCTCTCGCTGGAATCCATCGTCCGACGACTTGGCGAAGCCATACCGAAGCGACTGATCATCGCGCATCTCGGCCACGGCGCCAGCGTCACGGCAGTGGCGAATGGCCAATCGGTGGACACCAGCATGGGCCTCACGCCAACGGGTGGCGTGATCATGAGCACGCGCTGCGGCGACCTCGACCCCGGCGTGCTGGCCTACGTCGTGCGCGAACACGGCTACACGGCGGTGCAGCTGGAGGAGCTGATCGACGCGCGCTCCGGCATGCTTGGGATCTCGGGCGTCAGCGGCGACATGCGCGTGCTGCAGGCCGACGCGGCGTCGGCGTCGCTGACGAGTGCGGATTCACGTCTTGCGATCGCGATGTTCTGCTATGCTGTGCGCAAGCAGATCGCCGCGATGATGGCGGTGCTTGGCGGTCTCGATATGCTCGTGTTTACGGGTGGGATCGGCGAACACGACGCTGCGTCACGCGCGGCGATCAGCGATGGTTTGGCCGCGCTCGGTGTGCGGGATATCGCTGCGGTGGTACGAGTCATGCCGGCGCAGGAAGAGTCGCAGATGGCGTGGCAGAGCTGGCGCGCGGTCACCGCATCTCAGCGATAGCTATAACCATCCGTTCCTAAACCCGGCCTTCCGTAGCCCACTGCGGATATACGGGCATGCTCGCGTCAATCGCCACAGAAAGTCGGTACGGAAGTTTTCACACATCAGCACCACCGGACCAAGATTGATGCCGAAGTGATAGGGCGAGGTCCACCCCGAGCCGGCACGTATCGCGTTCGGAATCGTCAGGTTGAAGCTGCAGCGGAAGCAATAGTCTCCGGATGCTTGTGGGTATGCGTCCTGAAAATTCCGCACCGTCGGTAACACGATCTCGGGTGCAAACGGCAGCGACGCGACCACCGCCCACGGTGCGACCGTTCCGTCGTCAGGTCCGTCGGGCGCGCCTCGCGCCACATAATCAAGGAAAACGCGATCAATGCCGTTGATCCGGCGTGTCGTCACGCCAGGCCCGTCGCTCGCGGTCAGCCCCCAGAAATTGGTACCGTATCCGTCAAACCCAAGTGGGTTGCGCACTGCGTACTCCTGCT
>JBKJTE010000024.1:0-16729 GCA_046590495.1 Gemmatimonas sp. | reverse complement strand
GACAGACGAGATGATCACGAAGATGGCGAAGACCGGTGGCGTCATGGGAATCCCGTTCTTGCGCATGATGGTGCGCGACGTTGAGCCGGTGACCGTCGAGCACGTTCTCGACCACTTCGACCACGTGGTGAAGCTCGTCGGCATCGAGCACGTGGCAGTTGGCAGCGACATGGACGTCGTTGGCAACCCGAACCCGGTGAACGGCGTGGGGCTGAGCGTGCCACCAACGCCGAACTTCGATCGCTATCGCATGCACTTCGATGCGAACGGCGAGCGCATGCTCACCGTGGCGGGGATGGATCATCCCAAGCGGATGTTCGACGTCGCCGAAGGGCTGATCCGCCGGAAGTACAGCGACGCGAATATCACGGACATCCTCGGTCGCAACGCATCGCGGGTCATGTCTGCCATCTGGCAGGGGTGACGGGAGTCACCACCTTTCGGCGGCGCTGTCGCGGTTCGTGGTCACCCAGCGCGCAGGATTCCGTACACACCCGCCGGGAAGAAACACGGTCTACTGCGCAAGTCGTTAGTACAAAATGATTTCCGCAATCCCGTTGAATCCGGCCCGCATCGTGCACCTCTGTGCTGTGTAGACAACGGGAAACGCAGGCCTTCACCAGGAGATTCCACATGCGTACAACATTCCATCGTACGATCGGACTTGCAGTTGCCGCGCTGGCGCTCGCCACCACCGCGCAAGCTCAGGGCAAGAGTCACGGTAAGAGTCATGGTCAGGCCACAGCTCAGCGAGATCGCGATCAGCGCGACGAGGCGCATCGGGGCGACCGCTCAGACATTTACGATGGCCGGGGTAAGAGTGACGGCGTCCCGCCCGGTCTCGCGAAAAAGCCGGGTCATATGCCGCCTGGCCAATACAAGAAGCGGTATGACACAAGGCAGGGGGCGTCCGTTCTCGAGGACATCATGCGGCAGCGCGGCTATACCGTGATGCGCATCGTGCCGACGGGTAGCACACAGAACGTCTATTATCGCAACGGGAGCGGGGCGGAACAACTCGCGATCGTGGGTCTTGGGTCAGATCGCCTTTCGTTCCGGAATGTACCGGCCGCTCTGCTGCAGGAAGTGCTCGCGCGCCTGTACTAGTCTGAGCGCATCGCAGCGCGGAACGGTGGGATTGTAGACATCACGCAGCACATCGTAAATGCGGTGTGCTGCGTGATGTTTGGTGGGTCGGCCGGCCCCGACGCGTCGTCCCTCTGAACATCGTGAGCAGCGCGTCAATCGACGCCCCAAGTGGCCGCGTCGATCCTCATCAAGTCTCCGATGCACTCAATGGTCACGTCGGGCGGCCGATATTTCGCGATCGCTGCCGCGTCGAGTGCGTAATGCCCCTGCCGTGGGAAAACCGTCGTTGCACGCTCGCGCCAGACGGTCTTCATGGCGTCGAGGAGGCGGACCTTGTCGTCGATCACAACGTAGTGTCGAGCCGGATACAGGCGTTCTACTGACTCGAGCATCTGCTCTTTGTGGATGTAGACCAAGACTCGGCCGTCAACGGCGTCCCAGATTCCTGATCGTTGAACTTTGCGCGGCTGAAACACCACGTCGCCGTCCGAAAGAATCACCGTCGGGCCCCGCTGATCGAGCCGACGGATGACATCGAGCGCGCCAGCGAACAATCGATCGGCAAATGGATACTCCAGCAGAAAGCTCGACATCAGCAGTAACTGCTGATGGTGCGCCGCGCCGTCATCTGGGTGCACCCGGTACCGCTGCAACGCGCCGAGGTAGTCGGCGTACCCCATCTCCGCCCGCAACGCTTCGAAGATGGTCCAATAGCGCATGGCGCGTTCGACCCCAAATGACCCTTCGAGATAGCCGCGTAGATCCGCCGTGACCCGATCGTTGTCGAGCAGGGTGTTGTCCACATCAAGTAAGAAGACGACGTCAGGGCGCGGTGTCATACGTTCGACAAGGTCGTCTCCAAGTCGCGGATCGTCCAGTCGCCCACGCCTATCCGCGGCAGGCGATACGGATCGACGACGTCCGATCCGATGCTCTTGCTCTCGGTCGAGCACGCCCACGCGAAACCGCACGCTGCGACTTCCGCGCGCACCTCGGGGCTTATGTCGCCGTACGGATAGGCGCACACAGGCGTGTGATCGCACGCGGAAGTCGCAAATATCACGCGTCCGGAATCTCTTTTTTGAAACGCATTCGGCTGACAGGTGTCCGCGGTCGTCGGCCGTTCATGGCGTAGGCGTCATCACGCCTTCTCACATCGGCGACGTCCGGCATCGCAACGCGAGCAGTCCGGTGGCCACGCTGAGGTCCAGATCTGCCACGAGCACGCCCTCTTGCCCGTAGGGTTGAAAGCACTGCACCGTGCCATCCGGGCGCGCCACCGCCGACGTGATACTTGAACCTTCGCTCGCGCAGTTCACCGACGCGAAGTAGCAGCTGTTCTCCGCCGCCCGACACAGGATCGCCTTCTCGTGGAAGCTGTTCGCGGGATCTGCGAATGTCACCGGGCGGTAGCTCCCCGGCTCGGCGACATTCGCATGCGGATGAAATACGACCTGCGCACCTCGCCGCACGGCCCACCGCACCGTCTCCGGATAGCGCCAACCCTCATGACAGATCACCACGCCAAAGGTCAGCGGTCCGGCGGTGAAGACCTGACGTTCGGTCCCGAATGAGGGATAGATGCTTTCCTCAGAAGGGTCGAGCTGTCCCTTGTCTTGCCAACCCGCGATGCTGCCGTCCGCATTGATCACGCACGCCGTGATCTGCAGGCCGGAATCGGTTACGCGCTCTGTGCCAAGAATTACAGTGATGTGTGCGGCTTTGGCGGCGGCCGCGACGGTGGCCCACGCCCGTTCGAGGAACGCGGGGTCTGGCGCTGGCATCGTCGTGCCCGTCCACCGATAGCCAGGCACGAAGCACTCGGGAAAGCAAATCACGCGTGCCTGCTGTTGGCCTGCCTCAGCGATTGCTGATAGCGCCAGGAGAACGGACTCCTCCGGTGTCGAGGGCACGCGGATGTTGGCGAGGGCGATGCGGACGGTGCTCATACGTTCAGTCTCGCGAATGCTAGGGTTTCAACTGCGGCGGGCGGCGCACCTCGATGCGGCTGCCGACGACAATCACCATGAGATCCTCGCCAACCTCCACTGGGCCGGCGTACGCCTTCCGCGTCGCGAGGAGCAGTTCGTCGGGCGTCGCATCGGGCTGGCCGATATGGGAATACACAGCCAAGCGTGGCTTCACTTTGGCGAACACCATACCCGCCTGTTCGGCCGTGGTGTGATGGTCGATGACGGACTGGACGCGCTCTGGATTACGGCCGCTCCGCCGCATGGATTCCGGGGACACCACTTCGTGGACAAGGAGATCGACGCCGGTCGCGTGGCGGATCAGATTCTCAGAGACGCGCGTGTCGCCCGAGAGCACGACAGAGCGACCGCCGTAGTCGATGCGGTAGCCGAGTGCCGGCGCGACCGGCGCGTGGTCGACGTCGAACGCGGTGATCGTCACGCCATCTTGCTGGTACACGATTCCTTCATGCACCTCGTGGCCAACGAGACGCACGCCTTCAGGCGACGCCCGGTCGTCGGCTTGCCGCACACCGATGTCGAACGCGAACGCCGTGGTGAGGTTCGCCAGCAGCGACGCGGTCCCCTCCGGTCCCCAGACCGGAAGCGCGCGGTCGCGGCCGGGTGCCACCAGCCAACCGGTGAGCCAGAGGTCGGGGAAACCGACGACGTGATCCGAGTGCAAATGCGTCAGGAACACTCCATCGATGTCCGCCCACCGCACCTTGAGCTGCGTAAGGCGCTGCAGCGCTCCACGGCCCGCATCGAACAGGAATCGGTGGGTGCCGACTTCCACCAGCGTGCTCGGGCCGAAGCGGTTCATCGCCGGAACCGGATTGCCGGTCCCGAGCAGCGTGACCGTGATCTCTTGTCCGTGAGCGGCTCGCACACCGAGCGCGAGGGTCATCGCCGTCACCAGAATTCCAGCCACGAGCCGCCGTTGCATTGCGCTCCTCCGTGAACGAAGCCTAACCCCCACGCCCGGACCACGCCCGACGATAGCGCGCCTCATGACCAACCCCATGCGCTCGCAACGACATGCGCTCGCAACGACATGCGCTCGCAACGCACGGTCAGCAACCCGTGCGTCGCTAGTTGACCCAGAGCGGGTAGATACGCCGCACCACCCACGTCGCACCGGTTCGACGCTCCAACCAGACCAAGTGCCCGCCACCGCACGTGGCGCCGCACGTCGACACCGCTTCCACGAGCGCGGTCGCACTGTCATCGGCGAAAGCGATCGGAGAAAAAGCGAAGACGGCGCGCTGCGTCGGGTAGCGACGCGCAAACTCGTTCCACCACGCGCGCGGTTGCGCCTGTTGGATCGCATCCGCTTCCGCCCGGGTGAGCACCAAGATGGCACGAGGCAGCGGCAACACGGTGCTCGACCTTGGCACACGACTCACCGCTTCCAATCGCGCGGGTAAACCAGCAGGGACCGCAGCAAAGTCCGGCCAGGCGACGGGGACGCCCGCCGGTGCCTGAAACACCACCGTGCTCTCCGCGACGACCATCGCGCCAGTTTTGGCGACGCCACCGAGCGAATCCAGTACGAGGCGATAGATGTCGGCGGCGACGCCCGTGGGCGCTACGAAACGCGTGGTGTCAGGCGTAACCGTCCGCGAGCACGCGGAGACGAGCACCGTCAACAGCGTGGATATAGACAGACGCCTCAACCACACAGAGACAGAACTTGACTCGCTTGAGTAGAGGCCGCTTCCGGCAGCGGCCGATCGGTCCGCTCCCATGGCGGTGCTACTTCTGCAGGTCAAAGCCCGCCGTGAGCACGCCATCGGCGATCAGCCGCGCCGTCCACTGCTCATCGTGGGCCGACACAATCGCAACCCCGGCGTCCATCAGCTCCTTCAGCCACCGCCGCTGACGCACGAGCGCACCGTCGTCTTCAACGAGTCCGGCCTGCTGCTTGTACGACGCCGAATTCGGGAGCTGCTTCTGGATGCCGACAATATTCCAGCTCGCATCGCCGATCAGCATGATCTCGCGCCCTGACGCGAGGCGGACATAGACAAATTGCGAGCCAGGCGAATGTCCGGCCGCGCGCACCAGCACAACACCCGGTGCAATCGCCAGATACGGGTCGTAGTCGACGGTGAGCAGTCGGCCGGCGGTCGCGGAATCGATCGTCGCGCCAGGCATCGGCGCCGGCCCCGTGCGCATGCCTGTCACCTGCGCCCGCGTGAACACCGCGTGCAGACGAATCGCGTCGAACGAGGGCGACCGCAGAATGCCCATGGTATGATCAAAGTGCTCATGTGTGATCACCGAAAGTTGCGCCTCGCGAAGCGCCGTCTGCATGGAATCCCATCGCGCGACGGGCCACGGGTAATTCGGCGGGAAGAACTGCTGCGGCATGGCCGCGTCCACCGTGATCCAACCGCGGGGAAACCGTATCTGGTAAACGGGATGCATGACTGCCACGGTATCGGTGCCTGCGCCGTCGACCAGCGCGTGCGCCGGCACACGGCCAAACGAGAGCCCCACGACACGCAGCGACGTCGGCGCAGCGCCTGGAACGACGGTGGCGAGGCGGCGGATGTCCGCGAAAAATCCATCAGAAAACGGGGCGGCCTGCGCCGAGAGGTCGCGTGCGGAGCTGCCGACGTACAGAGCGAGTAAGGCACACGCGGCGCGGCGCATCGGAAAGGCAATCACGGAGGCGTTGCTCACTTGAAAGGGGATGTCAGAGGGGCAGCGGCGAATCTACGCGCACGCTCACCAACCGTCACCAACCGTCACCAACCGTCACCGACGGCGTTGAGAGTCAATCACTACGTCTTGTCCTGCCGCGCCCGCTCGCGCGCCGCGGTGGCATCATTCAGCTCCTCACCGCGCAGCGCACCCGTCATCACCGCCACCGCGTCGCTCATGCTCACCCGCCTGGGGTCGAGCATGGCTACGCGCTGACCGAGTCGCGCGACATGGATGCGATCCGCGATCTCGAACACGTGCGGCATGTTGTGCGAGATCAGCACGACGGCAAGCCCACGATCACGCACCCGACGGATCAACTCGAGTACCTGCGTCCCTTCCTTGACGCCAAGTGCTGCGGTTGGCTCGTCCATGATGACGACGTGTCGCGCGAATGCAGCGCCGCGTGCAACGGCGACGCCTTGCCGTTGACCACCCGACAGCGTCTCCACGGCCTGCGTCATCGAACCGATGCCGATCCGGAGCTCCGCCAGATACTCAGCGCTTTCGCGCAGCATGCGGGGCTTGTCGAGCATGCGCAGCACCGTGCCCAGCATGCCGCGCCGCCGCACCTCGCGTCCAAGAAAAAGATTCTCGGCGATCGTCATGGCCGGTGCGACCGCCAGCTCCTGATACACCGTCTCGATGCCGGCGCGTCGCGCATCGAGCGGCTTGCGGAAGTGCACGCGCTTGCCGTCGAGATAGATCTCACCACTGTCGGGAACGAGCGCACCGGAAAGCGCCTTGATGAGCGACGATTTGCCGGCGCCGTTGTCGCCGATGACCGCGAGGATTTCACCGTCGCGCAACTCGAAATCCATGCCGTCGAGTGCAGTGACATGACCGTAGCGTTTCACGAGACCTAACGCCTGCATTACAATCGTGGGCGCGTCCCCGTTCGTCGGCGATAGCGATCCCGATGGTGTCGTTGCGTCGGCCACTAGCGCCCTCCCTGGCCGCGGCGAGACAGCTGATCGGCCGTCACCGCAAGAATCACCAGAATGCCGGTGATCAAAATCTGATAGACCGATGACACACCCATCAGCGTGAGACCGTTTCGGAATACCCCAACGATCAGCGCGCCAACGAGCGAACCGAGTACGGTGCCTCGTCCACCAAACAGCGACGTTCCGCCAAGCACGACGGCCGTGATCGCGTCGAGATTTTCCGTCTGCCCGGCGTTCGGATCGCCGACGCCGGTGCGCGCGACCGACAGTAGCGAGGCAATGCCGTAGCAGACACCAGCCAGCACGTACACACCCAGCAGGACCCGATACGTCGGTATGCCGGTAAGTCGTGTGGCTTCCGGATTGTTGCCCACGGCATACACGTGCCGGCCCGCGGCCGTTTCACGCAGAGCGAACCAGGCGACCGCGTATAACGCGAGCATCAGGACCACCCCGTACACCGTCGACGTGTCGCCGAGGGCAAACGTGCGACCAAGTGCGGTCATCGACTCGGGGATTTCCGTGATCGTCTGCGCGCCCGAGTACAGCTGTGTGATCGCAAAAGCGATGTTGAGCGTGCCGAGTGTGACGATGAACGGCGGCAACCTGATGGTCGTGACGAGCATTCCGTTCACCGCACCGAACAACGACGTCACTCCGATTCCGCTGGCGATGGCCAGTGGGACCGGCACCCCGGATTCAGACGCCAATTTGGTCATCACCACGCCGCCAAGCGCCATCACCATGCCGCAGGAGAGATCAACGCCGGCCGTGAGCACAACCAGCGTCTGGCCGATCGCGATCACGCCCACGACCATCACCTGTTGTAACACCAGCGACATGTTTGCGCCGGTGAAGAACCGATCGCTCTGCGTCGCGAAGAACGCGCACGCGCCAAGCAGTGCGAGCACCGGTCCAACAAAACCGAACGACGGCAGTCGCTCCATCCATCTGTTCATTGCGCGCTCAGTCGCCGTTGGGCATCGCCGATGCTACTTCCGGCCAAAGCAGAGGTCGAGCCCCGTCTTCACATCCTTGCTCTCGACACCGGCGATCGCCTTCCGGGCGATCAGTGCCACGCCAGTATCCGTGTAACCACTCGGCTTCTTTCCGGTCCGCACAAACGCCACGCCTGCCTCCACGCCCAGTGCCGCCATCTTGAGCGGATACTGCTGCGCCGTTGCGGCGATCGCACCGGAACCAACATCGCGCACGCCCTGACAGCCGCCGTCGACTGACACGAGGACGACGTTCTTTTCCTTTCCGGCCGACTTGAGGGCCTTGAAGGCGCCAGCCCCCGTCGGTTCGTTGACCGTGTACACAACATTGATATCGGGATTCTTCTGAAGACAGTTCTCCATCGCCGTCTGTCCCTTCGACTGATCCCCATAGCTGTCGGCCATGCACACCACTTCGGCCGGCCTGCCGAGTGTGTTGACGCTCGCCCCGGGTGCCGCAAGTCCAAAGCCTTTCAGAAATCCGTTGTGCCGTTGTGCGCCGACAGGGTGCCCGGGAAGCAAATCGATCGTGGCGATCCTTGCGGTCTTCTTCCCTAGTGCCTGGCGCGCATACTGCCCGATCAGCTGTCCGGCTTTGTAGTTGTCGGTGGCGAAGAGGGCGTCTGTCGCCGAAACCGGGTCAGTGGGGCTGTCGAGCGCGATGACGAGCACACCTTTCGCACGCGCCCGTCGGATAGCCGGGATGATTGCCTTCGAGTCGCTGACGGTAATCAGGATCACCTGCGCACCGGCAGCGATCATATTTTCCATCGCCGTGACCTGACCTGCGTTGTCGCCATCGTTCTTGCCAGCGCCTGAAAGCAGCTTGGCGCCGCGTGCGGTGGCGGCGGACTGCGCGCCCTCTTTCATCTTCACGAAAAACGGATTGGTCTCGGTCTTCGTAATCAGTCCGATGATCGGCGTTGGTTGTTGTGCCGCCACTGTCGATGCGAGAACGACGCTGAGAATTCCGGCGTGACGACAAAGCATGCAGCAACTCCCGGGATGAAGGGTGCGCTTTCAGCTGCAGAGCGAAGCGCAGGGGTGAGCCGCGCGCAGAGTGACGCTGACTCGTTTCAGACTGTTATGATGCAAGTGTCACGGCTGTATTGACAGCGGCAAAAACGACCTGTACCGTCCTGCCGAGTTCGGGCCGAGGTTCGTGGCATCGATGAATCAGTTCGATGCACTCGTTCCCGGCGCGACGTGGCGCAACGTGATGGGTGCGACTCAACATGCACGAACGCCAGGGCAACGGCGCCCACCTGCGCAGCAGTTCCTACCGATGATGCCCGAGCGCGTGTATCGCGCCCGTTCAAGAGCCCAAACGAAGTCCAACATCCGATTGCACTCGGCGTTCATCCGCGCCGCGGCATCGGCTGTTGTTGCCAGCGTCGACCACGCCACCGTGTGGCCGGCGCATGATCCACTCAGGGGGATTGGGGATATGGGAGAAGGGCCAGGTTCTTTCCGAAAGGCATGCGACGTCCTGTGGGCATCGCGTCGCCGAGTTAATGGACGTGTGTTCGCGGCACTGGGTGTTGCCAGTGTGGCGTTCCACACGGCCGAAGCGCAAACCGGTACAGCCAGTGTCACCGGGCGCATCACGGATGTCGCCACGTCAGCTCCAGTGGTGGGTGCGCGGGTCGTTATCACAGGCACTCAGCTTACGGCGCTGACGGGTGACGACGGCAAGTACACGATTCGCACCATCAACGCCGGTCCGGCGGAAGTCGCAGTCAACCGACTTGGCTACGAGCCCAAGAAAGTGGCGACGACGTTCGCAAACGGTCAGGCGATGACGCTCGACATCACGATGTCCACGGCCACCTACTCGCTGTCGGCCGTCGTGACGACGGTGACCGGTCAGCAGAAGAAGGTCGAGTTGGCCAACGCCACGACGCAGATCGCCGTCGGCGACAAGCTCGCGGACTTGCCGGTCAAGGATATGGGCAGTCTCCTCTCCGGTCGCGCCTCCAGCGTGCAGGTCGTGCAGACGGGGGCAACAGGATCCGGCTCGCGTATCCGTATCCGCGGCCAGAACTCGTTCTCGCTCAGCAATGATCCGATCGTGGTCATCGACGGCGTTCGCGCGACATCGACGACCAATAATGCCATCGGCGTTGGTGGATCCGGCCCGTCTCGCCTCGACGACATCAACCCGTCGGAAATCGAGACCATCGAAGTCATCAAGGGTCCGTCGGCGGCAACGCTCTACGGCACCGAAGCGGCCAACGGTGTAATCGTCATCACCACAAAGCGCGGCAAGTCCGGCAAGACCAAGTACACGTTTACCGGTGAAAACGGTACGATCACCGATCCGAATACTTATCCCGACCTCTGGTCGCTGTGGGGCAAGACGGGTACGTCGACGGTCTCGAATATCTGCCTGCTCACGGCAGTCGCATCGGGCGCGTGCAAGGCCGATTCGCTTTCGCACGGCAACATCCTGAACATCAAGGGACTGACGCCGATCGATCAAGGCAATCGTCGCCAATACAACGCTCAGGCCTCGGGCGGCAACGATCGCGTGCAGTACTTCGTCTCCGGCCAGACCGAAGACGAAACGGGCACGTACAAGATGCCGGGGCGCGAGGTCAGCCGCCTCCTCCGTACCCGCGGTGTCGATGCGCTTCCGTCCACGCAGATGCGGCCGAACGCGCTTGCCCGCAACAGTCTTCGCGGCAACCTGTCGGCACAGCTGGCCAAGAACTGGTTCGTGCAGGTGTCGTCGGGTTACGTGAACAGCAACTCGCGCTTCCCGCAGAACGAAGACAACTCGACGGGCCTGATGGTCGACGCGCTCGGTGCCACGTGGCGTCAGGATCTCGTCGACAACGTTACTGGCGACTCGCTCCTGGGCTATCGCGCCTACCAGATGGGCGACGTGTTGTCGCAAACGACCACGCAGAGCATCAATCGCTTCATCAACAGTGTCGGCACGCAGTTCAACCCGTACAGCTGGCTGAACACGCGCGCCACCTTCGGCTCCGACTATACGAGCCGGAACGACCTGTTCCTCTCCAAGGTCGGCGAAGGCCCGGCATCGGGCACGACGCGCACGGGCAACATCCAGAGCACGCGCGCTGACATCAATCAGCAGACCGTAGACCTCGGCGGCACGGGTACGTTCCAGCTTCTGAGCTGGTTGAACACCAAGACGTCAGTCGGCATGCAGTACATCCGCAACGCCGTCGGCAACACCACCGGCACCGGCATCGGCTTGCCGCCCGGCGGTGTCACCGTCTCCGCTGCGGCCACGCGCTCCAGCACGCAGACGTACGAGGAAAAGCGCACACTCGGCTACTACGCCGAAGAGTTGATCTCAGTCAGTGAGAAACTCTTCCTCACCGCTGGTGTGCGTCGCGATGCGGCCAACTCGTTCGGTAAGAACTTCAACGCCGTGTACTACCCGAAGTTCGGCGCGTCGTGGGTGGTCTCCGATCAGTCGTTCTTCCACAAGCCCGACTTCATCAACACGCTCCGGCTCCGCGGAACGTATGGCGCGTCCGGTCAGATCCCCGGTGCGACCGCCGCCGTGAAGTTCTTCAATGCCGGACCGGTGACGCTGCCGAGTGGCAGCGACACGCCCGGCGCATCGATCGGGTCGCTTGGCAACGCGCAGCTCAAGCCGGAATTCTCGGCGGAAACGGAGTTCGGATTCGACCTCACGATGTTCTCGGGTCGCAGCAACATCGAACTCACCTCGTACAACAAGAAGACGAAGGACGCGTTGATCAGCCGCTTGATCGCGCCGTCGCTTTCGGGGCTGACCAGCCAGTTCGTCAACGTCGGCAACATCCAGAACCAGGGCGTTGAGTTGGCATACAACCAGAAGGTCTTCGACTCGAAGAACTTCACGTTCGACTTCACGCTCACCGGCTCGACGCTCAAGAACAAGATGCTCAAGCTGGGCGAAGGCATCTCCCCGATCGCCTCCGGCAACCGCAGCACGCAGCAGAATCGCAAAGGTTACCCGCTGTTCGGCTTGTGGGACAAAACAATCTCCTTCAACGACGCGAACAACAACGGCATCATCGAACTGAGCGAGTTGAAGTACAGCGATACCACCGTGTATCAGGGATCGACGTTCCCGACTCGTGAGATGGCGTTCTCGCCAAGTATCGAGCTGCTCAACCACAAGCTCCGCATCTCGTCGCAGCTCGATAGCAAGTGGAATTTCAAGAAGTTCAACAACACACGGCGTCACCAGTGCATGAACGGCATTTCGTGCCGCGGGCGTTATGACGCGAGCGCGCCGCTGCAGATGCAGGCCTTTGCGCTGGCAACCTCGCAGTCGGTGTACACCGGGATGTTCGAAGACGGTTCGTTCACGCGGTGGCGCGAAGCGTCGGTGTCGTACGAAATGCCGACCAAGTGGGCGAACGCACTCAAGGCGTCGCGCTGGAACGTCATTTTCACCGGCCGTAACCTCGGCGTGTCGACGAACTACACCGGTGTCGATCCTGAAGCGGCCCAGAGCAACAGCGATACGCGCGGTAATGAGGAGTACTTCTCCACGCCGCCCCTGCGCTACTTCACGCTTCGCATGAACTTCTCCTTCTGAGGCGCGCGACTACATGAGCTTTATTTCCGCCGCCCGCCGGGCTGTCCGTCCGGCCGGCACCTTGGTAGCCGCGTTCGCGCTGGCCAGCTGCACCAACGACATCCTCAACGTCGGTACCCCCGACGTCCTCGGGGAGACGGTCCTTGGAGGCAGTCTCGGAGCGACAACGCTGCGTAACGGCGCCCTCCAGGACTTCGTCGTGTCGTTCTCCGGAACGCAGGACGGTTTCCTCATGACCACCGGCAATTTCTCGGATGAGATTCAGACATCCGACACGTTCGCCGATCGCTACTTCACTGATGGTCGTCGCCAGAACGAACTGCTCGGTGGCGCGACCAATACGTTGTACAACAACCTCCACCTCGCGCGCGCTGGCCTCGCCTCGGCGATTGCCAACTGGGCCAAGGTGAAGCCGACGAACAAGGACTCGCTCAGTGAGATGTATTCGCTGCGCGCGTACACCGAGAACTTCTTCGCGGAAGCGTACTGCTCTGGTGTGCCGTTCAGCATCGTCAACGCTGATGGCTCGAACACATACGGACAGCCGCTCACCACGGCGCAGATGCTGGCCATCTCGGGTGCATCGTTCGACAGCGCGGCGACGCTGGCAACGGGCGCGAGCTACAAGAACCTGGCAGCCGTCGGAAAGGCGCGCGTGCTCCTGAATCTCGGACAGTTTGCACAGGCAGCGTCGGCGGTTTCCGGCGTGCCGACGAACTTCCGTTACCAGGTGTTCCACTCGGTCGCGACGGCACGTCAGCAGAACGGCGTCTACAACGGCGCATTCGTGGCGAGCTCGCGCTACACCATCGGCACAAAGGAAGGCGTCAACGGTCTCGATTTCCTGACCACGCCGGCTGACCCTCGTGTGCTCTGGACCGCATCGAATCGCACGGGGTTCAATGGCGACCCAAACCTCCCGCTCGAACAGAAGTATCCGGCGCAGAATTCGAACGTGACCTTGGCAGACGGCATCGAAGCACGCCTGATCGAAGCCGAAGCGCGGTTGCAGGGTGGCGCACAGGCCGATCGTGATGCCGTCTTCGCGTCGTTGAACACGCTGCGTGCAACGGGACTCGCGGCGGCAATCACTCCGCTGCCGACGTCACCGGCGACGCAGGATGCTGCGATCGACATGCTCTTCAAAGAGCGCGCGTTCTGGATGTGGCTCACCGGCCATCGCATGGGCGACATGCGCCGCCTCATTCGTCAGTACAAGCGCGATCAGGCGACAGTCTTCCCGATCGGAACGATGCCGCTGCGCAAGGGTGACTCGTTCGCGACCGACGTGAACCTCGTCGTCCCGTTCGCCGAGCGGAACAATCCGAACTTCAAGGGCTGCACGGACCGCAACCCGTAGTCGCACCGCGTTCGCCAAACATCACTGAGTACACACAGGGGAGACGGACGATGGTACGCCATCGATCGTCTCCCTTTCTCAAGGAGACGCAGATGACTTCGCACATGACTTCACACATGACTTCACACATGACTTCACACATGCTCCAGCACTTGCCGCCGCATATCGCGCGGACCGCTCGTGCGCTCACACACGCCTTCGCGCTCGGCACCGCGCTGATCGTGCCCACGACGGCGCGCGCATACACGCTGGCCGCGAGCGATGCGACCGCAACCGTCGCCAGTGCGACACGCAGCAACAGCAGCGCCACGGCACGTCGCATCAAGCCGAAGGAACCGCTCGTCGAGTTCGAAATCATGACGTGGCCGGAAGTGCGCGATGCCATGGCGGCCGGCAAAAAGACGGCGCTCTTCTACACCGGCGGCACGGAGCAACGCGGCCCACAAAATGCGAATGGTGGCCACAACCTGATGGCGAAAGCGACCGTGAAGCAGATCGCGCTCGAACTCGGCAATGCGATCGCGATGCCGGTGTTGCCGTACACGCCGAACAACGCGAGCGCGACACTGCCGGGCACGATCGGTCTCACACCCGAACTGCTCGGCGCAATTCTCGAGCGCTTGGCAGAGCAGGCGATCGTGACCGGATTCACCAACGTCGTCCTCATGGGCGACCATGGTGGCGGTCAGCCGAATGTGTACGCCGAGGTCGCGAAGAAGCTCGATGCGAAGTACGCGCCGCAGAATATTCACGTGTACTACTGCGACGAAGTGTACGCGAAAGCGCAGGGCGACTTCGACAAGTGGCTGCAGTCGCAGGGATATCCGAGCAGCTCCCACGCCGGCATTCCTGACACGTCGACAATGCTCTTTCTCGGCGGTGACGTCTGGGTGCGCAAGGATCTGATCAAGACGGCATTGGGCGATCCTATTGCTGTTGCCGGTACACCGCGCGATCCAAATGCGAAGCGCATCAACAACGGCATCACGGGTGACGGGCGTCGGGCATCCAAGGAACTCGGGAAGCGCGCATTCGAACTGAAGGTTTCGTACGCGGTGAAGCAGATTCGAGGCTTCCTGAACATGGGAACCACGAATGGTGGTCAGTAGTCGGTAGCGCGACGCTGCCGACTTGCGCACGAAACGCAAAAAGAAAGGCTGCCTTCATCGCCCGGCCGCTGCGGCTGGGTCAGCGATTACCCATACGCAACGAGAGTGCGACGCCGTTGGCACCGGGGCGCACACTCACGCGCACCGGTAACTCGAACTTATCCCAGCGTTCGCGGCCGATCAGCGCGCCGATGCCAGCACCATACAGAAGCCCGCTAACGGCCGCCAACGGCACAAACTCCCAACCGGTGTCGACGCAAGCGGAGGAAGTGCGCCCCGCCGGATTGTTGCTGGCGCATTCATCGATGGCCGCAACCATGATGCCGCCCAGCGTCATGATCGGAACACCCCACAACATCCCGCGCTTCGCACCATCGCTGCGACTCTTGCCGCGGCTGATTGCACCGGCCGTGATGGACCGTGTCGGCACCACCACAATCGTGCCTGGCTGCGTCACCACGGCAATGCTGTCCATCGTGCGCCGGACCACAATCCCCTCCGTGCGCGCTGCGGTGACGCCGGGCGCGGTGAGCCGCACCCGCACGCCGGTTTGTATATCTGCCATCTGCGCGGTAGCCGATGGTGCGGCGCCGAGGACGCACGGGACGAGGAGGGCGCGAATGAACGACGTAGTTCGCAATGGATAGCTCCGATTAGAGGTAGACAGAGCGAACGTATCCCGACTATCGACCTGCCGCCATACGACCGATATCGACCGCCTTGAATCCCGGTTCACCCCAGCCGATCACGAAGACGCTGAACCCCTGTTTCATACGCATCTCGATGTCTGTCGATGTTGCCGGATATCCGCACGGGACGTTGAACTCTTTGCATGCAGCAAGCACCTGCTGAATTGCCGCCTCCCATGCTTTTTCGTCGAGGGTGCGCTTGCCATCGGCGGCGGTGGTGCTGAACACACCGCGAAGAGTTCCTGCGCCAGGAAAGAGCACTGAAATCCCTTTCACAGCCGCGATCTCGCGGATGTGTGCGAGTCCCTCCTTGCTTTCGACAATCGTCCAGTTGGTCAGCTCACCCTTGGGATTGAGCGGCCATAGGTCGGCCTTCGCTTTGTACTGCTTGTCACTCATTCCCCAGAAAGCCGGTGCACCACCGACATCATCGGGCCGAATGCCGCCCTGTGATTTGAATCGCATCATGGCGAGGCCCTGCTTCACCTCGTTTGCGCTCTCGACTCCAACGAACACGATTGTGCTGACGCCGAGGTTGAGTTGCTTCGCGATATGCTCGGCCGCCTTGATCGTGTCGGGTGCAATTTCCGGCGTCTTGACTACG
This sequence comes from Gemmatimonas sp., assembly GCA_046590495.1. Classification (GTDB taxonomy): domain Bacteria; phylum Gemmatimonadota; class Gemmatimonadetes; order Gemmatimonadales; family Gemmatimonadaceae; genus Gemmatimonas. The sequence continues at coordinate 687 of JBKJTE010000024.1, read as the reverse complement.
AGTGGATGATGAAATCGTCCTTTCGTGACAACGGGACCTGCCGCTGCCATTCCCTTTACAAACTCGGCGAACGTGGGATACGCCGCGTCAAAATTCCCTTCCATCCCGCCATCGAAGATGTAATCTGCCGTCTTGTTGACGAGTGCATCCTGCGCGAGTTGCGCCGGGCTCTTCACCGAGTCTGGCGGAAGTGCGGGGCCGCCACGACCGGCACGACGATTGGCGGGCGCATACAGACCGAACACAGGCTGCTTCTTGATGTGCAGATCGATGATCGGGTTCAGGTGTGGAGTACCTTGGGCGGTTGCCGGGGTACTGAATGTGGTCGCAGCTACACCTACGGCTACAACGGCAGTCGCAATCCAGCGAACTCGCATGGCGCTTAGTCGCACTTCGCCCTCCTCCACGTTTTCGGTAGGTGCTGCGTATTCATTCTGGGAGTGATCGGCGGGAATTTCTCACGTTGGCTCCCCTGGGCAAAACGGTTACGCAGAGATCGCCCAACTCGCTGGGACCGAAAGACTTGCCTCGGTGTTCAGCATCTCCCACCTTTGAAGTCTTGTCTCCCCCCCTATGCCGCATAGACCTGGAGGTCCGGGTATGAAGGCACTCGTTGTAGCCGCAGCAGGAGTACTGCTGGTAGTTGCTGGCTCGGCGGCGCATGATGGTCCCGCACGCACGAAGTCC
>JBKJTE010000339.1:0-4554 GCA_046590495.1 Gemmatimonas sp. | reverse complement strand
CTTGTGCGCGTCCGGCCGAAAGCAACAGGCGCGAGTACTCACGGAACGGCGCCCCGTCGCTACCAACGGCACGTCGCCACGAGTTGAAGGCGATGCGCGCTTCTTCGTCGCGGCCGAATCCCACGAGTGTGCGTAACTGAATGCCACGCGCAACGGGATCGGCGGGGCGCAGCGAGAGCACTCGCTGAACGACAGGAAGAATCGAATCGCGCGCGCCAGTCTCGGCCCAGACCCGTTCGAGCCCGAGCAGCGAAAGTGCGACGCGATCACCTTCGGCGACACCAGGCTGCAGCGCGCGCTGCAACACGGCGCGATATGCAACCGCCGCCTTTTTCAGTTCGCCTTTTTCTTCGGCGTCGAGCGCGATGCCGAGTGGGTCGGCGGTATCAGCCGCGGTCGCTGTCGTAGTGGCGGGCTTCGATTGGGCGTGGGCGACCGACACGCCCGCACTCGGCGCGCCCATACAGGCAAGCGCCGTGAACAGTCCGATCGCCGCAGTGCGACAGCGCGTGTTCAGACTAGGGCGTGCTGCCATTGAGACGACGGAAATACTCGATCACCAGTCGACGTTCGTCGGGCCCGAGTCCACGCAGTTCGTTCCATGTGGGCGGCGCAAATTTGTTGCCTGCTTTGCCCGATTGTGGACCGTCGACAGCCGCTTTGACGCCGTTGGCGTTTGCCGCTTTCGCTTCACGGGGTCCCTGATCGTCGCGCTCATCCTGTTCGAGGAAACGGCCCGCATCGAGCAGTCGACGATAGAGCTGCTGCTGACGCGCCGCGGTTGCCGGGTCGATGCCAGTGCGCTCCATCTGCTGTGCGAGCGTTTGCGCTTCCTTGGCCAGCGCGTCGGTGCGACCCGTCTGGTCTGCGTCCGACACATCGGCCAACGTCTTCGCGACTTCGCGTTGCTGACGCGCGAGCACGCGCGCCTGGTTGCGTGCGGCCTGCCCCTGCGCGCCACCGGGCATGAGGTTGAGCCCCTGCATCTGTCCGTTGAGCGCGCCCTGCTGCTGCGCCAACTGCTTGAGCTGCTCCATCATTTCGGTGAACCCCGATGCGGACTGCGCGTTGTTCACCTTTTCGCGATCGCGCACGAGTGAACTGAGCGCCTGATTCAGCGCTTCACTCGCGTCCTTCATCGCCGACTGCGCCGACTCAGTGCCGCCCGCCTGCGACGAACTCCCCATCTGCTGCGTGGCGTTGGAAACCTGACGCTGCGCATCAGCCATCGCCTTTTGCGAACGTTGCGACAACAGCGACGAACTACGTCCGGCCTTCTCAAGACGCTCTGCGGCCTTCTGCACACCTTGTTGAACTGCACCCTGCTCGCCCTGCATGCCTTGAGTCCCGCCCTGCTGACGCGCCTTCTGCTCGAGCTGCTGCTGTTGACGCGCGAGCTGCATCGTTTCGTTGATCGACTGATCGAGTTGCTGCGAAAGTTCAGTCTTCCACGCATCAACCTGAGACTCGCGGGCCGATGCGAGCTGCTTGGCGGCCTTGTCCATCGCGTCCGAGGCTTTGCGTGCGTCACTCCCTCCGCCACCGCCACTCTGTTCGCCGCCCTGCTGCCCTTGCTGGCCGTCTTTCGACTGCCCCTTCTCGGACTGTGTCGGCGGACCATCCTTTGAACCACCCTGCTGCGCGCCTTTCTGCTGCTCGCCGTCCTTGCCCGACTGCGTTGCGGCACCGGCAGCCATCTTGGGATCGGGCTTCTTGCCAGCCTGAGCGTTTGCTGCCTCGCCCTTGTCTTCCTTAAGTGCGTTGAGCGCCTTCTCGAGCGACTCGTCGCCCTTCTGTTCGCCGCGCTGTCCGTTCTTGTCCTGCTGCCCTTGCTGCCCATTCTGTTTGGACGCGTCCTGTTTCGCGCCAGCGCTTTCCTTAGCCGCATCATCAGCAGCCTTTTCGGCAGCGCGTTGCATCGCGTCCGCAGCCTGATTCACCATCGGCTGCGCAGCCTTGGTCTTTGAAGCACCGGGCTTGGCCCCCGCCTCTTCGAGTCGCTTGGCCAACTTCTCGATTTCTTTCTCCAACTCACGCGAGCGTTCAGCCAGCGTCTTGGGGTCCATCGCCGGACCATTCTGCGATTTCTCACCCGACTTCTGTCCTGATTTCTGGCCGCTGCTGTTCTGATTCTTCCCGTCCATCTTGTCGGCGAGCTGCTGCTCGGCTTTCGCCAACTCCTGCGCATCGTCGCGCAACGTGCTCATCGCCCCTTCGAGTGCGGCGCGTTTGAGCATTTCAGCACTCTTCTCGAGCTGTTGACGCATCTGTTGCTGTTGCGCGGCCAGCTGCTCCATCGACTGCTGCGCTTCGGTACCACTCAAACGCTCCGTGCTCTTTTCGAGCGACTGCAACTGCTTCTGCATTTCAGGAGACATCGCTTCGCGCAACATTTTCTGCACGTCGCGCATACGTGCCGCCAATGCCGTGTCGAGCGCACCCGCGTTCTTGAGCCGCTCTTCGAGTTCCTTGGCGCTCGAACGCAGCGAATCGACCTTGGAGCTGAGCTGCTGCTGATCGCGACCGAGCTGCTTCGCTTTTTCTGCAGCAGCGAAACTCATTTTGTCCTTGCCCTGCTGTGACTTTCCGCCGTTCGGCTGCGAGCTGTCCTTGTTGCCGTCTTTGAGCTCACGACTGCGTGACGCGTCAGCGGTATTCTGTTGGAGACGCTTTTCCTGCTGCGCCATCTGCGCCGCGCGTGCGGCAAGCGAGTCTGCAAGCGACCGGGCGAGTGAACGCTGCTCACTCAACGTCGGGACGCGCAGAATCACTTCGGAGCTCATTGTCGCCTGCCGCCACGGCGAATTGTCGATTGCGACCGCGACGACGTGCAGTTTGTCGCCGGGCTGCAGATCGCGTCCATCGAGTGCGAGTGTCGCTCCGCCGATAAAAATCGGTGCCGCCGGATCGGCGACATCGACACGCTCACGCTTCGCTTTTGCCGCAGCGTTGTCCTTGGCGTTCGCGCCTGCGCTCTCACGCCAGATCTGAAGCGCAATGTTGCCGACCCCGTGGTCATCGCTTGCCTGCACAATGATCGGCACAACGCCTCTGGCACCGATCGCGGTGTCCGACACCGGTGCGCGAATGGTCACGTCAGGTGCGCGATCGCCAACGACTGTGAACGCCAGTGCGTCGGGCAATTCAGTCGGCAGCGTGGCCTGACCGTCGCGCGACGTGGTTTCGGCGCTCCACCACCACTTGCCATCGTGATCAAGCGCCAGTGTCGTCGTGACGGCGGTGTCGCCACCGAATCGCACTGTGTCTTTGCCGTCGGTCAGGAACGCCGCGCGCGCGCCACCGCGCAGATTCGCCGTCACGCGCACGCGTGTTCCACGAGGCACCCGAATGGGCGGGACGGGCTCGATCGTTTCGTTCACGCGCTGCAGGTACACCGGATATTGCGCGAACAGCGCGACGTCTCCAATCCAACCGCGATCGGCAACATTTACCGTCGCTTCCGCAATTGGCGCACGTCCATCGCTGACGCGCAGCGACACGGCCGCACGCACCGGGCCTACCGCCAACGTTGCGATGCCGCCACTGTTTTCCGTGATCACGAGCGTGGTGTCGCGCCACGCTTCACCGGCGGCGCGACGCGAAACAACAACCGTTTTCCGTCCTGTGGCTTCGATGCGAACGACGAGCGGCATGCCGCGCGGCACTGATCTCGGCAGGCGATCGAATCCGAGTGGCGGCAGCAGTGTGCCGCGCCACGCGGCGATTGGATTCACCACCGCCGCGAATCCATCGCGTGCCGAACGGGCGGAAACGCCGAGCGCCACGACCATCACAGCGGCGCACGCCGCCGCAAAGCCTAACGCGCGCGTAAGGCGCTGCGCCAACGCGGGTGCGAGCACACCGGGGGAAAGCTTGCCCGCGACGTCCTGCGCCGCACGCGCACCGAGCACGCCATCCCGACCGACTTCAAGTGCGCCGCGTAATGACCCCGAGCGCAAACGCATCTCGTCTTCGACAGTGCCGGCCAACGCGCGCAGCGACGACAGCTCGACGTCCCGCCGGTGGAGCCAGCGTGTGGCGACCGCCGCCAACAGCGCCGCACTCCCCCAGAAGAGCAACGGCGTCGGCCGCGGCAACGCCATCCACCGGCCGGCGCCAAGCGTCAGCGAACCGATCGCAAGCAGCAGTGCGACAATTCCAACAACTGTCAGCACAACCACGGCCATCGAACGAAGTCGGAGCGACGACTGCTCGCGCTGCAATCGCTCTTCAAGTGTCGACGTTGTCGACACACCGCTTCGCAGCGCCGGCGCGGTCACGGCTGCACTCGGCTGGTGGCCGCGTAGGTAAACAGGTTCACACCCATGCGGATTGCTGCCTCGTGCAGAGCCGGTGGATCAGGATACGTGCCCACGTCTTCCCATCCGTTGCCGAGATCGGCGGAGTAGGTGTAATACACGGCGAGGCGATTGCCGATGAAGATGCCAAAGCCTTGTGCCGGTTTCCCGTCGTGCTCGTGGACCTTTGGCGGACCATTCGGAAAATCGTAGACGAGATGGTAGATCGGGTGCCGGTACGGCACTTCAACAAGCG
>JBKJTE010000268.1:0-6202 GCA_046590495.1 Gemmatimonas sp. | reverse complement strand
CTCCGTGGGGCATTGCAGCGCCAGAAGCGACTCCCCGTTCGCGATGTGGTCCGCATCCTTCACGATGTCGTCGATGCACTCGCGTATGCACACCTGCGCGGCACGGTGCATCGCGACATCAAGCCCGACAACATCCTGACGTCGGGGCTGCACGCGCTCGTCACCGACTTCGGTGTCGCGAAAGCACTCAGCGCGTCGATTCCGATCGCCGGTGGCACAACGACCGGAATGGCAATCGGAACGCCAGCGTACATGGCACCCGAGCAGCTCGCGGCCGATCCGGCCGCCGATCATCGCGTGGACATCTACGCCGTGGGCCTGCTTGGGTACGAACTGCTCACCGGGACGTCGCCGTTCACTGGCACGTCACCGCAGGCAACCCTCGCAGCGCAGCTCACGGTCACACCGCCAGCGCCGCACACGGCGCTCCCGTCAATTCCTGAAGCACTGTCTGCCGTGATCATGCACTGTCTCGAAAAGGACGCGAGCAAGCGCCCGCAGTCGGCGCAGGCGCTCCTCATGGAACTCAGTGCCCTGCCGCCGATGGCTGGCGCGTCGGGCGCAATCCCTGGCTCACCCAAACGCCCCTGGCGGATGGTCGCCGCGGCCGTAGTCGTTGTCGCCGGTTCGCTGCTGATCGCACAACAAATGCGCGGACGCGCGCCAGCCACAAGCGCTGCGAACACGATGCCTGACAAGGCGCGCGATGCAGGCCCGGGCGGCGATCGCTCAAAACGGATGGAGATCGCCGCCGGCGCACGCGAGACCGATAGCGCCACCGCTGCCAACGATGCACGCCCGGTCTTTCGTGACAGCGCGGTTGGCAATGCAGCCGTTGATGGCACTCGGCCTATCGCTGTTCCGGTCACACTCAGCCGTGCAGAGTCGCTCGCGATCATGCAGGTGATGCTCAAACGCATGTCAGCGGCGCAGGCGTCCGGGAATCCCAAAGACTCGGCGATCGCATCGGCAAAGCTCACGTCAGCAACCGGCGCCGCGATTCAACGCATCATCGTCCATTCGCTCGACGATCCCAAAATGGAATTCGCGCTCGATCGCGACGCATATCTGAACGAAGTGAAACGCATCTTCACGGACTCGATCTCGATCGCCTTCAAGCGAATGGATTCGACGATTGCGAATCTGCCCCGCTCCGTTCGCATGGAAGCACCGCGAGGCGCGCCCAATGGCATAGTACCGATCATCGCACCGCCGTCCGACGGCCGCACCCGCGTTGTCATTTCGAATTTCACGAATGGCACGGGCAAGCGGGAGTTCAGTGGTGTAGGTCGTGACGCGGCAACGTTTCTGCGTAGCGCGTTGACGACCGACAAGTACGACGTAATCGACAGCGAAACCACGGATCGCGCCGCGCGCAGCGGGACCGATCGGCTCTCACTCGGCTGGGGACTTCGCGCGGACTATCTCGTGAGTGGGGTCGTGACGCAGCGCGGCGATTCGCTGACGCTCGTCACGATTTTCACCGACGTGCGTGGAGGACGATTCTCGCGCGCTCAGGACATCACGGCGCCGTCAGGGAATGCGAAGTTCGCGTTCGATATGATGTTGTCGAAAGTGAACATGTGGCTCGACTCTGCCAAAACGATGGCCTCACGCGTGCCTCCACGCGGTCCACGCTCCGGCGGCCCTCCGGAATACGAGCGGAGATAGGCCGCCTGCGTCGCGAACATCGCGAGAACAAAAGCCGCCGCGAATTACACGAAAGCCGCGAATCTTGAAGATCAGATTCGCGGCTTTCGTGTAGTTCGCGGCCTTCTTTTTTTCGTTCGGAACTACTCCGTCAGCGCTACTCGTCGCCCATCGTGAAAGGCACCGGCTCTGCAAATGGCGCAGGCATGAGTGCTTCGAAGCTGGGTTCCAACGCTTCCGGAATCGGCTCCGGCGCCGGGAGCGCATCAGACTCGACATCCACTTCCTGATACCGGTACATACCCGTACCGGCCGGGATAAGGTGGCCGATGATGATGTTCTCCTTGAGTCCCAGCAAGTCGTCGCGTGAACCGCGGATCGCTGCATCCGTGAGGACGCGAGTGGTTTCCTGGAATGAAGCCGCGGAGACGAACGACTGCGTGGTGAGCGAGGCTTTCGTGATGCCGAGGAGGAGCGGTTCGGCCGTTGCCGGACGAATCTTCTTCTTTTTGGCTTCGTCGTTGCCATCGCGGAACATCGCGCGATCGACATGCTCGCCCTCGAGCATCTCGGTGTCGCCCGAATCCACGATACGCACCTTTTGCAACATCTGCTTCACGATCACGCCAATGTGCTTGTCGTTGATCTTCACGCCTTGCAGGCGATAAACCTCCTGCACTTCGTTGAGCAGATATTCCTGCACCGCGCGCGGGCCCTTGATCCGCAAAATGTCGTGCGGATTGACGGGTCCTTCCGACAAGCGGTCACCAGCGCGGACGCGGTCGCCCTCGTGCACGCGCAAGTGCTTGCCGGCCGGTACTTCGTAGACTGCTTCTTCCTGCGTTTCGTCGACAACCCACTGACCCTTGTCGACGAGCGCCGGACGGACAAAAACTTCGCGCTTGCCGCGCTTGATCTCGCCGAAGCGGACAAAGCCGTCGATCTCGGAGATCGTGGCCGGATCCTTCGGGCGACGCGCTTCGAACAGTTCGGCAACTCGCGGCAGACCGCCCGTGATGTCGCGCGTCTTGTACGCTTCGCGGCTGATCTTGGCGAGAATGGTACCCGCCGAGATGTTGGCCCGATCTTCGATGATGATGACAGCGCCGACCGGCACGATGAAGTCGCGTACGCGCTTCTCCTTGCCGCCCTTGTTCTGCCAGATCTCGATGTGCGGGTGGAGCTTCTTTTCGCGGTCTTCGATGACGACGCGCTGACGCAGACCGGTGAGCTCGTCGAGCTCCTCGGACAACGACTCGTCTTCAACGAGATCGACAAAGCGAATTTCACCGTCGACGTCCGAGATGATCGGATTCGAATACGGGTCCCACGTGAAGACCGTGTCTTCCTTCTTCACGACCTGTCCGTCTTCGACCATCAGGTACGCACCGAGCGGCACCGCGAGGCGCGCTTCGATGGCAGCGTGCTTGTCGGCTGACGCCTTGATGACAAGCTCGCCTTCGTACGACGTGACAACCTTCTGACCGTCAGCGTTCTGCACGGTGATAAGACGATCGCCGTACTCGATGACACCGGCCTTCTTGGTGTTGCGCTTGGTCTGTTCGGCGATACGTGCTGCAGCACCACCGATGTGGAACGTGCGCAACGTCAGCTGCGTACCCGGCTCGCCGATCGACTGTGCGGCGATGATACCAACCGCTTCGCCGATGTCGACCATCGCCATGGTGGCGAGGTTGCGACCGTAGCACATGCGGCAGAGACCACGCTTCGCTTCGCAGGTGAGCACGGAACGGATCTTCACCGTCTCGATACCCGACGCTTCGATCGCATCCGCTGTCTCTTCGCCGATCAACTGTCCTGCTTCAACCAACAACTTCGGGCGACCAGCCTCGTCGCGCTCCATCGGATCGAACACATCCTCGGCTGCGACGTTGCCCGTCAACCGCTCGGCCAACGGCTCGATCACATCTTCGCCTTCCTTCAGCGCCGACGTGTCCAGTCCGAGGATCGTACCGCAATCCTCTTCAGCGATCGTCATGTCCTGCGCGACGTCGACGAGACGACGCGTGAGGTAACCGGCGTCGGCCGTTTTCAGTGCGGTGTCGGCCAGACCCTTACGGGCGCCGTGCGTCGACGAGAAGTACTCGAGCACCGACAAGCCTTCACGGAAGTTCGACTTGATCGGGTTCTCGATGATTTCGCCGATGCCACCGGTGAGCTTCTTCTGCGGCTTGGCCATCAGACCGCGCATACCAGCCAACTGACGGATCTGATCGCGCGAACCACGAGAGCCGGAGTCGAACATCATGAACACCGGGTTGAACCCACCCTGTGATTCACGCATCGCCTTGACCATCGCGTCGGCAACGTCCGTGTTGGCGTGCGTCCACGTGTCGATGACTTTGTTGTAGCGCTCACCGTTGGTGATGTTACCGGTCGCGTACGCGCGCTCGAAGCGCTCGACCCGCTCAGTCGCTTCGGCCAGCAACACGGCCTTTTCCTTCGGGATGTGCAGGTCTTCGATGCCGATGGAGACGCCGCCGCGCGTTGCATTGCGGAAGCCGAATTCCTTCAGGCGATCGAGCAGCGCCACCGTTTCTGCGAGACCACAACGGCGATAGCTCTGGAAGACGAGTTCGCCGAGCGCCTTCTTCTTCATGTCCTTGTTCAGGAACTCAAGGCCCATGGGCACGATCGCATTGAACAGCACACGTCCCGTCGTCGTGACGATCCACGCCGGCGTTTCGAGTCGCGTATCGAACCAGCGGATCGCCTCGTAGAACGTGATGCGGTTGTTCACGATCGCCATCTCGATTTCGTCGATCGCCGTGTAGGCGGGCAACTTCATCGCGAGTGCCGCATCCTTGAGCAACGCTTCGAAGCCGATCGGGGCCTTGGTCGCGACGTAGCAACCTAGCACGATGTCCTGCGACGGTTCCGCAACCGGACGACCGTCCGAAGGCTTCAGGATGTTGTTGGACGAGAGCATGAGCACGCGCGATTCGATCTGTGCTTCGAACGAAAGCGGCACGTGCACGGCCATCTGGTCACCGTCGAAGTCGGCATTGAACGCCGCGCAAACGAGTGGGTGAATACGAATGGCCTTGCCTTCAACGAGCACCGGCTCGAACGCCTGGATACCAAGTCGGTGCAACGTCGGCGCGCGATTGAGCAATACCGGATGGTCCTTGATGATCCCTTCCAGCACCTCGTAGACCATCGCGTTTTCGCGCTCGACAATTTTCTTGGCACGCTTCACCGTCTCCGCTTCACCGCTCTCAACGAGCTTGTGAATGATGAACGGCTTGAAGAGCTCCAACGCCATCGCCTTGGGCAGACCGCACTGGTGCAGCTTGAGCTCTGGACCGACCACGATGACCGAACGGCCCGAGTAGTCGACGCGCTTGCCGAGGAGGTTCTGACGGAAGCGCCCCTGCTTGCCCTTGAGCATGTCGGAGAGCGACTTGAGCGGACGCTTGCCACGACCACGAATGGCTTTGGAGCGACGTCCGTTGTCGAACAGTGCGTCGACCGCTTCCTGCAGCATTCGCTTTTCGTTGCGCAGGATGACTTCCGGCGCGCGGTGCGAGATGAGCTTGGTGAGGCGGTTGTTGCGGTTGATGACGCGACGATACAGGTCGTTCAGATCCGACGTGGCGAAACGGCCGCCATCGAGCGGAACGAGCGGACGCAGATCGGGCGGGATGACCGGGATGACGTCGAGGATCATCCACTCCGGACGATTGCGGATTTCGCCGCCTTCACCCGAGAGACGGAACGCATCGACGATCTTGAGACGCTTGAGCATCTGCTTCTTGCGATGCTGCGACGTTTCGCCGACGACTGAGCCACGGAGTTCTTCCGCCACCTTGTCGACGTCGAGACGCTTGAGCAGTTCGCGCACGGCCGGCGCACCGATTTCCGCATGGAACGCGGTATCGCCTTCCGCCTTGGCGCGCTGACGCAGATCGAGATACTCGTCTTCGTCGAGCAGCTGACGCTCACGCGCCTCCTGGCTGCCGGGATCGATGACGATGTAGTTCGAGTAGTAAATGACCTTTTCGAGATCACGCAGCGTGACGTCGAGCAGGTTGCCCATCGGCGACGGCAACGTCTTGAAGAACCAGATGTGCGCGACCGGCACGGCCAATTCGATATGGCCCATGCGCTCGCGCCGCACCTTGCTCAGCGTGACTTCAACGCCGCAGCGATCGCAGATGACGCCGCGATAGCGGATGCGCTTGTACTTGCCGCAATGGCATTCCCAGTCCTTGACGGGACCAAAAATGCGCTCGCAGAAGAGACCGTCCTTTTCCGGCTTGAAGGAGCGGTAGTTGATGGTTTCGGGCTTGGTCACCTCGCCCCACGACCACCAGGTGCGCACGCCGGCCATCTCCAGCCGTTCGCGTTCCTTGGCGTCCTTGGGTCCCCGGATCTCCTCGGGTGAGGCGATCCGGACCTGAATGAAGTCGAATGCCGATGCGCGGGTGTCGCGCACACTGCGGAAATCAATCATGTGTTACTCCTCGCTCCCGTTACCGCCCGCGTTCTCCGCGGTGCCCGTATCAATGCCAGTCCCATAGAACCCGTC
>JBKJTE010000240.1:0-10863 GCA_046590495.1 Gemmatimonas sp. | reverse complement strand
AAAATCATCAACGACGGGCCGCTCCGCGCGACATTCGAGCTGCGTTACGATCCGTGGAGCGCGCCCGGGCTCTCCGTCAGCGAAGTGAAACGCATCAGTGTCGACGCGGGACAAATGCTCTATCGCGAAGAGAGCACATTCAAGGTGGAGAACGGCGCAGCTACGACGATTCCCTACGTCATCGGCCTCGTCAAGCGCCCGGGGCTGGTCGGCAGCACCAGTAGAGTGAACAGCTACGCCTGGCTGGCCGCGTGGGGACCGACTGCACCCAAAAATGGCGGGCACGGCGAGATCGGTACGGCGGTGATCATTCCGCGCGACAAGGTCTCGGACTGGAAGGAAGTGCACGGCCATTATCTCGCCGTATCCAGCGCCACCTCGGGCCGGCCGGTGGTGAACTACGTCGGCGCAACGTGGACGGCCGCCGGTGCAATCCCGTCGCCGCAAGCGTGGTGGAAATATCTCGACACCTTCGCGCAGCGGCTCGCGGCACCAATCGCAGTTACAGTCGCGCAATAAATCCGCGCTACGGCGCGATACACGCCATAAAGCCTGCGTTAGTCCTTCCGATGACGCAGGCGCAGGACCTGAATCTGCTGATTGATTTTTCCCTCGACGTAGGGCGTGGTCGTGGTTCCGGTCACCTCAAGCCCCACGATCGGTAGCTGCGTGTGAAACGTTGCCAGAGCCACGCGCCCCGGATCGGCAATGATTGCCTCACCACCGGGCTTGAGTGCACGCTTGATGCACGCCGCGACGAGTACCGCGTACTCCTGCTCGTAAATGACATCCGCGGCCACGACCACGTCGAACGTGCCGATGTCGGCAGGCCACTCGCGCCAGTTCACCATGCGCACGTGTGGCTCGCGGTCGAGATTGCGACCTGCGTTGGCGCGCGTCACCTGCAACGCATCTTCGTAGTAATCCGTGGCCGTGACATCGAATCCTGCGCGCATCGCTGCGACGGTTGGCAACCCCAGACCGCAGCCCAGCTCGAGCAGAGTGCGCCCGGCGCCGTTCTCGCGAAGGAGCGTGGTTGCGAGTTGGCGCGACGACGGCCAGAGATCCGCCCAATACGGCAGCCTCTCATCCATGACGTAGTCGGCTTCACTGATCAGATGGTCTGCGTTGGCCGGCTTGCGTAACGTGAACGTGCTGTCGTCAACGACAACCGTTTCATCGGCCAGCACAAAGCGGCGCGCCAGAGCGTCATCAAGCGCTGCACCGTGCAACGTGGTGATGTTGTCGCGTACGATATCGCTCCACTGCTGACTCATACCTGCTCCGGCCAGGTCCCGCCAACCGCTGCGCCCAGAAACCCGTTGCCGGGAATGAGCAACGCATCGAGCATCATCCCCGCATCGACGCGATCGATCGCTTCAGGCACGATCAGCAACGCGTTCGCGATTGCCATGGTGCGCAAAAGATTTGAACCTTGCGGCCCGGCGAGTGCTGCGTCCAACATCCCATCCCGTGCCGGTGAGAGCCGCACGCGCACAAAGTGTGTGAGCGGTGCGGCCGTGTCGAAACTGTCGTTCACGCGCACCCGAAGTGGCACGTGATGCGCCGCGCTGTGTCCGCCGAGTGTTCGGATGAGCGGCCACGCAAAGAGGGCCGCGGTGACCATCGTCGAAACCGGATTGCCGGGCAGTCCGAGCCATGGCACGCCAAGCACGTGTCCCGTGCCGATCGGTCCACCCGGGCGAATGCGTGCACGCCAGAAGCCGAGTGTGCCTTCGAGTGCAAGAAGCGCCTCGCGTGTGTAGTCGTGCGCGCCGACGGAAACGCCGCCGGTCGTGATGAGCAGATCGCAGCCATGGGTCACCGCATCACGGATCGCATCAGCGACGACACCGGGGTCGTCTGCCAGCAACGGAAGCACCCGCACGTCGGCGCCGGCCTCGCGCAACAGCGCCGGAAGTGCGTAGGTGGTCGAGGAAACGATACGACGTCCCGCCAGCACGTCGTCAAACCGGTCGAGCAGCACGAGTTCGTCGCCGCTTGAAAGCACGGTCACGCGCGGTCGACGATGCACACGCACGCGCGCCGCGCCTACACTCGCCAGCGTGCCGACATGCGATGCACCGATCGTGACGCCCGCGTCAAACACGGTCGCGCCGACCGCGACATCCTCACCACGCGGTCGTACGTTGCCGCGTCCGCCAAGATCGCGGTCGTTGCTGATGCGCACCACATCGAGCGCGCGATCCGTGTCCTCGATGCGCACCACGGCTTGGCACCCCGGCGGCACCGGCGCGCCCGTCATGATGCGTGCCGCGGTGCCGGTCGTGAGGGTCGGGAGTGAATGCGGATCCACTCCCGCCGCGATCGAACCGATCACGCGTAGTAACGCCGGCGTATCAACGGTCGCTCCGCGCACATCGTCACGCTGCACTGCGTAACCGTCCATCCCGGCGTTGTCCCACGGCGGCAGTGCAACAGGACTCGTGACTTCCTGCGCCAGCGCCCGGCCGAGCGATTCTTCGAGCGCGACGGTCTCCGCAGGCAGCGCGGTTACGTCACGCAAAATCGCCCTCAGTGCGTCGTGATACGAGAGTGCGGCGGCCCTCAGATCAGCGGCCACGCGAGTCGCCACCGCTGCCGACACGCGCCGCCGCAATCGTTGCCACGAGCAGATCCTGCACGCGCTCGATCTCGCGATTGGCAACGGTGTAGTTGTTGCACAACATCGAAAAGAGTACGAGATGCCCGTCGGCGGTCGTCACGTAACCACTCAGTGACCGTGCCTTGTCGACTGTGCCGGTCTTGGCATGTGCGTTCCCCGCAGCGGCGGTGCCCTTCATCCGATTGGCAATCGTGCCGTCTACACCGGCAAGCGGTAATGCGTCGCGATACACATCAAACCATGGCGAGCGACGCATCGCATCGAGCACTTTCACGACCGCGCGCGGCGTGAGATAGTCGTGACGCGAGAGCCCACTGCCATCGCGATATGCAATCTCACCAGCGTCCACACCAAAGCCCGCCAGCGTGCGTACACCAACCGCACGCGCGCTGTCCGCAGAGCCGTCCCCACTCGCCGCGCGCCCGCTCGTGCGGAAGAGCAACTCGGCGATCTGGTTTTGCGACGGCTTCTGCATTTTTGGGAGTACATCGCGAAGCGGCGGCGACACGAGCACCACGACGGTGTCTGACGGCGAAACGCCATTCACACTGTCCGCCTTGGCCTGCTCGCGCCGCGACAGCTTCCGCGCCGGCGCCGCGAGCACCCGCACGCCGCCTGCGACCAGGCGCTCACGCAGCGCAGCGCGTAGTGCATCGCCCGGGTGACGGTACGCCACGGTTACCGAAGCACTGTCTCCAACCGCAACAGCGCCGGTGAGTTGCAGTGTGCCACCAAGGCTGTCGTACGCAGCCTGCAGCCGATCAGCGCGCGATGCCGGAGCGCGCGTCTCAACGTTGTTTGAGATTGGTGGATACGACGCTGTCGGCATGCGCACCACACGGACCGGCGCACCGTCCTTTAGTCCACCAAAGACGCGCACGGTCAGTTCGCCTTCGTTGAACAGCAATTCGTCAACCGCGGCACTGTACGCTTCATCAAAGTCGTCAGCCTGCCACCCGAATCCCGTCGTTGCACCGGTGAACGCATCGCCGAACGCAACCACATCGCCGACAATGCGCCTGATGCCGCGCGCTTTGAGCGCAGTCACGACCGTGTCAAACGCACTCGCCGCAACTCCACCGCGCATCGTGTCGCTGAAACTGGGATCACCACTGCCTGACACGAGCAGGTCGCCATACCAGGAGTCGCCGCGCTGGTGTCCACGCAGCATCACCGGGGTGCGCCAGCGGTAGTCCGGCCCCAGCTGCTGCATCGCGACCGCCGCCGTCAGTAACTTTTCATTCGACGCGGGCATGAACATCCGATCGGCATCCTGCGAAATCAGCGTGTCCCCAGCGGTGACATCGACCACCAGCAGCCCCCAACGCGCAGTGCGCCACATCGGCGCGGTTGTCGCCGAGTCCGCAATGTGCCGCACCGTCTCGCCCAACGTGGGTGACGTACGGACGACGGCCGGTGGCATCGCAGTCGGTTCGGCAATCATCATTGGCGGCGCAACGGGCTCGGGGCGATGCGCGCCAACCGGCGCCGTGCCGCGTCGCGCGCATGCAACGGCACCCGACACCAGCGCATAAACGATCAGCGCGCGCGCTGCCCGCGTAAATCCCACGCGCCCGCGAGCGTTCCCGTTCCCGGTGAGGCGAGTCGTCGGATGCCGGTTCACGCGTCCACCTCGTACGTCGAGCTCAGTGTCGTGTCTTCTGCGAGATGCACACGCACCACGCGCGCCGTGGTGCGCGAGAGTGCCGATTGCAGACGGTCGGCGATGAAGCGCGCCAGATTTTCGCCGGTTGGAATCAACTTGCCATCCGCAAATTCAGGAACGTCGAGATTGATGTTGCGATGATCGAATCGATCACGCACTTCGCGCTGAAGGACCTGATCGAGAAACCCGAGATCGACGATGAATCCCGTTTCTTCGTCCACGGGTCCGGCAACGGTCACGTCGCACAGGTACGTGTGCCCATGAAAGTTCGGATGCGCGCAGGCACCGAAGATATCGGCGTTTTCGGCGTCGCTCCAATCGGGACGGCGATAGCGATGCGCAGCCGCGAAGATCACGCGACGTGTCAGTGACGTGCGGGGCATCCGATGACTACCGGAAGATCGGAATCGAGACACCCGCTGACAGCGACCAGTTGCCCCGCCACGCAGACTTGGCGCGCGTGTCGCTCAGCACCGACGTGGTATCAGACGCCTTCACGAAATACTTGTCCGGGTACTGGTACTGCCAGATCGAATTCGTGGCGTCGCCGCGAATCGCCCACCCGTTCTTGAGCAGATACTTGATGCCTGCGCCGTAGCTGAACGAAAACTTTGTACCGAACTTGTACGCGCCTGTATCAGCGCTCGCGAAGTCGCTCACGACGCCCAGTCCACCGCTCAGTGACGGCATCAGATGGCGCCACGTCTTCTGTCCCGTGAGCGACAGATCGAGCCCGAGGTCGATCATGTGCGTCGTCACATTCGGCTTGCCGACCAGTCGCGTTGCCCTGGGCTTGGACGGGTCGATCACATTCCGGTCTGACGGCGCAAACGAGTAACGCGCGTACAGCGCCGCGGGCCCACCAACGGGCAAGTCATAGCGCAGCGACACAAACGGCGACGCGGCCGGCGCGACGTTGGCCGGATCACGCTTCACGCTGAGCTGGCCGACACTGAGAGAAAGCGTCTGCCCCGGCTTCACATCCTCGTACGGACTCTTGTCGGGCAGGTGACCCACCTGTGCGATGGCACGCTGCGAAGGAGCAACCAGCAGCAACGCGACCGCCAACGGCGCAAGGAAACCGGCGCGAGGCGCAGCAGTCGAAAAAGAGAATGTCATCAGCTCGTGGGAGGATGCGAAAGGTCGCGCAGATCGCGACCGGTCATCTCGGCGGGTAATGCAACGCCAAGCAGTGCAAGGGCAGTGGGACCGACATCACACAGTGCGCCACCGTCGCGCAATTTGCGATCGCCATCGGGATCGATCAGAACAACCGGCACGGGATTGGTCGTGTGTGCCGTGTGCGGCTGGTGCGTGACGGGATCGACCATAACGTCCGCATTACCATGGTCGGCCGTGATGATCAGCCGCGCGCCGCCCTTCGCCGCGGCCTCGAGAATGCGGCCGAGGCAATGGTCGACCGTTTCAACGGCCTTGATCGCGGCAGGGATCGAACCCGTGTGTCCGACCATGTCGCAGTTGGCAAAGTTGCAGAGCACAAAATCGTGCGTGCGATTGGCCAGCGCGTTGCAGAGAATATCGCACACGCCTTCAGCGCTCATCTCAGGTTGCAGATCGTACGTCGCAACCTTTGGACTCGGCACCATACTGCGATCTTCGCCCGGGAATGGCGCGTCGCGTCCGCCGTTGAAGAAGAACGTCACGTGTGGATACTTCTCGGTCTCCGCCGTGCGCAGTTGCGTGAGCCCTGCGTTCGAAATCACTTCGCCCACCAGGTTGTGCATCGACTGCGCGGCAAAGGCGATCGGGAAGGGAAAGTCTTCCTCGTAACGCGTCATCGTGGTGATGCTGACAGCAGGACGCGTCCCCGTGGTGAAGCCGGTAAAGTCGGGCATCGCCAACGCGCGCATCGACTGTCGCATTCGGTCCGAGCGATAGTTGAAGCAGATCACCGCATCGCCATCGCGCATCGGCGCGAGTGCGCTGCCGTCCGGCGCCTGCATCACAAACGGCAGCACAAATTCGTCCGTGGTACCGCTGCCGTACGCGCGCTGCAAGGCTTCGAACGGATCCGAGGCGAGTGGGGCCGCACCCTGCACGGCGGCGTTATACCACTTCTCCGTCCGTTCCCATCGATTGTCCCGATCCATGCCGTAGTACCGTCCGGACACGGACGCGAGCTGTGCGCGCCCGTCCACGCGCGCGACCAACTCCCGCAGAAAACCCATGCCCGACGAAGGTGGCGTGTCGCGTCCATCAAGCAGCGCGTGAATGACGATGCGACCAACCCTTTCGCGCGTTGCCAAGTCAACGAGCGCGATCAGATGTTCATCGTACGCATGCACTCCACCATCGCCGAGGAGTCCGACGAGATGCAACGTGGTACGCCGATCACGGGCTGCATGGCATGCCGCGAGCAAGGCGGGATTCGTGAAGAACGAGCCGTCTTCGATGGACGCCGTGATGCGGACCAAATCCTGCATAACGATCCGACCGGCACCAAGATTCAGGTGACCGACCTCACTGTTTCCCATCTGCCCGGTCGGCAACCCGACCGCGCGCCCCGATGCGGTGAGTAATGTTCGAGACGGATGAGCCCAGATTTTTTTCCAGTTTGGCGTGTCGGCCAGTTGGATTGCGTTGGCAGTGCGTTCTTCCCGGTAGCCCCATCCGTCCAGGATGATCAGGGCAACAGGTCGCGCGGTGCGGGCGGGCATCCGTACTCGGGTTGGGGCGATGAAAGTGCCATGCAGCAGCGGTACCGAATTCTGACGTAACGAACAGCGCAATCTACTCGTGGCCTACAGACGCCACCAACGGGAACACCGATGCAACGACGCACCATCATCCTTTCACTTGTACTGCTTGCGACCGTGGTGCTCGACGGTGCGCTGCTGCTGCGACGACGACGCTATGTCGACGAGACCGCACGGTTACGCGCCAGTATGACCGCCATCGAACGACAGCGGACCGACGCCATTCTCACCGCCGAAGCCGAAGAATCGGGGGTGATGCTCGAACTGATGCGCCGTCAGGCATTGGTAGACGACGCGGTGCATCTGTCCGTGAACACCGATTCCTCCACGGCCATTTTTGAACGATCGGGGGCAGAACTGCGACGCTTCGCGGTTCAGGTGGGGCCGGCGCGCCGAGTGGGCATACCCCCGGATACGCTCCAGGTGTCCATCCCGCAGGGGACGCGAACCGTGGAGCGTTTGCTCACCGCGAGTGACGCATTTGAGCTGCCAAGTTGGCTCTGGGTCGATCGGGGGTTGCCGGTGCCCGCCGGGCGATCGGCGGTCGCGTGGACCGGTCCGGACGCAGTGGTCACCAGTGGCGGCACCCTCATTTATTCCCTGCCGTCCACGGGACCATTGGCCGATAGCAGTTACGTCATGCCTGGAGCGATCCGCGCTCCGGCAGCCGATCTGGCCGCCATCAAGGCCAATCTCACCCGCGGCATGAAGGTCTACTTCTTTTGATCGCCGCCTCAGACTCCCGCCCGCCGTCGCCAACACTTTCGCGCTGGCTTCTGCCCGTGCTCGTCATCATCACGCTGCTGCTGAGCGCTTGGCTGGGCTACACGACGCTGCGCATCCGGTTCGGGCGCGACGTCGCCCGCCTGGTTTTCAACGACAATGTTGAAGCGCTCCAACAGGCACGCCTTGAAGCCGGCACGGGTGCCGACAGTCTTCGCGCCGAGTTGGGGAAAGTGCCGGAAGCCGCGCCTGGCGGTCCGTACATCGTCGTCTCGATCGCCGACCACCGCGTCTGGTACAAGCAGGGCGACAGCGTCCTGTTTACCGCCCCGGTCGCGACGGGCAGTGGCAAGACGCTCGTCATCAAGGGAAACAGCAAGGTCCTGCACTTTGACACGCCGCGCGGCCGACTCGTGGTGCAGCGACGGGATTCGGCTCCGGCCTGGGTCCCCCCCGACTGGCACTATCAGGAGCAGGCCAACCGGCGCGGGCTCGGGATGACGCAGCTCGAGCGCGGCGCACCGATCAAACTCAAGGATGGTGGTGAATTGACCGTCGTGGACAACGACGTCGTCCGCAAATCCAGAGACGGTGAGTCGCGGATACTCACCGCCGAAGAAGGGAAGGAGATCGTCGCCGACGGCAAGATCGTCATTCCGCCATACGGAACGAACCAGCGGAAATACCTCGGCGTGCTGGGCGACTTCCGACTCTACCTCGGCGACGGCTACGGCCTCCACGGCACCAACGAGCCGAACTCCATCGGGCGTGCCGTCAGCCATGGATGTGTCAGAATGCGGAACGAAGACATCCGGGAGCTGTACGAACGCGTGGCACTCGGCACCCCGGTCTTCATCTACTGACGAACGTACCCGCTGTCACACGGCGGTCGTTCGGACCGCTTCGAGGGCCTCTCGGGATGGGTTATATTTCCATCTCTGTTTTTGATCGTCCTGCCTGAGTGAGACGAGCGCTTGCGCTGAGGCTCAGGCAGGACCTCCAGAACCTCGAACCAGTCAGACTATTTCCACTGCAACGCAACCGCAGGATAGCGCAGCCGACCGCGCGCGCCCTGGCAGCTCTCCGAACGCTTCGACAGCGCTCCGCGTCCGTCGGCCTCTAGCCGGCGCAATCGGAGTTTCGGTCGCGGCGTTTGCGATTGCCTTGGCCTTGCCATCGCACGCAAATGCGCGCGCAGTTTCCAACGGCTCGCCTACGAATACGTCGCGATCGGAAGCACGAGTCGAGTCGAATGCGTTTCTCGACTCACTGCGCGGACGGAGTCGCAAGTTGCGCGCCCGATTCGTGACGCCCGCTCGCGTTGCAACCATTCCGCTCTTGCGCGAGCTGTTTGGTGGTCTCCACGCGTCGCGCCCAGGCGTCTACGCGGCCGGTGACGACGCGAGCCAGTTTCACTTCATCACCATGCGCCCCTTCGCGGACAAAGTGCGCGGACGGATCGGCGCCTATCGCATTGGATTTTTTCCAAGCGAGCGTCACACCGTGCGGTCGGCCGCCTATTCGAATCCTGAAGGCTTTGTCGAAGTCACCGCTGCCAATCGCGACACGCCCGTCTCGGAGCATTTCCGGCTCAGCGATTTTCTGACGCACGATCAGGTGCAGCTGTGGCCCAAGTATCTGGTGCTGCGTGAGCCGCTGGTCGACAAGCTCGAACTCGTGATCGCCGAACTCCGCAAGATGGGTGTTCCCGTCAATCGCCTGCGCGTCATGTCCGGCTTTCGTACGCCGCAATACAACGAGCAGGGCGTTGGCGCTGGTGGCCGAGTGAAGGACAGTCGCCATCAGTACGGCGACGCGGCCGATGTGTACGTGGTGAACGGTGCCCGCGATTGGATGGGCGACCTCAATCACGACGGTCGCGTGGACACGCGCGATGCGCAGGTGATTGCCGATGCCGCCGAACGCGTCGAGCGAGCCAACCCCGATCTCGTCGGGGGCGTGGGCATCTATCACGCCACGTCTGCGCACGGCCCGTTCGTGCACATCGATGTGCGTGGCACGCGTGCACGTTGGGGCGCACTGTGAAGCGCCGTCTCGCGATCGTGCTGAGCGGACTCGCAGCGATCACCGCGGTCGAGCTGTATCAGCCGCCTGAAGAGCTGTTGGCCGGGTCCTCGGCAGAAAGCGCAAAACGCGGCGTCCCGGTCGTTGAAGCAACGATGGCCTCGCATGGACTCAGCGGCGACGTGCAGATGCACTTCGTCCGCGCCGGCGAACGCGTGGCATTCCCACTTCAGGTGCACGGCGCGCCGGTCGGATTTACATATCAGTGGTTGCGCGTCGGTAGCCAGCAGTCTGGCGACGTCGCACGTCCCCTCGACGGCGACACGCTCCTCGCTCCTCTTGAAGCGGGCTTCTACGAGCTGGTCGTTTCGCGCGGCGGCGTAGAGCAGCGCATCGAATCACCGCGTCTCGCTGTCGTCGTTCCCTTCGAGCTCAAACTCGGCAGCACGCTCAACGGCTACCAGATTGGACGATACCCCGCCGAGTGGTCGCGTAACGAACAGGCGGAACGTCCGGCGGGCTTCACCGAAGTGCGCGCGGATCAGATGGACATTCCCCTTTCGCGGCACCTCAAGGTGCGCGACTTCATCACGCACGACTCGCAGAAAACGTGGCCTCGCTACGCGGCAATCGATCCGCGCGTGCTCGACAAAGTGGAGCTCGTGCTGCGCGAACTGTCCCGTCGTCGCGGCGAAGAGCAGATCGACTTCTCACTCGAAGTGCACAGCGGTTTTCGCACACCGCTGCACAACGCCGGCGTTGAAGGCTCGGCCCGCGATTCACGTCACCTCTATGGCGACGCGGCTGACGTTGCCATCGATGCTGACGGCGATGGCCGCATGACAATCTTCGACGCGTATCGCGTTGAGCAGGCCGTCGACTGGGTCGAACGGACGCACCCCGAACTCGCGGGTGGACTCGGCGTTTACTCCAGCAGGCGCTTTGCAACGCCATATTGTCACATCGACGCGCGTGGCGAACGCAAACGCTGGCGCGGCTGACACGATCGACTCGACTGTCGCGTACGGGAGACGATCGCTGTTCTGCACCAGATCAGCTGTGAGTCCACGTCCACCGCATGCGCGTCCCTCGTGACGCGGGAGAAG
>JBKJTE010000382.1:0-4008 GCA_046590495.1 Gemmatimonas sp. | reverse complement strand
CGATGGGCCAGGTGGTGGGGCGCCGGCTCCACAATCGATGCGCGCGTTGGTGGTCGCGTCTACATCAAGTATCCGGGCAATGTCGAAGTGTCGGGCGAAGTGCTCGAGATCGCGTCGCCGGATCGCATTGTGTTCAGCTACGGCTACGAGAGTGGCACACCGTTCGGGCCTGGCGAATCACGCGTCACCATCACACTCGAAGCACAAGGGAAAGGTACGCGTCTCCTACTCGCGCATGAATTCGCCGAAGAGGCGCCGTGCGTGGAGCATGTGCAGGGCTGGCGCTTTCAGCTTTCGCTGTTTGCGAATGTCATCGCCGACGAAGTGCACGCCGGTGCGGCAGATGCAACGGACGACTGGTTTCGTGCCTGGGTTGAATCGGACACCGAAGCGCGTCGTGCCCTGCTGCTGCGCATCGCCGAGCCGGACATTTCATTTCGCGATCGCTACAGCACGATTGACGGTGTTGACGAACTATCGCTGCATATCGGCGCTGCGCAGAGATTCATGCCCGGCATTCACATGGAACGTCGCGGTGCCATCCGCCACACACAGGGGACCGTGCTTGCCGATTGGGTTGCGCTCACCAAAGATGGACAGGTGGCGATGCAGGGTGTAAACGTCTTCCTGTTTGGCGCGAATGGAAGGATCGAATCAGCCACGGGACTCGTGTCACCATCTCAGACGCCGTAGTCGAGCGGCACGTCGGTATATGACGACCTTCCAGTTACGATTTCCCGAGTCCGACGACCTCGATGCAGTGTATGAAGCCGTGCGCGAGACGATCGATGAGTTGCACCGATGGATGCCGTGGTGCCACCGCGACTACAGTCTTGCCGATGCGGCGGCATGGATCGCTGCGCAGGACGAGGGGCGCCAATCAGGCATGTCGTACGAGTTTCTGATCGTTGGCGAGCAGCAGCGCATACTCGGCTGCTGCGGACTCAATCAGATCAACGCTGGTCGTCGTATCGCAAACCTCGGTTACTGGGTCCGCGCTTCAGAAGGCCGACGCGGCGTTGCCACGCGGGCAACACGCGAAGTCGCCGAGTGGGCGTTCGCGAATACAGAGCTGGAACGTCTGGAGATTGTCGCGGCCGTTGAGAACGGTGCAAGCCAACGGGTGGCGATCAAGGCCGGAGCATTGCGCGAAGGCGTGCTTCGGTCGCGGCTTTTCGTGCACGGTGAGATCTGCGACGCGGTCATGCATTCGCTCATCAGGCCTCGCGTCGAATCAATGCGGACCGGGTGAGCCCGTCGCCCGCGGCTGAACGCCTCGCATGATGTCGACTCGCAATTCGGTCCATCCGTCCACCTGAACGTACTGAACGCGGACGTGATGTCTGCCGCCATGTACGGTGGCATACGACGGCCGCGTTTCGTGCGGCGTCCAGTCGTCGATCACGAGTACATCGTCCACCCAGATGCGAACTGCATCATCGCTGAGCGCGCGGAGCGTGAAGTCGCCCGGAGGCAAGGTGACAGCGGTCGTTGCGTCCAGCGCCACGCGCGATTGCGGCAGTGAAGGGATGGTCGGGCGATACCAGAAGTAGTCGAGTCGGGATTCGGTGCGCGTCAACAGCGGCGCCGTGCGCAGGAGCGCCGCAAATGCTTCCGGCTTGGTGCGCGGATCAGTGCTGTCCGCCCATGCAAAAGCGCGCACGCTCCACGACGTGGTCGGCTCAAACTGTTCGTAGGTGAAGCGCACCGGTGCGCCAGCGGCACGTCGCACACCCTCGCGCGAGATGGTCGCGTCGCCCACGTATTCGAGCGTTACGTTCCAGTCGCGCGAGTTGCTGACCGCCGGCGTGACGGCAATCGTATCTCGAACCCGGCCATGCGTATTCGAGAGTTGCTGCACGCCGCGTTGCTGCACGACGCGCCACGTTCCCCTTGGGCCAACGATCGCGAGGTGGAGCGGCAGCGCACGCGTGCTGTCGAGTGGCCAGAGCTTTGGCGAACGCCAATCAAACGGTCCCCACTCGTCGACGATGATTGCTGAACGATCGCGACTGGCGACGGCACGTTCTGGCCAGTACACCGGTTCATCGGTCAGCTTGGGCAACTTCCAGTTCACCGTCGTCGGGGCAAGGCGGCGGGGATCGCAGCCTGTCGACGCGGTGTCCATGCGCGTGTTGGCAATGGTATCCATCGGCGCTGTATTGCTCACATCGAACACCTTGCCGATGCCACCAAAACGGTTGTCGCGCACGAGATAGTCGCGACTTCGCGTATCGCGATGCTTGGGGTAGCCCCAATCGGACGGTGCAATCGAGTCCGCCCACAGTCTCAGTGCCGTGCCGTCGCCGTCGAAGTGGTTGGCCGCAATCGTGTTCTGTTGACCGTGCTCGATTGCGATTGCGATGCGATTCTTTGCGAAGCAATTGCCGATCACGCGGGACTCGTAGCTGTACCCGCCCCAGAGTCCATGATCGTTGCCGACCACGCGATTGGCGATGAAGCTGTTGCGACTGAACGTGGCTTCCATGCCGTTCGTCGGCGCAAAGCTGAAATCGTTGGTCAGAAAGAGATTGTCATTCGCACCGCCCTCGCCGCTGTCCATGGTTTGCTGTCCGGCCCAGAGAAACAGACCGTCGCCGCCGTGCGTGGCTGAGTTATACGCAACGATGTTGTGCGTGCACTGCTCAAACATCAGAATGCCGGCCGAATCCTGGCCACGTCGGTACACGCCATGGCTGTAGCCGCGCACATTGTAGTCGATTCGATTGGCGACGATCGTATTGCCACTCGCCCGATACATACCGATGCCGAGTCCCGAGTTGAACGAGAAATCGTTGTCGCGGATGTCCAGTGAATCGGCGCGCACCAGCATGAGTCCATTCATTCCCTGCTCGACGCGATTACCACGCACCGTGCCCGTCTTCACATCCTCGAGATAGATACCGGCACCAAACCGCAGCCACTCGGCATGTTCATTCTTGTGGTACGACAGCCAGTCCGCGAGGCTCTCGTGTTCAACGACACTGAATAGCCTGGGCTTCCAGTTGTGACTGAGATCGTTGTCCACAAGCTCGAGCGAGCGCGTACGTTGTGCGCGGATGCCAACACGATAGCCACGCGCGCGCAGTCCCTCGATGCGTACGTGATCGCCACCGTCCACGGCGAGAGCAACGCCGCGCGCCGCGTCCGGGTTCTCGCGGCTGTCGCTGCCGATCAACACGACGCCGCGCATATCGATGGCGATATTGTTGCCGCGTACGGTGATCAGGGCGCTATCGAGTGATGCACTTGCCCGGATGCGATAGACGCCGGGCTTCACGCGTACTGAGGAAGTGATGACGAGCCCCGCGTGTGGTATCACCACGGGGCGCTGTGCAGCTGCGCCCGACGCAGTGCCGAGCGCAATACATGCCGCGAACGACACGATGGTCGCGTTTGTCAGCGACATCTCAACAGGGCATCAGATCCATCGCGGTACTTTCGCGCAGTACGCGGCGTACTCCACCGGAAAGCGTTCCATCAGGTGCGCTTCTTCGCGACGGATCACCTGCTTTCTGATCACAGCATGAACAACGTACAGCAGCGCGAGCGCCCACAGCGATGCCATCAGCAGCACGCCGCCGAGGTACGTGAACGTCAACCCGACGTACATCGGATTGCGCGTTCGGGCATAGACGCCGGAGTCGACAACCCGCGTTGCCGGTCGATTGGGATGTACCGCCGTGTGAAAACGTCGGAGCCGCAGCGCGCCGGCTATCACAAAGCAGAATCCTATCGTGACCAACGCGAACCCGATGGACGCACTGATCCAGTTCGCAGGAATGAGTTTGGGGAGAGGCAGCAATCGATCGAGCACCGCCGCGACGGCGAGACCCGCAACAAAGGGAATCGGCGGGAGGAACGGCACATTGGGTCCGCGGTCGGGCAGCGTCGAAGTCATGCTTGTACGCTGCAGTCTGGCCACACACAACGCCAGCGGAAACAACTGAATGCGCAGGGCTATGTCTGGAATCTGCAACGGCAGTGCACTCGCTCTGGCTTCAACGC
>JBKJTE010000148.1:0-4317 GCA_046590495.1 Gemmatimonas sp. | reverse complement strand
TATTCGCCCGTGCCGCCTGGGCTCGCAGCGATCTTCGTACCTGGTGTGTGGATCGGCGCGCCGTGGTTGGTGAATCCGGTGCTCACCGGCGTGAATGCGTTGCTGGTGTATCTCGTGCTGCAGCCGTTATACGGAAAACGCGTCGCGCGTCTGTCGACGTTGTTGTTTGCGCTGTCGCCGTGGAATCTGTTTCTTGGCATGTCCTACATGCCGCACGCGGCAACGATGTTTGTCTCGCTCGCCGCAACCCTTGCCGTGATCACAACGCGCCGCACCGGCCTCGCGCGGTGGACGTGGCTCGGCGGACTCGCGCTCGGCCTGCTGGCAATGGTGCGTCAACTCGACGCCATGGTAATGGCCGGTGCGCTTGGTTTGTGGTGCATCGGTCTGGGCGGGCGCCGACTGAAAATCTCGGGCACCGCCGGACTCTTATTTGGCTCGATGCTCGGCGCTGCGCCGTTGCTCGCGTTCAATCGATTTTTCACCGGGAAGGCGAGCACCTTTCCGATCATGGCGTACAACGATGCACGATTCGGCAAAGGCTCCAACGACTACGGCTTTGGCGCCAATCGCGGCATGGGTTGGCCGCTCGATCCCAATCCCGGTCACGGGCCAGTCGATGGGATGATCAACGCGTCGCTCAACACCGTGGCAACGCAAGTTGAGCTGTTTGGCTGGTGCATTGGTTCGTTGATACTTGTGTACGTATTTGTATTGCGTGGACGACTGAATCGCGCCGACAAATTGATGCTCGGTGTCGTTGCGTTTACCTGGCTCGCGTACTTCTTCAATTACTTCGCCGGTGGCCCCGACTTTGGTGCGCGCTACTGGTTTCTGATGATCGTGCCATTTGTCGCCCTGACTGCGCGTGGCGCGTTGACGCTTGGTTTGACGCTCGGCGCAAATGACGAAGACAGTGCAGGTACATCGACACCGAACGCACTGTCGCAGACGCGTTGGCTGACAGCGGTGGCGTTGGCGGTCGTTGGCGGAACTCTTGTGTTCTTGCCGTGGCGTGCCGTCGACAAGTATTGGCACTACCGCGGCATGCGTCCCGACCTCGTGCATCTCGCCGCAGAACAGAAGTTTGGCGACGGGCTTGTGATGATCAGTGGCCGCGAATATCCAGACTACGCCGCGGCGGCGGTGTTCAACGCGCTCGACCTGAGCGATCGCGTTCCGGTGTATGTCGCGCGCGTGAGTCCGTCCACCGACAGCACGACGATTGGCGCGTTCCCTGATCGTGCCGTGTGGCTTGTCGATGGACCCACGATCTCGGGTGCCGGCTACGTGGTTCGCGCTGGCCCGTTGTCCATGGCAGAGGCGTTACAGCGCATCGCCACGCCACCGGCCAGACCAGTCGGACGTCCGGCACCGGCCCAGCCGTGAACGAGCACGGGAGTCAGACGGCGCGCGAACTCGTCGGCTCGACGGCCAACCGCGCCGAGTCGTCGTATGTCGGCGTGAAGGCGCTCGTGCTCGGTGCGTCGGGGTTCATCGGCCGGTGGGTGGCGCGCGCGTTGAGTGAGGCCGGTGCACACGTGATCTGTGCCGTTCGGGATGTCGATAGCATGGGCGCGGTGGCCGCGAGCTACGGCATCACCGGCGATGTTGTCGCCGTCGATCTCACCGACCAATCCGCGCTCGACGCCCTTTTCGCGTCCCATCGACCGTCGATCACCTTCAATCTGGCCGGCTACGGCATCGATCGATCGGAGCGCGACGACGCCGTCGCCCATCGCATCAACACCGAGCTGGTAGGGGAATTGGCGCTGTTGTCCGCGCGCTATGCGAACCGGTCATGGCGGGCGCTCCGCCTCGTCCACACCGGCTCGGCTCTGGAATACGGCGAAATCGGCGGCCATTTGCCAGAAGACGCAGTGCCCGACCCCAGGACGCTCTACGGTCGGACCAAACTGGCCGGGACGCAGCGTTTGCTCGACTCCGCGTTGCCCGACGTGGTGGCAGCCCGTCTGTTCACTGTGTACGGTCCGGGAGAACACCATGGCCGCCTGCTGCCGACGCTGCTCGACGCGCTAAGGTCGGGAGCGGCGGTTCCGCTTTCCGCCGGAACGCAGCGCCGCGATTTTACCTATGTTGATGATGTTGCCGACGGACTGCTGGCGCTGGGACTTCAGTCATCCATACCGGGTGGCGTGGTGAACCTCGCCACTGGTAAGCTGTACAGCGTCCGGGAGTTCGCCGAAACGGCCGCGCGTGTATTGGCGATTTCCGCTGAGCGATTGCATTTCGGTGCAATGGCCCAGCGGTCCGATGAAATGCCGCACGACACCGTTTCGCTGGACCGCCTGCGACAATCGCTCGCGTGGGTGCCAGGGACGGACGTCGCGGACGGCGTGCGACGCACAGCTCACTGGCTTCCACCTATCCACGACGCACATTCCGGACGACGCACCTGATGAAGACGCTTTGCGATCAGAACTGGCCAAGCTCTCTCTCAACCCTTTCGAGTGGTGATGCCACGGGAGCGTCCGCCTGAGCATCGAGTCCACCCCGAGCGACATGACCGAAGGTCCATTGGACCTCTCGATCGTGATGCCCTGTTATAACGAGTCGGAGAACGTTCCGTACACGGTGCCAAGGCTCGTGCGCGCGTTTGCTGGCAGCAATGTGCGCTATGAGATCATCCCCGTCGACAACGGTTCCAAAGACGACACTTGGGAGAAGCTGGGCATACTCGCCGAGAAATTCCCGGGGATCGTGCGCCCGGTGCAGGTGGCGGTTAACATCGGCTACGGCAACGGAATTCTGCAGGGCATCAACAACACAAATGCCCGCTGGATTGGGACCGTCGCGGCCGACGGACAAGTCGACGCAGAAGACGTGTTTCGCCTCTACGAGGCGTGCGCCGAAACCGACGGCAACGTACTGGGTAAAGTGCGCCGTCGCTATCGCATGGACGGATTTCAGCGGCAGGTCATCTCGGTCGCGTACAACGTGTTCGTCCGTATGCTGTGGCCGAGGCTCGGGTCTTGGGATGTGAACGGGCAGCCGCGCATGTTGCGCCGCGATGTGGTGCAGGCAATGGACCTGCAGTCCACCAACTGGCTGCTCGATCCGGAAATGCTGATCAAGGCGCACCACATGGGCGTCCGCGTGATGGAACTCAATGTTTTTGCGCGGATGCGAGGCAATGGACTCTCGCATGTGCGCATGGCCACCTGCTGGGAGTTTTTCACCTATCTGCTCGGGTTCCGGTTTTCGGGCCGCCTCAAGTCATGGCGCGAACGGACGGAGAATCGCACACTCGGCCCAACGGTGCGGGCATCGTGACGGAACCAGTCGTGAAGGTCGTCATCCTTGCCGGTGGACGTGGCACCCGATTGGCCGAAGAAACAGGAATGCGCCCCAAGCCGATGGTGGAGATCGGCGGCATGCCGATCCTCTGGCACCTGATGGGCGTGTATGCTGGGCATGGCTTCCGCGAGTTTGTGGTTGCATGCGGTTACAAAGGTGGATTGATCAAGGAGTTTTTTCACAATTTCGCCGTGCACCACGGCGATTTCACGGTCGATCTGCACAGCGGACACGTGGATTTCTTGAATGCCCCGCGTAACGACTGGCATGTCTCGGTGATGGATACCGGACTCGATACGATGACCGGTGGACGCCTGCTCCGCCTCAAGTCACTCATCGGCGGATCCACGTTCATGGTGACATACGGTGACGGACTTGGCAGCATCGACATCAAGGCGTTGCTGGCATTTCATCGCGCGCATGGAAAGCTCGCCACCGTGACTGCAGTGCGTCCGCCGGCACGCTTTGGCGATCTCACCATCGATGGCGACACCGTCCGCGCGTTCGCCGAAAAGCCGCAGGGGCACGAGGGATGGATCAACGGCGGATTTTTTGTCTTCGAGCCCGGTGTGCTCGACTACATCAGCGGCGAGGAGATAAGTCTTGAGCGCGAGCCGTTGGAGCGCATCGCCCGCGAAGGACAACTGATGGCGTTTCGCCATCACGGCTTCTGGCAGCCGATGGACACTCTCCGCGAAAAGATGCTGCTCGAAGAGCTCTGGGCGTCGGGCTCTGCACCCTGGAAATCGGATTCATGAACTTCTGGAAAGGCAAGAATGTCTTCGTGACTGGTGCGACGGGTCTGTTGGGATCGCACCTCACGGAGGAGCTCCTCGCGCGCGGTGCCCGCGTCACGGTACTCGTGCGCGACTGGGTCCCCGATAGTCGCGCGGTATCATCATCGCTCTTGCCGCGTTGTCAGGTCATTCGCGGCGAACTCGAAGATCATCCGACGCTGCTGCGCGTGCTCAACGAGTACGAGATCGATACCGTCTTTCA
>JBKJTE010000120.1:0-17265 GCA_046590495.1 Gemmatimonas sp. | reverse complement strand
ACGATGTCGAGTTTACCGTCGCCGTCAAAGTCGCCGACGTTGACGCCATTCCATCTGCTCGAGCGATCGGCGAGCCCGAGCTCACGGGTGACATCGCGCAGCTGTCCGGCCGCGTTGTGCAGCACGCGTACCGGACCGAACTCCGTTGCAACGATGAGTTCCGGTCGACCATCTCCATCGAGATCGGCAAAGACCGCGGACGACACGAGCCCGAGTGACGACAGGGATTTTGTATTGCTCGCATCAGGCGTGAATGCGCCCGACGCTGAACCGAGCAGGAGTCGTGATTTTGCGGGGAGCGGCCAAGCGCCGGGAATCGCGCGCGCGCCAACGAAGAGATCGAGATATCCGTCGCCGTTGACGTCAGCCATCGCCAGTGCACCGATGCTTGCAGTGTCTCCTGCAACAAGCGCGGACGCTGCACCGATGCGCGAGCCGGCACTCATGCCGAGTACCGAGGGCAAGCTCAGCGACTCGTCGGCCGTATTCGCTTCGTAGTTGGATTGACCGACGAGCAAGGTTGTTGCGCCGCGTACATCGACTGACGGGAGGACCGTTGTCAGATCGAAAGCCTGGACTGCGCCGGGAACAGGCATGCGCACAAAGCGATCACCCGCGTTGCGCAGCACGTTCAGGCGCCCGCCGCGTCCAGTCGCAAAAACGAGATCATCGCGCCCATCGTGATCCACATCGATCCAACTGACGCCGGGTCCAAGTTGGCTCAGGCGTGACGGGAGCAGCGGTTGACGACGAAAGTCAGCGTACAGTGAATCGACGTGGGTCGCGCCTCCGAGTAGTGAAGTGGCGTTATTGAACAGCGGTGGTGGAGAGACACTGCTGTCGCTGAGTGCCGCGGAAGATTGTGTTTCATCGATTTCGTAGAGCCGATCGGCGCGGGCGTTGTTGATGCGACTGCGCTTGCCGCTGCGCCAGATGACATCGATGACGACACTGCTGACACGCGATGCCGCGAAGGTCAGCTGTGCATCGCTGCCCGAGAGGTAATAGCCCCCGGATGTCATCTCGCGGGACTGCGTTGGCAAGCCTGGTGCCTGCACCTTCACCACCGCGCCGATGCCCTGAGTATTGCCACCGCTACCGCGCAGGCGCACCGCGACGCGCGATGCCGTCGACGTGTTGCGAAACACGACGGAGGGCGCGTTCAGTCGAGTGACGACAACATCGAGTGCGCCGTCGCCATCGAGATCCGCGAGCCCGATCCCCTGCGACACCGCGCTATCGACTCCAAAGCCCCACGACTGACTCACGTCCTGAAACGCGAGATCGCCGCCGTTGCGAAAGGCGACGCTCTTGGTCATGAGGCGCGGAAACTCCGCGGATTCACGATTCCACGGCACGCGCGGAAAACTGTTGCGAATGCGGTCGTATGGGTCGGCTTCGCGCACATCGAAACGATGGCCGTTCACGGCAAGCAGGTCTTCGTAACCATCGAGATCGACATCGAGAAACGCGGAGCCCCACGTCCAATCGGTGGCGCTCACGCCCGCAAAGTTACTGATCTGCGCCCAGGTACCATCGCCGCGCGAGAGGTGAAGCATGTTCCGCATCCATTGCGTGCGTTCAGGCGAGAGACCAACTGGCTTTTGCAGTGGCGTGTGTGTGGGGATGTCGCGCTGGCGTGCGGCCAGTGTGGGCGCGAGCATGTCGGTCGTGAAGATGTCGACGTGTCCATCGCGATTGATGTCAGCAAAGTCGACAGACATGCAGGTGTTGCTCGTGACACGCAACGCCATCTGCGGCGCAAGTTGAAAGTTCCCCTTGCCATCATTGAGCCAGAACTGATCCTGATCTTCAAGATCGTTGCAGACGTAGAGATCGGGCGCCCCGTCGCCATTTACATCGTAGAAGCGCGCGGCGAGTGTGAAATAGTCCGGATCAATCGTGAGTGGCTTGCCATCTTCATCGCGAAAGCGTGGACCAAGCACCGGCTCTCGCGTGAAATGTCCTTTGCCGTCGTTGAGGAAAAACAGATCGGGCTCCGCGCGCTGCGAGCGCATGAAACCGCCAAGGTCCAGACGCGCCTCGACGCGATACTCTTTCTTCCACTCGTCGACGACAACAACCGAATCGCCGATCTTCTTGAGCACCTGATCGAATGCCCGTTGCTGCGGCGGATACGCATCGAGCACGTTCTTTGTCTTGTACGTCGCGACGTAGAGATCGAGCGTGCCGTTCCCGTCGACATCGGCGAGTGTCATGGTGGTCGCCATGTAGCCGCCGGTCAATCCGCTCGCCGTAGTGCCGTCGGCGAAATGTCCGTGCCCATCGTTGACGAACAGTTTGACCGGACCGCCGAATGTACCGACAATGAGATCGAGATCGCGGTCGCCATCGACATCGGCGAGTACAGCACTCGTGGTCGCAAGCCCGCTGAAATCGAGACCACTCGATTTGGTGATATCGGTGAATCGAAAGTTGCCGTCGTTGTGATAGAGCGCGGCCGGTTTCTCTTCCGATGCGAGGACAATATCGGGACGACCGTCGCCATCGACATCGCCAAGCGCCACACCCGCGCCATCGAGCAGGCCGCGATTGGCGAGTCCGTGCTCGTCGTCGATATCGTTCTGGTGCGTGAGCCCGGTCGCCGATGCATTCATCAACTCGAAGCCGGCGTGTCCTTTGCCCGATACATCGAGCGCTCGCCACCGATAGCCTGCCTCCTGATGCCAGCTCGTGTCGACTGACGTTTTGTTGCAAGCGATGCCCGCCGACAGGGCGAGCGACGCGACGCAACGTGCCAGCATGCGCTGCGTCATTGCACGACGACGCCCACCGCCAGGCATCATGAACGACGACGGGTCTTGAGTGATTTCACGACTTTTCGTCCGATGCACTGCCCTTGCTGCAGGCCGTCCACGACGGCGGGGAAGTAGTGCACGCCGGCGTACACGCGCGACATCGCGACTTCTGTTCGCGCCGCGCTGAACGATGCGAAGGGGCGTGGTGGCTGTCCGATGTCGACTTGTGTGGAGTCGATGTAGGAGATTGTATCGCCGAGGAGTCCCACCAGCACTTCGACTGCCGCGCCCGATTGTACCGAGTGGCCGGATGGATATTCGGGAAAGGGCGGCGTCGGAATCACCGTCTGAAAGTTCGGATCGAAGACCCGCTGAACGAATGAAACCGGTCGCACGACGTTGGAACGAAACTTCTCGCGCCAGCAACCAACAAATGCATCCGCGATCGCCAGCGATGTCAGCGCGTACAACTCGACGGCATCGTCGGCACTCAATTTGCGACGCGCGACCATCAAGTTGACGACGCTGATCCAGTGAAAGCCAGGCGTTCCCGTGGCGACCGGATTGTCGGCCCAGAACAGTGCGATGTTGCGCTGCGCCGGTGTCAGTGCCGCAACGGTATCGTAGAACTGCTTCCCCATCTTCCAGAACTCCGAGCCAGACGTTTCCGAGTACGCGGGTGGTGGTGGTGGCGCGCATTCATCGCCGTCGGCGATCACGAATGTGCGCAGCCGGCCCCAATATGGCTCGGTCGGTTTGGATGGATTGAACGCCGGTAGGGTCGTCTTCCCTTCAGGCTTCGGGCGATTGGTGAAGGTTCCCTTTTCCGTCGCGCGTTCAACGTCTTCGTGGATGTTGGGATTGCTGAGTTGCACGAAATCTGATTGTCCCGACAGCATCTGCGGCACAAACTGGGCGATGTTGGCCGTGTTCGTCCACTCTTCGCGTTTTCCCGTCGGTGCCCAGGCCCGTCCGCGCGTCGCGAAAAAGCTGTCGGTCGCGGCCCATGCCAGAATGCTCTTCGCCAGCGCGCGCCCATGTTCGAGCGCGCGTGCGCGATCAGTCGCACTTACACCGGCGGTCTCCCGCGCACTCACCTGAGCCTGTGCGAGCGAGTCGATCGTGCGACGTGTGCCAGGCATACCGTCGCGAAAGAGTGAATCCATCACCACACGCTCTGCTTCGGCGGCGACGATCGGGCCATCCAGTGCGTCGCCGACCGGAGCTGACGGCAACATCGCCAATCCATTCAGCTGACCGGCGAGCGAGCGCAGCGACGTGCGCGAATCTGAGGCGTACCCTTCGTAGAGCGCGACCGCACTGTATGCCGAGATGCGCGCAGCGATAGGGGGCCCAAGTCGCTCGCTGCGCACGAATGCAAGTGACGTGCGTAGCCACTGCGACACAAACTGTGGATCGACTGGTGGGCGTTCGCGGGTGCATGCGCCGCCCAGCGTTGTCGCGACCGCGTAGGCGGCACACATCAGCAGCTGCCGCACTCGTCCCGCCGACTGCTTCAATCGATTGCTCCGCCGAAGGTGATGGATGTTCGATGACGAAACGTTGCCAATCCCTCCTCGAACGTTACGACGAGTGGGCAAGTGCCGGTAGCCAAGATAGCTTTGCCGGATGCATCTCGTCGCCCCGTTCGCGCAATCTCGAATCCCGTTGCGTCGAGTCCCGATTCAACTTGCCGCACTTCTAGTGCTGCTGGCATCAGTGTCGGCGTGCCGACGCGAGTCGCGGAGCTCCGCGGCCGAGGTGTCAGGCGAAGACGTTCGTCGCCTACCACCGACGCGCAAAGCGACGGTGCCGGACATCATGGTGCAGGCCGCCGACGCCGGCCGCGTGATCGGCGGTGATAGTAGCGCGGTATCGCTGTTCGTCATCAGCGATTACGAGTGCACCGACTGTCAGGCATGGTTTCAAGCGACGTTGCCAGCGCTCCGCGCCGAGTATATCGACGCAGGCAGGATTCGCCTTACGTGGGTGCACTATCCGCTGCGCGAACACCAAAATGCCGTAGCGGCCGCGAGCGCCTCACTGTGTGCGGCGGCGCAAGGGAAGTTCTGGGAAGCGAGTACAAAAATCTTTGACGCGCGGTCGGAATGGGCGGCGCTTGCCAACCCATCACTACTTCTTGATTCGATTGCGTCGGTACCGGGAATCAACCCGGTTTCCCTTCGCGATTGCACCGCGAGCAAGCGTCTGGTCCGACAGATCCGCGCTGACATCGATTGGGTGGACAAAGGCGCCATGGGCACGCCGCTCACCGTGCTCGTCGGCAGGCGTCGTGTCCCTGTCGGTGCTTCTCTCTCCGTACTGCGCGCTACCATCGACTCGGCTTTAGCGGGCAAGTAGTCGCGGCAGAGGAGAATTCATAATTCATTCATAGCGCAGAATGGTTGACCCTTGGTGCCGCGCGCAGCAATGTGGCGGGTCTGTAACTGAACGCACGACGGCACCGTCCACGTAGCCAATCTCGTCCGAGAACGCGCATGATCCCGCTTCGCCCTCTGCTGCTCCTCGCTGTCCCTGTCGTTGTCGGCACCACACTCGGCGTGACACACGTCGATAGTTGGCTGACAGGCACTCCATCGCTCGCGGCCGCGCCGCCGGGACTCGACTCCACGCTGCGCTCGGCATATCGCTGGCGTAATATCGGCCCCGATCGCGGCGGTCGTTCAATCGCCGCGAGCGGATCGAAGGGCCGTCCGAAGGAAGCATATTTTGGCGCGGTCGGGGGTGGCCTCTGGAAGACGACCGATGGCGGAGAGACGTGGGCGTCGGTCACTGACGGGCAGCTCAAGAGTGCATCGGTTGGCGCGGTCGCGGTGAGTGAAAGCAATCCGGACATTTTGTACATCGGCATGGGCGAGACGTGCATCCGCGGCAACATCATGCCCGGCGACGGTGTCTATCGCAGCACGAATGCCGGCAAGAACTGGACGCATGTCGGCTTCGAGGAGAGCGACGGGATATCCAAGATCCGCATTCATCCGACGAATCCTGAAATCGTTTTCGTGGCTTCGTTCGGCAAATACAGCGTGCCGAGTGCAGAGCGCGGCGTGTTCAAGAGCACAGATGGCGGCAAGAGCTGGCGCAAGGTGTTGTATCGCGACGACAAGACGGGCGCGATCGATATTTCGATCGACCGCAACAATCCGAACGTGATGTATGCCGCAATGTGGGAGGCGTACCGCAAGGAATTTCAGATGTCGAGCGGCGGCGCCGGCAGCGGTATGTACAAGAGCACGGATGGCGGCGAAACGTGGACCGAGATCACGCGCAATAAGGGGCTGCCGAGTGGTCTTGTGGGCCGCATTGGTGTGGCTGTGAGCTCGGCGAACTCAAATCGCGTTTACGCTGTTGTCGAGAATGACAACGGTGGGCTGTTCAGGAGCGACGATGCGGGAGCGACGTGGACGCTGGCGAACGGCAGCCGCGACATCCGTCAGCGCGCGTTCTATTACACGCACGTTATCGCCGACCATAAAAATCAGGATGTCGTGTACATCGAGAACACGACGGCGTTTCGTTCGACCGATGGCGGCAAGACGCTGGTTGGTGTAAGCAACGGCACGCATGGTGACACGCACGATCTCTGGATCGATCCCGAAGATTCGGCGCATATCGTCATGGCCAACGATGGCGGCGGTGCCGTGTCGTACAATACGGGTCGCGCGTGGAGCGCCGAGGATTTTCCGACCGAGCAGTTCTACCATGTGATCACGACGACACATGTACCGTTTCATGTGTGCGGATCGCAGCAGGATAATTCGACGCTGTGCACGCCGTCGAACTGGAACGTCGGCGGGTTCGGTCGCGGCGGTGGTGGTGGCACCGGCGGGCCGACACTCGTGGAGCCCACATCGGGCGGCATGGCCGTTTCGTATCAGGTTGGCGGTGGCGAGCCGGGTTACATCGCGGCTGATCCGGCCGAACCTGACCTGTTCTACGCCGGCACGAACAATGGCGGCTATCTCGACAAGTTCAATCGTCGCACCGGACTTTCGCGTGAAGTGAATCCGTATCCGTGGTTTTACTCCGGCGAACCGTCAAAGGAGATCAGGGAACGTTGGCAGTGGACGTACCCGATCATCTTCTCACCACTCGACCGGAAGACGTTGTACGTGGGTTCGCAGCGGTTGTGGTCCACGAAGGATGGCGGCAAGACTTGGGCGAATCTGAGCGGTGACCTCACGCGTCACGCGCCCGAAACGCAGGAGAAGTCGGGCGGCCCTATCACGGGCGATATGAACGGTCCGGAAGTGTACGGCGTGATCTTTTCGATCGGGCCGAGCAAGAAGGACATGAATGTCATCTGGACCGGATCCGATGATGGGCTGGTGCACGTGACGAAGGACAACGGCCGGACGTGGGCGAATGTGACGCCCAAGGACATGCCTGATTTCGGGCGCGTGAGTCAGATCGATGCGTCGGCGTTCGGTGCAGGTGCGGCGTACATCTCCGTGCGGAAACCGCTGCTCAACGATTTCTCGCCGTACATTTTCAAGACGACCGACTACGGCAAGACGTGGACGAAGATCGTGAACGGGATTCGCGCGGATGACTACATCCATGCGGTGCGTGAAGATCCGACACGCAAGGGATTGTTGTACGCCGCGGGACAGCACGCCATCTACATCTCGTACGACGACGGTGCAAACTGGGAGAGTCTCTCACTCAATCTCCCCGATATCCCGACTGCCGATCTCATTGTCGAAGCGAACGAGCTTGTCATCGCAACACATGGTCGGGGCTTCTGGGTGCTCGACAACATCGCGCCGTTGCGTCAGGCGAATGCGGCGATCGCCGCGAAGGAACTCCACTTGTACACGCCGGCCGTCGCTATTCGCGGTGGCGCGGGCGCGTCGATCAGCTACTCGCTCAAGACGGTGCCCAAGCGGCTGTCGCTGCAGATCGTGGATTCGGTCGGCGGCGTCATGCGCAGCTTCGAGCCTGATACGTCACGCCCCGATTCTGCCGCCGCAGGTCGCGCCGGCGGTGGTGGACGCCGTGGTGGCGGCCCGAGCACGATCCCCAATGCGATTGGGCTCAATCGACTGAACTGGGACATGCGCACCGCCAGTATCGAAAGTTTTCCGGGGATGATTCTCTGGGGCGCGGGTACCAACGGTCCAGCGGTGCCGCCCGGCAAGTAC
Source organism: Gemmatimonas sp. (assembly GCA_046590495.1). GTDB lineage: Bacteria > Gemmatimonadota > Gemmatimonadetes > Gemmatimonadales > Gemmatimonadaceae > Gemmatimonas. The sequence continues at coordinate 9,341 of JBKJTE010000120.1, read as the reverse complement.
ACCGTCAAGCTCATTGCCGATGGCAACACGCTGACGGTACCACTGCTGATCAAGAAGAACCCGCGCCTGACCGACGTGACGGACGCCGAGCTGCGCGCGCAGTACGCGTTCGGTAAGAAAGTGCGCGATAAGGCGACGGAAGCGAACATGGCGGTGATCCAGATCCGTCGCGTCAAAGCGCAGCTCGAAGATCGACTGAAAAAGGCGGCCGAAGATGCAGCGCTCAAGAGCGCGGGTGCCGCGCTCAAGACCAACGCGTCGGCCGTTGAGGAGAACGTGTACCAGGTGCGCAATCAGAGCGGTCAGGATCCGCTCAACTTCCCGATCAAGGTCAACAACCGCATGGCGAATCTGCTCTCGATGTCGGAGCGCGGCGACGGTGCACCGACGACGAACATGCCGGAGATTTTCGGGATCCTCACCAAGGAATTGAAGGGCTACACAGGCCGTCTCGATATCGTCTGGAAAACCGATCTCGTCGCCGTCAACAAGGAACTCACGCGTCTCAAGCTTCCGCTCATCGATCCGTCGTGTGTGAAGGCTGAAGGGTGCGTGGTGACGCCGTGATCGAAGGCGAACGTCTTACAGGGGCATACTCCATGAGGAATCACCGGATGTTGCGCAAAACGTTGGTACTCGCGGGTCTCTCGTTGACCGCGTGCACGTTGCAGCGGACCCAGTCGGCTGCGCCGCTCAAGTCGGCGGCGATGGACGAACACATGGCGCACATGAGTGCAGCCGACTTGACTGCACCGATGCGCGGCTCTGCGACCAGCGTGTCTCAAGGCACACCGGGAATTCCGGCCAGCAACGCCGCCGCTGAGACGCGACTCAAGGCCAGCCCGCGGCACGCTGAGTGGGTGAAGATTGCATGGACGCCGGGAAGCGCGGATTCGCTGATGGCGTGGGTGGTGTACCCGGCCAGCAAGAGCAGTCGCGCGAAAGCACCGGTCGTCGTGGTCATCCACGAGATCTTCGGCCTGAGCACGTGGGTGCGTGGCGTCGCCGATCAGGTCGCTGCCGATGGATTTATCGCGATCGCGCCGGACTTTCTGTCGCGCGTGCGTGGCGGACCGAGCAACGTCGAACTGTCCGGCGATTCGGCACGCAAACTGATCGGCGGCGTTAGTAACGCCGACAAGAACGTCGTCATCAATGCCGCGGCCAACTATGGGATGATGCTGCCGTCAGCGCGGCAAAGGTATGCAGTCATCGGCTACTGCTGGGGTGGCAGTGCGTCATTTGGCCACGCCGTCAACGGTGGGCTGAAAGGATTTTCGGCGGCGGTGCCGTTTTATGGCACGCCGTACATGACGCAAGGAACTCCAGCGACGGCGACGACGGCTGCGGTGCCGAGCACGGTCAGCGCGGATTCACTGGCCAAGATCAAGGTGCCGGTGATGTTGCTCAGCGGATCGAAGGACGCGCGCATCGGTGCTGCGATGCCCGCGATCGACTCGATCATGAAGTCGATGAAGAAGCGGTATTCAGGCACCAACTACGAGGGTGCGATTCACGGCTTTTTGCGCGCGCAGGATGATCCGATCGCGCAGCCGCAGGGTCGCGCTGGTGCTCCGCCGCCGACGCCTCGCACGGCCGAGGACATGCGTTCGGAGCAGTTGGCCAATGTGGCGGCGACCAAAGACGGCTGGGCGAAGACGGTCATGTTCCTGAAGCAGAATCTCGGGACCAAGTAGTCAGCGCCGGTTGGGTCCCGCATGCGTTCCGCAGGTTTGCTCCTGCGTCATGTGCCGACCGAAGCGTGAGCCACACTACTGAAGCTGCGCGTCCGTTCCATTCTGTTTGAGTTCGAGCCACCGCGCCTTCACGCGTGCAGCAAACGCGGGATCCTCGAACATGCGCTTGAACCACGGCGCCGTGCGGCTATACCAACCGGTGGTCTGATCGCACCGCGCTCCGCGCTGCAACCAAGCAGCGCGGAGACGCAGAGCAGTGTCGCTACATTTTTTCCTTTCAACGGGTCTGGCTGGAGGTTCGTCTACATCTTCGGCGGAAAGAGCTTGTCCAGTTCCGCCTTGATGGCGTCGAGCTCCTTTCGGAGTTCGGCATAACGCGTGAGTGCGTCCTTACCAACTTTCTGGTCGACGCGTGACGTCATGCTCGCGAGATAGGTGATGTGCGACTGCAACCCGGGCTTGCTGTAGCGAATGGCCGGCGTATTGAGCTTGTCCGAAATCGCTTTCACACGCGCCGCAGTATCGGCGGCAGCGCCGGTTGCACTCTTGAGACGGGTTTCCTGCGCACGCACGCGCTGCACCTGTGCGTTTCCGTCCGTGACGAGATCGCGCATCCTCGAATTGTGCTCATACTGCGCGCGGAGATCGGCCGCGGTGACGCCATCGGCGGCAAGACGCGGGTCGATGAGCACATTGAACGGCACTGTCTGCGTGGTGCTGCCAACAGTCAGTCGGGCCTGATACGCGCCCGGCGGTGCACCAAGTCCTGACGCGTACTGCACGCCCCACACGAACCGATTGAGTCCGGCTTTCTTGGTGACTTCGTTGACAGTGACACCGGTTGCGATCGTTGTCGAAGGACCCGAGAACACGCCGCCACTTTCGTCATCTTCACCGCCGCCACCACGACCACCGCGGCCGCGTGGAGCCGCCGGTGCATCGCTGCGATACGAATTCACGACCTTCCCCGCCGCATCCAGAATCTCGAGCTTCACCGAATCAGTCGGCGCTGCGGACAGATAGTACTCGATGTTCGGGCCGAGGAATGCGCCGCCTGTTGCCGTGCGATACCCATCGCGAGGCTGGTAGAGCTTTATCGACGATGCGACGGTGGCTGGTGTGATCTGCTGTAGTGACGAAATGTTGTCGAGCGACCACATGGCGCGGCCCTGTGTGGCAACGAGCAGATCGCCGTTCTTCACGCGAATGTCATTGATCGGCATCTTCGGCATGTTCAACTCGAACGGCTGCCAATGCCCGCCGTTGTCGAACGAGATGTACATGCCGAATTCGGTGCCGGCGTAGAGGAGCCCCGGGCGTACCGGATCTTCACGCACGACGCGCGTGGGCGCGTCTGCCGGGATGCCGTTCTTGCCGTCGGTGAGCTTCGTCCACGTCTTGCCGTAGTCGTCTGTGCGATAGATGTACGGCGCGTAGTCGCCGAGCAGATAGCGGTACACGGCGTAGTAGGCCGAGCCGTTGCGGTGCGGCGACGCTTCGATCCACGCGACGCGTCCGCCCCACGGCAGATCTTTCGGCGTGACGTTCTTCCAGGTTTTGGCATTGTCGCGCGTGATATAAAACGGACCATCGTTGGCGCCGGTCCAGATCACACCCCGTTCGTGTGTCGCTTCGGTGATTGCGTACAGCGTGCTGTAAAACTCTTCGCCGGTGGCGTCGCGCGTGATCGGCGTGCCACTCGCGTCCTGACAGCATTTCGGGAACGCGGTGAGATCGGGCGAGATCTTTTCCCAGGTGACGCCCTTATCGCGTGAGCGGTGCAGATACTGCGAACCGTAGTAGATGACCGATGGATCGTGCGGCGAAGTCACCATCGGTGACACGCGCTGAAAACGATACGTCAGTTCACCTCCTGCATTGCCATAGAGCGACTGTCCACCCACCCAGTAGTTCTGTGACTGGCTCGTCTCCAGGTTCATGATGCTGAACTGCCCTTTGCACGAACCGTAGACGATGTTCTTGAGCGTGGGATGCGGTACGATCGGCCCCGTTTCACAACCCGGACCCGTGCGCATACCGGCGTTGGAATTCGGATCGTTCAGACTGCTGAAGATGAACGTCGAATTGTCCTGCTGCGCCGCATAAATGCGATATGGGAACGCGTTGTCCGTGGCGATGCCATAGAACTCGGCGGTCGACTGATTGAGCTGGGTGCTCCACGTCTTGCCACCGTCGTACGACACGTTCGCGCCGCCGTCATTCGACTGAATGAGCGTGTTGCTGTTGTTCGGATTGATCCAGATATCGTGATTGTCGCCGTGCGGTGTGCGCATCGGCGTCATCGTCTTGCCGGCGTCGACCGACTTGTAGAAGCTTTCGGCGCCGGCGTAGACCACGTCGGCGTTGTTCGGGTCGGCGCCGAGTGTGGTGTAGTAGAACGGACGCTGCACGAGCGACGCTTGCGGGTTGATGTAGGCCCACGTCGCACCCGCGTCGTCAGAGCGATAGAGACCACCACCCGGGAGCGCTTCGATGAGTGCGTAGATGCGTTGCGGATTGGCCGCTGTGACGGCGAGGTTGCCCTTGCCGATAAGGTCGGCTGGCAGTCCAGTCATGTTTTTGGTCCACGTTTCGCCGCCGTCGGTGCTCTTGTAAAAGCCGCCTTCGCGCGAGCCGGAGATGATCGTCCACGGTTTGCGTTCGATGCGCGACATCCAGGCGACGAGCACGTTCGGGTTGCCGGGCATGACTTCGACGTCCATCGCGCCGGTGCTGTCGCTGACGTAGAGCGTCTTCTTCCAGCTCTTGCCACCGTCGGTCGTTTTGAAGATGCCGCGGTCAGTGTTGGGCTTGAAGATGTCGCCGTAGGCCGCGACCCAAACGATGTCGGGATTGGCCGGATGGATTCGCACCGCGCCGATCTGGCCGACATTGTACAGTCCCGCGAAGCTCCACGTCGCGCCCGCGTCGGTGCTTTTGTACACGCCGCGACCGGTCGAGACGTTGCTGCGTACGCCATCGGAACCCGTGCCGAGGTAGACGACGTTGGGGTTGGAAAGGGCGACCGCGATGGAGCCGGATGAGCCGAGTGGCACCTTGCCGTCGGTGATCGGATTCCAGCGTTCGCCGCCGTCGGTCGTCTTGAAAACGCCCCCCGACGCGACGCCCATGTAGAACGTGCGGGGTTGCGAGGGCACGCCGGTGACGGTGGTAACGCGCCCGCCGACAGAGTGACCGACCACGCGGTATTTCAGGCCACGGAAGAGGGAGCTGTCGACGGCGGTCATGTAGGGGGCCGCGCGCGGGGCAGGCGCCGATTTGGCCGCGGCAGCTTTGGTCGCGGCAGCTTTGGTCGCGGGGGGCGTTTGCGCGATCAGGGAGGTGGCGGCGAGCGATGCCGCCGCACACGTCAGGGAGAGCGTAGCGAAGGAGCGTTTGACCATGACTCGGAACCTGTATTGGCAGCGGAGGGGTGCGACAGCGCGCGGGAACGCTTCGTAAAACGTAATATCTGTTGGGCTGGGAACGCGCTATGCCCGGACGGCCGGACTGTGTGCTCAATATTCGTTCGCTTCAACAACTGGATCTGCTTTCGGTGCCGCTGACTCCACCGTTTGTCCTGGTCGACCGCTACGACATCACTGCCGAAATCGGTCGTGGTGGGCACGCGGTTGTCTATCACGCCCGCGATCGGGTGCTCGATCGTGAAGTGGCGGTGAAGCTGTTGCGCGAAGATGTGCTGAGCTCAGATACGCTCGCGCGCTTTCGCAAGGAGGTGCAGGTCACGGCGCAATTGGAGCACGCGCACATTTTGCATGTGTACGACACGGGCACATTCGAAGGACGTCCATTCATCGTGATGGAGCTGGCGTCGGGGAGCACGTTGGCGGCCCGACTTGGACGCGAACATCTGCTGCCAATTGTCGATGCGTTGCAGATCGCGCGCGATATCGGACTCGCGCTGGCGCATGCACACGCGCGTGGCATCGTGCACCGCGATGTGAAGCCCGAGAACATTCTGCTTGGAACAGGCGGTGCGATTCTCGCGGATTTTGGGATTGCGCGCGTCACGCAGGAAGTGCTGACCCAGAAGATCACGTCGACGGGTACGACAGTCGGCACCGTGCAGTACATGAGTCCTGAGCAGCTGTGCGCTGAGCCTGATATCGATGCGCGGAGCGATCAGTATTCGTTGGCGTGTGTGTTGTACGAGATGTTGACCGGCGTGCGTCCGCATATGGCGGCGACGTTCGAGGCGTTGCGTGTACTGCGCACGACGGGGCGGTGTGAGCCCGTGCGGACCCATCGCGTGAGTGTGCCTGCGGCAGTGGATGACGCGATTGCGCGTGCGTTGTCGCCGATACCGGCAGATCGGTTCAGAGGGATGGACGAGTTTCTTTCCGCGACGGGGGCAAATGCGAGTGGGGAGTTTACGACGAGTGATGGCGCTGGCGTGATTGCACGGAGCGGGGGCTACGGGGCGGTGAGTGGCGGCGACGGTCGCTCGCCAGTGAGTGTCGAGAACGCACGCGGCGCGGCGGCGACATCAGACCCATCGGGTGTCGCGTCGCAGTTAGTGAAAGGATTGATATCGCGTCGTGTGATTGTGTCGGCCCTTGCTGCCAGTGTGGTTGTTGCGGCGGGCGTGTTCGCGGCGGAGTCGTGGAAGCGGGGTGAGGAGAGCGCGGGGACGCTCGCGGACGGTGTGGTGACAGTGGCGTTGATCGATGCGGACTCGCGCAGTTCGGACACGACGTCGGTTGCTGCCAGAATTCGCGGCGCGCTGAGCGCGGAGTTGGATTCGTGGAGTGGTTTGCGTGTCGTGAACAAACTGCCGTCGAATGACACGAGTGCGTTTGCGATCGCGCCGTCGATCGGTACCGTTGGCGATTCGGTACGCGTGCGACTCGAGATCCGTCGAGCGGGCCGTGCGACGCCGGAGCGTGTTGATGCGTTGGTCGCGGGTGACGAGGCACGTCGCACGCCGGCTGCGATTGTTGCGACGCTGGTGCGGCGCGCGTTGGTGCATCGCGCAGACGGTGCGTTAACCACTGCGGAGACACCAGGCATCGAAGCAATGCCGGAACGGTCGATGACGGTATTGCGGGCGTATGTCGGCGGGTTTGCTGCGTTGCGCGCGGGGAAGTTGGATAGCGCCGCGGCGAGTTTTCGCGTGGCGGCTCGGTCGAGCGGGAAGCCGTATGCGCAGGCGGAGTTTTGGGCCGCGCAAAGCGGGGCGTGGAGTGAGCCGAAAAAACCGGATGCGTGGAAGGCGAACATCGACAACGCGGTTCGGGCCCGGACGTTGCACGGTGTGGATTCGTTGCTTGCGACGGCGTTGGGGGCGATGTCACGCGGGGAGTTTCCGGAAGCGTGTGTCGCGTATCGGGAGGCGACGAAGAAGGAGGCGAATTCGTTTGTCGCGTGGTATGGGTTGGGGGAGTGTCAGCGGCTCGATTCGGTGGTGGTCAAGGGGCCGGAGGGGTATCGGTTCAGGAGTAGTCATTGGGCGGCGTTGGGGGCATATGAGGAGTTGCCGCGGTCTGCACTGACTTCTGACTGGCTCGCCGCAGTCTACATGCCGATTCTGCGCACGACGTACGCAGAAGGAAGTCGCGCGCGTCACGGACGCATGAGCGACCTATCGCGATCACCTTATTCGGCGTTGCCAACGCTTAACAGCGATTCCATCGCGTTCTTTCCACTCGCACGCGAGAGATTTCAGGACATGGGCGCGGCCGCGCCGCCTGCAAAGTGGGTCCCAGGCGTTCGCTTGGGACGAGCGGTTGCCGTGCGAATTACAAAACGATGGGTCGACCGATGGCCGGAGTCGTCGGCAGGTTGGTTGCAACGTTCGCTCGCCCTTGAGCTCTCTGGAATTGACTCCGAGGGTGGCGCAGGCCTTTCTCCTGCGGCAGCCCTTGATCGAGCCGAGGCGGGCGCCACGTCACCCGTAATCCGAGCGAACATTGCGGTGGCGAGAGTTCGTATCGCACTCCGTCGGAGCGATTTTTCAGAAGTGGGTCGCGCCGCGCGGTCAGCCATTGAATTGCTTGGACAAGCTGATGCGGAGGTGCGCCTGAAACTCGCGCCGCTCGCGGCTCTGATTGGCGCCACGCGTGAAGCGGAGGCCTTCTCGATGCCGGACCCTGAGAAGGACCCGACGATCCCCGCAGCACTCGGAGACTCAATCGCCGCGTTTCGGTTGCGAGCGAACGTGGGTTTGTGCGAGAATCTGTTGGACAATCGTACTCGGCTTGACTCAATGTTCAGTAGACAGTTCACTCCGGCGGAGCAGCCGGAGCAGCGCGAACGTTTCCTCCATCCCGCATATCGTGACGCAGTGCCCTGCCTTGGGCCGCAGGTAGTTGAGGAGTTCGCTCCGCAAATACTGTTGGACCGCGTATATCACCTGTTATTCCGCGGCGACTCAGCTTCAGCGCGTCGACTGCTGACGCAACTTAGAGTCAGCCGAAGCGGTGCGACCATTTCGGCCATTACTTGGGATGTGCTCTTCGCGGAGTCATGGGCATTGGTTCAGGCGGGCGACACGAGCGTCGCTCGCGTTCAGTTGGTCAGTGCATTCAACGGCGCTGCAGATATGAGCACGTTCACCCTCAGTGAAACGCCGCAGGCGGCCGGTTTTCGGAGAGCGTTGCAGCTGCTCGACCGATTGTCGCCGTCCTCCGGCGGACGAGCGGGTGTTAGCATGTGGACTCGGCATCTCCGGGCCCTAGTGAACAATTCAATGGAGAACAAATCCCCATGAAACGTCGCGCGCAGGCTTTGTTGTGGATCGCGTCTCAGCTGCTTCTGTCCACCGGCCCTGCCAGCGCACGTGCGCAGGGCGCCCCTGAGCCCGACTATTCTCGAATCGGAGACGACGCCCGCCGTGGGCCCCTACGTTGTTTCGATAACCGCCTCAGTTTTTTGTTGTCTTGGTCCGGTCTTTTCCGGACGTGCCAGACATATCCAGAAACCGCTCTCGACAAGGTTGGCGTCGCTGATAGCAAATTGGTCGCGCGCCTTGCCGCCTTAAAGTTCTCCGCTCGGTCGGACGCCATCCTTCGTGTACCCGCGGATCCTACCCTACCCCAAAGCACGTGGCCGCGATTCGTGGTGCAGGCGATGCCGCATCCGAAGGACTTTAAACTTCAGTCGATTGCGGATCGTGGCATCATCATGGCACGAATCGATGCAGATCCCAGTGGCCCACCGGACAAGCGCTACGGAATTGGAGGTCTCTCTGGACGAAATTTCGAGAGAACTTTTTACATCGCGGCCGCAGGGTACGACGCCATCGATACGCGCGACGGCGTCACCGGTCTCACCGACTTATACAGTCGTAAGGTCAGCAACTGGTACGTCTACGGAGTCGAGACCGTGGGCGGAGTAAAAAGACTAGTGCGCGTGGGCAATACTGGAACGCTGCGCTGGTGTGGTCACGGCCACGAAGAGATGCAAAAGCGCGACTCTGCCACATTTATTTCATGCCTGAAATACAAAAAATTGGCGCGATTCATGGATCTAGAGAACAAGCCCATTCTCGACGCGTTAAAAGAACGCCATCCGGCTTCCCGCTATGACATCGGTTGGTTGGCGAGCGCGATCCGCGCTGAACTCGGTAAACGCACAACCTCGGGTGAGCTCATTGGATTTTCTGCTCCTGTGATCGCGATCTGG
>JBKJTE010000080.1:0-23312 GCA_046590495.1 Gemmatimonas sp. | reverse complement strand
CGGCGACATCATCATGCGCGAAAAGGACGAACCTTTTTTGCAGAATACCCAGAAGTACTGGAAGGCCAATAACGTCGCGTACGAAGTGCTGAGCGGCGCCGAAGTACGCAAACGCTGGCCCGTCATCAACGCGGACGACACAACGGTGGCACTGTTCGAACCCGATGCCGGAGTCGCACGCGCGCGCGCATCGACACAAGCCGTCGCTGCCGTCGGCATCAAGAACGGCGTCAAGTTCATTCAGTCGCGAGCGACCGTCGGCAAGATCGTCAACGGGCAACTCGATGGCGTGACGCTCGAAGACGGCACCGTCATCCGCGGCGATGCGTACGTGTTCGCTTGCGGTCCATGGCTGCGCAAACTCTTTCCGAAGTTGATGGAAAATCGTATGCGTGTGCCACTCGGCTACGTCACGTACTGGGGGACGCCGGTGGGGGATTCGCGCTTCACGTATCCGAATCTGCCGAGCTACAACTTTCCGGGTGTGACCGGTTGGGCAGCACTGCCGACGGACAGTCGTGGATTCCGCGTGCGCGGTGGTATCGCCGCGCCGCTTCCACCGGAAACGCCGGAGCAAAAGGCCGAGCGTGAGCTGAAGGCCAAAAATGCGCCGCCGCCAGCGCCGCCCGATCCGCTGCAGAACGATCCGGACACGAGCACCCGACTGATCACGCCGGGGCAGGTGGAGAGCATGAAGCGATTTGTCGTGCGACGCTTCCCCCTGTTGGCCAACGCGCCGTTGTTGGAGACGCGCTGTTGTCACTACGAGCAGAGCGTCAATCGCGATTTCATCGTTGATCATCTGCCCGACACGATGAACGCGTGGATCGCCGGTGTCGGTCAGGCTGAAGGCTTCAAGTTCGGCCCGGTCGTTGGCGAATACATCGCGCAACGCGTGCTCGGTATCGACGGCGACCCAAAAATCGCTGCTGCATTCAAGCTGCCGAAGGATGAATACGAAGCGCCCAAGCCGCCGGGAGAAGAGTGAACGAAGGCGCCGCAATCGGCACGCTCTCAGTCCGCGCAGCACGACCCAATCTCGTGCTGCGCAACGACACGTCGACGATCGTTGGGTATGTGATCGTCGACAGCGATGCGATGATGATCATGCAGTATCCGCCGACTGGTTCGGGCGGTCCGCTGCTGGCACCGGGCGAGGAGATTTCCGTGCCGTACTCCGGGATTCACCAGTACACGAGCAGCTCAGTCGCGGCAAATGTAAAATGGTGGCGATACATCCGCGGTGCGGACGACACTCTTGAAGCAGACGGTCCACTCAATACTGTTTACGTCGATCTCAACTGACGGCCCGTTGCGCCCTGCTGCTTACGGAGTGTCCGTTGGCGCACTCGGCGGAGGCTCAGTCGACGTAGCATCTGGAACCGTGTCTATCGCTGCGGTGGCCGCCGCTTCCGCGGCCTCGCCTTCCTCCAAGCGCTTACGCTCGTCAGAAATTTCGACGGCGATCGCCGCGGCCTCGACAATCGGCAACCCTTCAGTGCGCTCCGCGTATTCCTGCGCCGTTTGATCGTCGCGCTCGCGCTTCTGTCCGAACTCGACAGTTTCCGATGTTCCGGGCAAATCCACCCGCAGTTCTTCAACGAGCATGAGGATTGCCGCCGCGACAGGCAGCGCCAGCAGCGCGCCAACAATCCCCATCAGCGTGCCGCCAGCCAACAGTGCAACGAGAACCACTGACGATGGCAGGCGCAGCGACCGGCCGTACACCAGCGGAATGAGGAGTCGATTTTCCAACTCCTGATAGACGAGGATCGACACGCCAACCGTCGTCAGCACGACCGGACCCATGGCGATCGTCGCGAGCAGTGCGGGAACCAGAATCAGCACGCCACCGATGTACGGGAGCACGTCCGCCAGGCCCGACAGAACGGCTATGGCCAGCGCGCTTTTTACGTGAAAGATCGACAGCAGCACAAACATGAACACGGACATCAGTACGCAGGTGATCACCTGGCCTCGAATGTATCCGCCTACAATTCGCTCGAGATTCAGGATGACCCGCGACAGCGGGATGTGGTGCTGACGCGGCACCAGCGCGAAGAGTGCGCCGCGAAGCCGATCGCGATCGAGCATGACGTATAGCGCGAGAAACACCGCGCCCACGCCATAGGCCACAAGCTCGAACACGCGTATCGAGGTAGCCAACGCGAGATGCGCCGAGTCGCCGAACATCGCGCTGTAGTTGATCTGACGGAGCGATACGGCCAGCGAAGCCGTGGCCCGCCAGCGTCCAAGCAGCGTTGCGAGCCGCTCGCGCAGCACGGGCTCCTGCTCGACGAGCGCATTCGCCTGAGCCAGCACCTCGGGGATCGTAAGCGTGATCAGCAGCACCACAACCGCCAACAGGACCGTAAAGACGAGGGCGATACCTAGCCCCCGTCGTGCGCCGCGGGCCTCCAGCCATTCTACCGTCGGGCTAAGCGATCCCACCATCATCAACGACGTCACGATCACCAGCACAACCGGCGCCAGTCGGAGGAATAGCCAGCATGCGGCCAGCACACACACCAACGTGAACATGGTTAGCGCCGTGATCTCGATCCGATGCAATCGCCCGATCGGCGGAGGCAGGACTTGCAGCGGTTCCGACGTAGGCGGAGGGGCTGGTTGCGGAGGTGCCGACGAGCGCATCTGAATCACGACCATTGTTGGAGAAGCCTGCGGGCGATGTGATGGGAAGTGATGTGAAGGTGCCTGACGTGTCCCGAGACCCGTCTCACTGCGACCGCGATGAGCTCACCGATATCGCAAGCGGTGGGCCAGAACAAGTTGACTACCTATACCGGCCGGCGGGGAGCGCCCACGATCTACGATCCCAAGCGCTCACCGGTACCCCGCGGCCTGCAACTCGAACAGCTCTGCATATCGACCACCCTGCGCGACCAGCTCCCCGTGAGTCCCCTGGCTTTCGACGGCGCCGTTCTCGAGCACGAGAATGCGATCGGCCATCCGCACGCTCGAGAAGCGGTGCGAAATGAGGACGCCCGTCTTCCCTTCGCTCAACTCCTTGAATCGCTGAAATACTTCGAACTCCGCGCGCGCGTCGAGTGCCGCCGTCGGTTCGTCGAGAATGAGTAATTGCGCATCGCGCATGTACGCGCGGGCAATCGCGACCTTCTGCCATTCGCCGCCTGAGAGATCGACGCCCGAGCGAAAGCGCTTGCCGACTTGCTGATCGTAACCGCGCGGCAACTTTGCGATCACGGTGCTCGCAAGACTCCGTTCCGCGGACGAAACGATACGCGCCTGATCATCACGCGCCTCAATGCGACCGACCGCGATGTTTTCTCCTGCAGTCATGTTGTAGCGCACGAAGTCCTGAAAGATCACGCCGATGTTTGCGCGCAATTCCTCGAGGTCGTACTCGCGCAGATCGTGCCCGTCGAGAAGAATCCGTCCTTCAACTGGGTCGTACAACCGCGCGAGTAGCTTCACGAGCGTCGTCTTCCCTGCACCGTTTTCGCCGACAAGTGCCAGCACTTCTCCCGCACGAAGCGTGAATGACAGATGTCGCACCGCCCAACGCTCGGCGTCCGGATATCGGAAGCCGACATCTTCGAACACGATTCCCCGCACTATCGGCGACGGGAATGCGCGCGGATTTTCGGGTGACGCGATACCCGGCGTGATCGTGAAAAAAGAAAACAGGTCGTCGAGATACAGTGCCTGACTGGCTGTCTGTGTGAACCCGATGAGCAGTCCTTCGAGCAGTCCGCGCAGCCGACGAAATGCACCGGCGAGAAACGTCAGATCGCCGATTGTGAACTGTCCGGCAACGGTGCGCCACACGATGTACGCATAGGCGACGTAGTAGCCGACCGTGCCGAGTGCGGTGAGTGCGCCGCCCCAGCCCGCACGCTTGATCGCAAGCAATCGGTTGGCGCGATAGAAATCATTCGCCAATCGTCGATACCGATCGATCAGAAAAGCGTTCAACCCGAAGATCTTGACTTCCTTTGCCGTCTCGACACTCGCGCCGGTCATGCGCACGTAGTCAAGCTCGCGCCGGTCCGCCGTGCGTGAGTACGCGAGTGCGTAGCTTTTTTCGTTGAAGTACGCTTCGCCGAGAAACGCCGGAATCAGCGCAACCAACAGCAACACGATCAGCCAAGGCGCAAACACCACCATGCCCGCAGCAAAGCTGATGATCGTGATCAGGTCCTGCACCTGACCAAACAGTTGACTCATCAACGACATGCGCCCCGACGCCTGTCGTCGGGCGCGCTCGAGCTTGTCCTGTTGTTCGCTGTTCTCAAAGTCTTCGAGATCGAGCGTCGCCGCATGCTCCATCAGTCGAATACTCGTGGTATTCGAGAATTGCTCGGACAACAACGAGTCAAAGAGCGAGACCAATCGCCCAAGCACATCGGACAACACGGCAAGCGCGAACTCCGCGCCGAGTAGCCACAGCATGCGATGCGACGCCGCGTTCGCGATCCACTCACGCACATTTGCCGGCGTTCCCGCACTCGGCGCATGCGCCATCACTTCATCGATGATCAGCTTGCCGACATAGAGCGTCAGCACCGGAAGCACCGCGCGCACAACGCGCAGCAACAGCGTCCCGACGGTCAGCGCGCGACTGGTCTGCCAGATCAGCACCAGAAATGGTGGGACGTTGCGGATCGCGCCGAGTCGCTCGCGCAGCGTGCGCGTTGGGGGCGCATTTCTGCTCGACGCGCCATCGGCGGCGCTGGAGCGGCCATCGCCGGGACGGCCATCGCCACCACGGCCGCCACCGTTCCGTCCTCCACCGCCGAAGCCTTCGCTGCGTGCCATATCGAACGCTATCGGCGTGCACGGACGCGGACCACGGGGAGTGCCTCGCGCCACGCCAGCGCGGCGAACGATTTCATCAGACGACGGATACATCCGGTGCGCGCCTTTGCACAGTCGCGCACCTCCGTGGCCGAGCAGTGTGGGCGCGCCACTTCCCTACCCGAAGACTCTGAGGCTCCAATGAAAGCAGCATCGTGGTTCAAGGCGGCGTTCGCCGTCGCCGTTCTTTCCGCCGTCGTGCATCCGTCCGCAGCGTTCGCGCAGGATCAGATGGCTCCCAAGAAGGGGTCCGCCATGAAGGACACGGCGATGATGAAGGGTGGCGCGATGAAGGGTGACGCGATGAAGGGATCGGCCATGAAGGGCGACGCGATGGCCAAGCCCGACGCGATGGCCAAGCCCGACGCGATGAAGAAGGACGCAATGGCCAAAGGCGACGCCATGAAGAGCGATGGCATGAAGAAGCCGAGCACGAAGAAGAAGGCCGATTCCACCAAACACTAGCCGTCGCGACTGCAACCGCGTTTCAACGCTGCGTCGGACTCGGCGTCAAATCACCAGTCAGATACGCAATGATATCTGACGCAGCGTAGTGCGTGCGCCCTTCGAGAAAATGCGCGAGCAGTTTTACGTCGTCGCCACTGGTGACGATCGCCGGCTCCTCAAATCCGTCGCTGCGATGCTGTGCCAATCCGATGCTGGCGCAGAGCGCATTACACAGACACTTGCGGTCAGCGGTTTCGGCGATCGTTCCACCCTTGGCAACGAAGGATGCGATCGGTTCCGAGGCACAGCGGTAGTCGAGGGTGCCGTTCTCGTTGCGCACGGCCTCACGCAGATAGCCCAGATCGCACAGCCGATCGCGGGAAGATGTCGGTGAATTTGCTGCAGGCGCTGCTGTATCGAACTCCGTTTCGACCACTTTGAACGGATAGCCGGTCGGAGATGCGCGCACATCGGTGCGAACCTGCAGTGTGTCGTTCAACGCACCGTCGATCACGCGCTCCTTGATCGCGTCCGTAAACCCGGATTCTTCACAGTACGCGAACAAGGTGCCCACCTGAATGCCGTTCGCGCCTTCGCCCAGTGCGCGGGTCAATGCGTGCGGTGACCCGGCACCGCCCGCAATCCAGAATGGCAACCCGATCTCGCGCATGGCGTTCAGATCCACGACATCGCGCTGCCCATAAATCGGCTCACCGGCATCGTCGACGCGCAGTGCGCCGCGCGGTGGTGCGTTGTGGCCGCCCGCCGTTGGCCCTTCGACGATGAATCCGTCAACGCGCCCATTCGACTTGCGCGCGAGTGTCTGTGCGAGCGACGCCGCCGAGACAATCGGAAAGAAGAGCGGACGATTGAGCGGTGCGGCTGCGCTCGGATTGGCCGCGCGCGGGTCGAAGGTCAGCATCGCGCTTTCACCCGCTGGCATACCGGCAACATCCAGTCGAATCGACGCGACTTCATGCCGTGCCATCAGGTCGAGTGCGCCCGGAATCTCGCGCGGAATGCCGGCCCCCATGAGTACCACATCGACACCGGCCAACATCGCACCATACAGCGTCGGAAGCGTCGGCATCTGAATCTTGGCCAGCAGGTTTATGCCAACCATTCCGTCGTGCCCTTCTTTCGCCAACGTCACTTCAACAAACGCGGCGAGCATCGTGATCTGCTGCCGCATCAGTGAAACGTGCTGCCGATAGAGTGGCAACAGACGATACGGCTCGCCAGGCCCGCGACCTGCCGCCAAAAAGAATCGCTTGAGCACGTGCGCCGAAACGTCAGGCACCGGAAAGCGCTCCATTGCACGTCGCATGTGCCCGCCCGGGTCGCCATCCTGCAGCCGGCGCACCAGCACCGTGTCGAGTGCAGTTCCAGACACGACGCCCAGTTCACCGGTTGCTGCGACGGCGCGCGCGAGTCTCCAATTGGAAACAGCGATTCCCATACCGCCTTGAATGATGCGCGGGAGTTGTGTCGTTGCAGTCATCCGATACCAGTCATGACGGAAGGTGATGCGATGTGATGTGATTCGGGGCCATCCAAGCTTTCGGAGCCGACAGTCCGAGTCGCAGCATACCAAAGGCCGGATATCGAAGTAATTCGCGATCCCCTTACACGGCTGTGCGGGAATGCCCCGCCATGTGTTTTATTTCGCTACCAATGACTTCCGCTCTCACACTTCGCGCGGGTCCGCAGGCGCTCGCGCACATTCGCGAGCGCGGGCTGCGGGCCGAAGACATCGATGTCATCCCCGGTGCATCGGGTGGCGCGAAATGGCTCGTGCTCGGCGGGATCGACCGCTTCCTCTTCGGCGATTTCCTGCAGCAACCCCGTACTCGACTACTACACTCCATCGGTTCATCGATCGGGAGTTGGCGGCTCGCCTGTCTCGCGCAACGTGATCCTGTCGCCGCACTCGCGCGTGGCCATCACGCGTACATTTATCAGCAGGAGTACACGGCCAAGCCCTCGGTGCGCGAAATCAGCGAGGTCAGTGCGCGCGTGCTCGACGAGCTGCTTGGTCCCAATGGGGTCGATGAAATTCTGTCGCACCCGTTCGTGCGATTGCACGTCATCACCGCAGAAGGGCGTGGACTCGCCGCAAGCGAACGGAAGCTGATGCTGTCACTCACGTTGGCGATCGCTGCGGCGGCAAACGTCGTCAGTCGCAAAGCGCTCGCGTTGCAACTCCGGCGTTCGATCTTTCACACGGCGGGCGGCGACACACCATTCGGCACGTTGGCTGATTTTCCGACGGCACATCACCCGCTGACGCAGCAGAATCTGCGCGCTGCGCTGCTCGCGTCCGGCTCGATTCCGTTGTTGCTCGAGGGCGTGGTCATTCCCGAAACGCCGGGAAGCGTGCACTGGGATGGAGGCGTAATCGACTACCATCTCGACATCGACTTCGGCGCCGGCGATGGTATCGTGCTCTACCCGCACTTTTATCCGCACGTGATTCCGGGGTGGTTCGACAAGGCGCTACGCTGGCGTCGAGCACGCGCGAGAAATTTCATGCGCACACTGCTCATCGCTCCATCTGATGAATTCGTCGCGTCACTTCCAGGTGGGCGTATCCCCGATCGTCGCGATTTTCAGAACCTCCCCCACGACGAACGCATTCGTCGGTGGCAGACGGTGCTCGATCGCAGCGCCCAGCTGGGCGATGAACTGCGCGAGCTGATCGTGACCCGACGCATTGCCGACGCCCTGCAACCGTGGTCACCCAACTGACCGGCGGCGTAGTTTTCCCGACAGACGCTTCCCCCACCCATTCGCGACCGCTCTGATGACGACCGTCCGCACTGTCCCGACCACGCCATTCGACGACCAGCGCCCCGGTACTTCCGGCCTTCGCAAACGCGCGGTGGTGTTCCAGAAGCCGCACTATCTCGAAAACTTCGTGCAGGCACTGCTCGATATCGCCGCACTCTCTCCCGACGCGACGCTCGTGATCGGCGGCGACGGTCGCTTTCTCAATCGCGAAGCGATCCAGACGATTCTATGCATGGCCGCTGCGAACGGCATCACGCACGCCGTCGTTGGCCAGAACGGATGGCTCTCCACGCCCGCAGCATCACACTTGATCCGGCAACGCGGCGCGGGCGGAATCATTCTTTCGGCCAGCCACAACCCCGGGGGCCCCGACGGCGATTTCGGCATCAAGTACAACACGGGCAATGGCGGACCCGCCCCCGAGTCGTTCACCAACGCGGTCGCCGAACGCGCATCGTCGCTCAGCAGCTATCGCATCGCCGAGCTTCCGCAAATCTCGCTCGACGAAATTGGCGTGCAGCAGCACGACACGCTGCGGGTCGAAATCGTCGACCCAGTCGCCGAGTATGCAACGCTGATGGAGTCGCTGTTTGATTTCGGCGCGATTCGCGCACTGTTCGCGGGCGACTTCCGGCTACGCTTCGACGCGATGCACGCGATCACTGGGCCATACGCACGCGAAATTCTCGAGACCCGTCTGGGCGCGGCGGCCGGAACGGTCATCAACAGTGTTCCGCTCACCGACTTCGGTGGTGGCCATCCCGATCCAAATCTCACGTACGCGCACGATCTCGTCGAAGAACTGTTTGGCGCCAACGCCCCCGATTTCGGCGCCGCCTCCGATGGCGATGGCGACCGCAACATGGTGCTCGGCAAGCGGTTCTTCGTCACACCCTCTGACAGTCTTGCCGTACTCGCCGCGAATGCGCCTCTCGTTCCGGGCTACGCGAAAGGTCTCGCCGGTGTCGCGCGTTCGATGCCGACCAGTCAAGCGGTCGACCGTGTTGCGCGTGCGATGGGACTCGAATGCTTTGAGACGCCGACCGGTTGGAAGTTCTTTGGCAATCTGCTCGACGCAGGGCGGATCACACTCTGCGGTGAAGAAAGTTTTGGCACCGGTTCCGATCACGTGCGCGAAAAAGACGGACTGTGGGCCGTCCTCTTCTGGCTCAACATTGTTGCCGCACGCAAGCAGTCGGTCGAGCAGATCGTGCGCGAACATTGGAAGACGTACGGCCGCAACTATTACACGCGTTACGACTACGAAGAGATTCCGTCCGAACCGGCCAACGGGCTCTACGAACACGTGCGTTCACTGTTGCCAACGCTTGTCGGCGCGACACTCGCCGACCGCACAGTCGAAGGTGCAGACGACTTTTCGTACCACGATCCCATCGACGGCTCAACGAGCGCAAAGCAAGGGCTGCGCATCCGGTTCACCGACGGGTCGCGCATCATCTATCGCTTGTCGGGTACCGGTACGTCGGGCGCAACACTCCGCATTTATATCGAATCACTTGAAGCGGGGCCTGACCATCTCGATCTCGAGGTACAGACAGCGCTTCAGCCACTGATTGACGTGGCACTTCGGCTGGCCGAGTTGAAGGCGCGCACGGGTCGGGACAAGCCGACAGTCATCACGTGAAGACTTGATCTCCAAACGGCTTTTTGCCACGAATTTCACGAATACTGCTCGGCGCTCTTTTTTCTTTTGAAGCGATCAGCTCAACGCTCGCGTTATTCGTGTAATTCGCGAATTTCGTGGCCCGCTGTTTTTGTGTAATTCGTGTAATTCGTGAGATTCGTGGCCATTGTTTTTGTGTTATGCGGTGGTTCACGAAATTCGCGGCTTGTTTGAGGGTGTGTGACCAGCGCCCGCTGACACTCGTCTTTCACCGTGCGGCGAAGACTCTGCCGACGATGAAGAACGTGGCAGCCATTCGTTCGGAGGCTCCACCCGACCCCTGACGCCGACAGATGAAGACCGCCGAATCAGTCCTCGCAGTGTGCGTTGTGGGCTTGGCGTGCTTCATTGGCGGACAGACGGTGGCGTCGCAGCATGCGCCCGTCCACAGCGAGGCCGCGGGTGCAATCGAAACCGGACGCGTTGGTCGCATCGGTACTCGCACGCACGATCAAGGCGACCGCGCCCAACAGCAATCGATTGGGCCTGGCAGCGCCGAAGTTGAGACGGTTGTTGCGTCGCCGTATGCCAGCACCGAGCGCTCACTCGAGCCACGCGAACTCCGCGCGCGTCTGAGCGAAGGCGCGGCTGGCACCTACATCGACGACCTGCTCAATGCCCGCGACTCGGCGCTTACACGCTGGCCCGATCGACTCTCGCGGCCATTGCGGGTGTGGATTTCAGATTCGCAATCGTTGCAAGGGTGGAACGCCGACTTCATGCCCGCCGTGCGCGACGCGTTCGACACGTGGGTGCAAGCCGGCGTGCCGGTGCACTTCACCTTTGTCATCGACTCAAGCTCGGCCGACGTCCACGTCGGCTTCATCGAGCGATTTGGCAATGGCATCAGCGGCAAGACCGTCTGGAGCCGCGACGCCGCATGGTGGCTCGTGTCGAGCGACATCACCCTCGGTCTCGCGCACCCCACCGGCGGCGTCGTCTCCGCACCGCAAATGCGCGCCATTGCACTCCACGAAGTTGGACACCTGCTCGGCCTCGATCATTCGCACGACCTCGACAACATCATGTCGGCACGCATTCGTGTTCGCGATATCACCGAAACGGATCGCGCAACGATGCGTCTGCTCTATTCGGTACCGGCAGGCTCGCTCAAGTAGCAGTCGCCGACCGTCACCACTTCACGACCACCACGCGCGACGGCGTTCCGCGTGAACTCACCGTCAACTTGACGTCGCGCGAGCCGTTCGCACTAAAGGCACGACGCAGTGCTGCCATTTCGCGTACCGGTTGTCCATTCACCCAGCGAATCACGTCGCCCGCGCGCAGTCCTGCTTCTGCTGCGGGGGTTCCAGTTGGAGCACGCAACACCAGCGCACCAGGGCCGTCGACACCAATGCCCTGCGCAAACTCCTCGTCGATCATCGACAACTGAGCGCCCGCCAGCACGGCCATGCTGCTCGCAGCCATCATGTCCATGGCGCCTGGCGGCGGAGCCATGGGTGGTGGGGCTGGCGTCGTGAACGTGAACTGTCCGGGCGACCGGTCGCACACCATCCCCGGCGCGCACGGTGTCCGCACGAAGACCATGTTGCGTTCGGCGGTGCGTTCCCCTTGCGGGCGCGGTGCAACGGTGACCGCTACATCGCGCGATTTCGTTGCGTGCTTCACGCGCATCCGCAGCACCTGACCGGGCACGAGCAACTCCGCGTAGTTCACGGCAGATTTGAGCACATCGCGCCCGTTGTATGCAACGACCGTGTCACCCGCATTGAGCCCCGCCTTCTCCGCCGGCGAACCGGCATCAACCGCTTCGATGACGGGGTAGTCGCAGTAATTCGTCAGTGCGCCTTCGTCCGACATGATCGTGATCTTCGACTCGGAGAGATGCATGCCGAGCCATCCGGACGGCGATGACATGCGCATCGGAAGCCGCATGCGAGCCGCGTCGGAGAACGCGGCGACCTGTGGCTGCAGCGATCGGATTGCTGCTTCGATTTGTGGCGCGACCATATGGAAGGCGCTGTCTATCGACGGCGCCGCGGCGCGGATCGATTGCTCCATCGTGAAGAACAACTCTCTGGGCTGCAGCAAATGCCCGTCCACAATGCGCGGCATCGAGTCCGTGCGACGGAGTGTGATCGTTTCACCGTCGGTGCCGTCAGCTTTCTTGTAGCGCACGACAATCCGCATCAGCGAATCGACGCCGCGCTGTACGCGCGTGATCCGCTGGATGTCGACACTCCGGTTGGAATCGGCACGCTGCGCGATCACGCCGGCGGCGTCATTCAGTTCGCTCTTGAGGCGCAACAGCGCGCGTCCTTCCGGCGCCTGAAGGAGCATCGTTGGCGACGATGTCATCTCCGAACACCGGCCCCCCGACGGAATATTTGCCGTACGCATGCGCGCCTGCGCACTGCGCCCTGTCGCTTGCGCGTGAAGCAGCGTTGGCCGCACAGCGTGCAGCACTGCCAGCACCACGCCCAATACGAGGGCGTCTCGAATTCGCGTTGCGTGGTTCGCTCGGCGGGTAGTCACCTGCATCATCGGGTGCGTCATGGCTCCGTCAGTATCCTTCGATCGTCTTGTCGACAGGAAGCGCACCACCTAACTGCTGGAGCGTGGCTTCCCGCGCCGTTGACGCTGCGAGGTAGTAGTGATTCAACACGGGGTCCTGAGGCGCATCCCGCAGGGCGGCCTGCGACGCCGCCATCATCTGGTCGAGTGCCGCAAGACGGGCACGATACACATCAGAGGCACGCACCGTGGTGTCGTTCGCGGCAAGCCAGAGCGACGCGCGCTCGTACTCACTCTGGGCATTGTTTAACACGGCCGTCGCCTGCTCCAACGAAGCAAAGGTGTCGGCACCACCCAGCGACGCCGGACGCAGCGTTGTAACGTTGGCGTTCAGTCCGCCCGCAGCCGCGTTTGCCACGACTGCAAACGGGTTCACGGTTGCCCCGGCTGATATCCGTCCACCAACCACGCCACCGGCCAGCAGCAAGATCGCGGCCGCGCTACGCATCCATATCGGCATACCAGCGGCCCGACGTCCGATTGACGGCGTGAGCACCGAACGATTGGTCCGGGCCGCGCGCTCGATCCGCTCGCCCGTCCCATCGAGCGCACGCACCACCAGCGGCGTCTCCGGCACCCGATGATCAGACGCTGACGTCAACAGCCCCTCGGCGCGCAGCACCGTGGACAGCGACTCCCACTCGCTCAGTCTTGGCGCTTCACTCGAGGCCATCGCGTACCCGTCCCGCGCCGCCAGCTTCGCCAGCGCATCGAACGCATCACGCTCGGCGCGACAGATCGCGCACGTGTTCAGATGCACGAGCTCGTCCACCGTAGGCGGCTCGTGATCGAAGGCGGCGATTCGTTCAGTATCCAGGTGCTGCATAGCTGCGTTCACTCGGGCCGGCGTCAGGTACGTCTACGAGGGGTGCGAGGAGCCGGCGGAGCTTCGCACGCGCCTTGAACAGTTGCGACTTGGAGCCGCCGGGCGTGATACCCAGCTCGGTCGCGATCTCTTCGTGGGTATAGCCTTCCACGTCATGCAACAAGAACACCGTGCGCGCACCAGGTGACAGTCGTCGCGCCGCATCGCTGATCGTCGCGGCCAGCATGCTCCGCTCTCCATCCTGCTCGACGAACGCAGAATCTTCTTCGATCCCGGTCTCCGCTGCCGCGACACGCTTTACACGCCGCAGCGCGTTCAATGCCCGATTGATCGCGACGCGGTGCACCCACGTGCTGAACTTCGCGTCGCCACGCCACGAGGGGAGCGCACGGAAAATCTGAATCCAGACCTCCTGCGCGATGTCTTCGGCGAGGTCGGGATCTCCGGCGAGTCGACGAACAACGGCATCGACATGCGGCGAATGCTGATTCCACAGCAGCCGCATGGCTCGCTCGTCGCCCTCGATCGCCCGTCGGACGATGGCGGCGTCAGTCTCCATGGGTTCTGTCCAATCTGTCACCCGAACTCCCGCCAAGGGTTGCCTTCCTTCAGGAGAATCGTGGTGTAGTTGCAGGTGTACGTGGATAAGGCGGTACCGACAGCCCGATGACGGGATCTGTGATGCGGGGCAAACTTGACGGGCTTACGCGCCGGTCTTAAATGCTCAGTAGCCCGGTACCGGCACACTTCGCCTTCCCTACGCAGGTCGACCGACTCTGTTACTCGTCGCCGCTTTCGCCCTCGCGCTCGCCACCTTTCCCGGCAACGGTCTCCCATCCGGGGCACCGTCGACGGTGGGTATGTCCGCCGACCGGCTCCATACGATCGACCGCGTGGTGCAGCGTGGTCTCGATGCCGGTGGGTATCCGGGCGCGGCCGTCGTGGTCGGACGCAAAGGCTTCAACGTCTGGTCGCGTGGCTTTGGCGCGCTCGATTGGACCGGAAAGCAGGGTGTCTCCGCCACCAACAGCATCTACGATCTGGCCTCACTGACCAAGGTCATTGGCACCACGACCGCGATCATGGTGCTCTTCGATCAGGGCAAGATCGATCTCGACGCCCCGGTCTCGCAGTACCTTCCGTCGTTCAGCGGCGGCCTGAAGGATCAGGTGACCGTGCGCCATCTGCTGACGCACCGCGCGGGACTGCCGGCCGGCCGAGAGCTGTGGCGCATCGCCAGCACTCCGGCCGAAGCGCGCGAAGCGGTGATCAACTCACCGATTCAGTGCACCCCCGGCGTCTGCTACGAATACTCGGACTTGGGCGCCGACCTGCTGGGCTTTGTCGCCGAAGCGGCCGCCGGCACCACGCTCGACGTCTTTCTCCGTCGCGAAGTGTTCGAAAAACTGGGCATGTCGGACACGCACTATCGTCTGGACGCCGCCGACAAGGAGCGCACCGCCCCCACCGAAATCGCGCCGCCGCGTGGCTATCCGCTCCGCGGTGAAGTGCACGACGAAAATGCGTGGGCTCTGGGCGGCGTTGCCGGGCATGCAGGACTCTTCAGCACCGCGTCCGACCTGTCCGTCTTTGCGCAGATGCTGCTGGATGGCGGCACTTACAAGGGCGTACGCGTGGTCGCGGACAGTACCGTCACCCTCTTCACCAAGCGCGCCGCAGGCCATCGTGCGCTGGGGTGGGACACCTGCGCCGGGGGCGCGGGCTGTGGTCAGTATCTGTCCGAGCGCGCCTTCGGGCACACCGGCTTCACCGGCACGTCGCTTTGGATCGACCCCGATCGCCACATGTTCGTCATTCTGCTGACGAACCGGGTGCACGCCGCACGCGCCCGTCGTCCATCCAAGGTTATCGCTGACGTTCGCAACGACTTGGCCGACGCTGCCGTGCTGGCCGTCATGGACGACCCGACGGGCGTGCTCGCGATGCCGGCCAGCTTCCGGGCCGACAAGGCCGAAGACTGGAACCGTCCGCTCCGGTCGAGTCGTGCCCGCAGCGCCGCTTCCCGTCGTCGCTCAGCGGCCGCCAAGCGCAGCAAGTCGACCAAGGCCGGCAGCGCCAGGTCGTCCAAAGGCTCGAGCTCCAAAGCCTCTGCATCGAAGTCGACCAAGTCGTCAAGCGGGAAATCGACCAGCGCCAAGTCGAGAAGCTCCAAGTCGAAGTCCGGGGCCGCGGCAAGATCGTCGACCAGGAGTTCGTCCAAGTCCTCGACGAAGAAACCACCCGCGTCGAAGTCATCGTCGGCCAAGAAGCGGCGCTGATCGTTCGGCCACTCGCTATCTTTCGGCCATGGAGGAACCCATGACCGAAGATGTGATTTCCACAGCGAGCCTGCCCCAGCTGAATACGTCAGCTCCTGCGCCGACGCACACCGGCGAGATGCCGGAGAGTGAGCTGACGGAGAGTGAACCGGTCGCCGACGAGCAGGCCGATGGTGCCGTCGCTGACAGTGACGCTCCCATTACGGCTGGCGGTGCGATCTCCGCAGATCAGGCCAAGCTTGTGCTGCGTCGCGTAAAAGACCCCGAACTCAATCTCAACATCGTCGACCTGGGGCTGATCTACGACATCACTGTCGACGGATCCGTCGTTCGTGTCGACATGAGCTTGACCTCGCCCGGCTGCCCCTCAGGCCCGGAAATCATGGGTGAAGCCGAGCAGCAGTTGCGCACCATTCCCGGCGTCAGCGACGTGGTGATGAACCTCATTTGGTCGCCGCCTTGGACTCCCGAACGCATCGAACCACGGGTTCGCGCGTACATGGGGTTCTAGCGCAGGCCACGCGTCACGCGGTGCGAACGCGGCGCAAAGCAATCTGCATCAGCGCCTCAGCAATCTTGGGGGGCGGCAGAACGAAGTCGACATAGGTCGATGCTTGCGCACTGGTTGGCATGTTATCCACCTCCGCTGAAGCGTCCTGCGCAAACGTGGTGCCCCCCTTCTCCTTGATGTACTGCACTCCAAGGGTGCCGTCGCCATCATAACCGGAGAGGACGATGCCGATGGCGTACTGGCCCATCGCCGCCGCCAGGGAGGCAAAAAACAAGTCGATCTGCGCATTTCGTTTGCTGCGCGGCGAGATCACCTTGAACATGAACTGCTCGACTTCGAGATCGGCGTTTGTCGGTATCACATAGACATGATTGGCCCGTATCGGCATCCCCGAAACGGCCACCATGGTTGGCATGGTCGAGCACCGCGACAGCAGTAGCGCAAGCTGACTGTGCGCTTCTGGGCTCATGTGAGAAATAATCACAAATGCCATGCCGGTATCGACCGTCAAGGATTGCAACAGCGCCTTGTACGCGTTCAGCGCACCGGCAGAGCCGCCGACCCCCACGATGTAATTCGGGCGTGTCGTATTCATGCACGCGCCGTGCGTTCAGCAGGGTTGTCCAGCATCGGATCACGCATTCGGATTCGAGATCGCCTTCCCGAGCTTCATCTTCTGCTTCGCGCCCGCAGTCGCGTCGGCATCCATCGGAACCAGCATCAATCCGCTATCACTCATCACGAGCTTGTGCACATCGCTGGAATGCCCCATACCGCGGGATTTGACGATGTACACTCCGCGAATGCGCCTTCGTCCCTCACTTTCCTCCAGCTCGCGTGCCACGATCCACGTGTCGATCAACGATGAGACACCGATTTCTCCACTGGTATCATTCTGTTTGGTCGATGAAACCAAGCTGGTAAAGAATCCCGTGATCCCTTGGGATTTCAGCGCATCAATCATGCGCGTCAGCATGGATTGAATTTCCAGCTGGTTCCCTTGCCCAATCAGACTGGTCAGCGGGTCGATGATCACCGCCCGCGGCTGGAATTCGGCGAGCATTTTATACAGATCAAGCAAATGCATTTCGAGGCCGAAGAACGAGGGCCTGGTTGACATGATCAACAGCAGCCCACTCTTGACCAGCGGCGCCAAATCGAATCCGATGGAGCTCATGTTCTGAACGAGTTGCCCCGGGGACTCTTCGTACGACAAAAACAGGCACCGTTCCCCACGCTTGCAGCTTTCCACTGCAAATGCCGCAGCCAGGCTTGTCTTTCCTGTGCCCGCCGTGCCGGAGACGAGCACCGTACTGCCTCTGGTATATCCGCCGCCCTGAAACAATTCATTCAGCGACGGGATGCCGGTCGGAAGTCGCTCGGATGTGCCGGGTTGATCGAGGCCCGCCGAGGTAATGGGAATGACCGACAGCCCGTTTTTGTGGATGACGAACGGATACTCATTGGTCCCGTGATTCGAACCGCGGTACTTGATGACACGCATGCGCCGGGTGGAGATCTGTTCGCGCACCCGATTGTCCACGAAGATGATGCAGTCGGAGACATACGCTTCCAATCCATGCCGGGTGTACGTACCCTGCGTGGTCTCGCCGGTAATGAGGGCGGTTACTTTCTTGTCCTTGAGCCATCGGAATAATCGCTTGATTTCCAAGCGGAGTATTCCGGCATCGGTGACGCCGGCAAACAGTGAATCAATGGAATCCAGTACGACGCGTTTCGCGCCGATGGCGTCGATTGCCAGCTCAAGGCGCACGAACAGCCCTTCCAGATTGAACTCACCGGCGGACTGCACATCGCGCCGCTCAAGCAGCACATAGTCGAGCAGAACCTTCTTATCGGCGACGAGACTTCGTAAATCAAGGTCGAGCGACGCCACATCTTCGTACAGTTCATCTTCGTTTTCTTCGAACGACATAAAGACGCCGCGCTCGTCGAACTGCGTCGCTCCGTTGATCAGAAAATCGATACCCAGCAAGGTCTTCCCGGTCCCGGTGCTTCCGCTGAGGAGTGTGATCCGGTTTCTTGGAATACCACCTTCAGTTATTTCGTCGAAGCCTTTGATGCCGGTCGGACATTTTTTCAGCCCGCTTTTCTTTGCTTCAACTGGGACGGGGGAGCGTTCGGTCATCGCCGGGATCCTTGATTCCGTTGTGATCGTCCGCACGCACCGCGAGCCGCGCAGAACCCTCGGAAGCTAGTACCGGTTTTTTGAGAACTGTCCCGCTTGGCGACTCACGCACCACGCGGCGCATGAACCGGAACCACGATACGCTCAGCGCGAATTGCCTGCACCAGCCGCAGGACAACCGGGATCAGCAGCAGCGCACCGGTCCAGAGCGCTGCGTCGGCGAAGTTCATCACGATCGTCGTATCAGCGGAAATGCGAATGGCAAAAAAGTCGGCGACACCTTCGGGCCCAAGGAGCATGCTGCCCATGTTCGCCAACGCGCCGCCGGCGACGAGGCCGAGTGCCTTGGCGGCATGCGGATCGACCATCGCGAGCTGACGAACGATCGTCGTGATCAGCGCCAATGCAATCGCCGTCACCAGGACGTTCAGATGCCATGTGAAGGGGCCAACCATGACGCCGCCTGCACTTCCCATGTTGTACGTCACCAGCACCGAGATGCGGTCCCACAGCGGCACGCCGCCGCCTTCACCGAACACGCTCACGACGATGAACTTGGTCAGCCAGTCGATCGCGGCCGCCGCAAAGGCGACGCCCAGGTACTGGGCGACGATCCGGTCGGAGTCTGAGGTCAGGCGGAAGCGGCGGGAAATCAGCGGGAGACGCATGGGGCTGGACTCCAAAGCGGTGGGCAACGTCCGTCAATCTTCATCGAGCGGCGGACACTTGCCTCAAGCGCACTCCTCGTGCCGAAGGGACCAGCTCGGCGTTTCCACCCACAGAAGCGTTGCAGCACGTGCTAAGTCATTGCAGAACAACACAGTTGGAGATACGGGTGAAGAATCCAGCCGATTGTTGACTGGCCAGAATCCCCGACTCGTGGTGTGTTGCAGCCACAGCACAGCTGCGAAATCGTTGCAGGCAGACTACAGAAATGTCATCCGAGGGGTCGTCCACCATCGCTGGCGGCCGCGCGCGTCAAATCGACGCGAGCCGTGCCGCCAGCTCAGTTATCGCCTTTGTAAGGCGACTGGTCAGCTACATTCGCCGACGCAATCACCGCCGGAGCCGAAGTCCGGGGAGCCGCTGCCTTGGCCGCGCCTGACGATGCGAACGATGCGAGCGCCTTCACAAAGCCTTCACCCAGCACCTCAACCTGCCAGCGCCGAAGCTCAGGGACTTCGAGTAGATCGTCGGGGTGGCGCGGGTTCCGACGCGCCGCCGCCTCCATACGATCGCGTGAGCACAGGACACCCGGATCGAGATCGAGCTCGGTCGCCATCTCATCGCGGACCGTTTTGAGACGGGCGACGCGATCATCGAATTCGGGATCGCGATCCCAGCGGGCCGATTTTGCGAAGCGCGGCAGATCCGCTTCAGGCACCGCATTGCCGCGCACGATCGCCTGCAGCGCTTCGGTTGCACGCACCTCAGACATGCCGCGCGGAAATCCCTTCACGCTGAACAGGCCGTCGCGGGTGGTTGGCGCGGTGCGCACGAGATCGAAGAGCACTTCGTTGCCGGCGACGCGGAAGGTCGCACGATCGAGTTCGGCGGCAATTCCATCACGCCAGCGTACCAATTCACGCAGTCGCGCGAGCTCGCGTCGAGTGAGATCCCGCGCGCCCTTGAGACGCAGAAAACTGGTATCCGGTTCTTCGACGTCCCACTTGGTGCCTTCGGCGCGCTGAAATTCTTCCTGCGCCCAATGCAGCCGTCCCTTCTTGGTCAACGCATCGCGCAGACGATCACGAAGGCCGAGCAGGTGGCGCGTATCCTGCGCAGCGTAGTCGAGCATATCGGCCGTCAGCGGCCGCATGCTCCAGTCGGCACGCTGATGCTTTTTGTCGAGCTTGAGTCCGAAGAACTGTTCAAGCAGGGCCGCCAGTCCGAACGCGCGGATACCAAGCAGCTGTGCCGCCACTCGCGTATCGAACAGATGTGTCACCCGCCATCCGTAATCCTTGTGCAGCAAACGCAGATCATAGTCCGCGTCGTGCAGAATCACTTCGATATCGCGATCCTCGAGCAGCGCGCCAAGTTTGTCGGGCGTGCCGATGGGCAGCGGATCGATGACCGCGTCGTGCGTGTCAGTCGACAGCTGCAGCAGGTAAATGCGATCGACGAAGCGATGAAAGCTCGCCCCCTCGGTATCGAGTGCTATGGCGCGTGTCCCCGAGAGATGCTCGAGGAATCGGTCCACGGCCTCGGCCGTATCGAGATAGTGGAATGCGGGTGCTTGCATGAGTAGGCATAAGCTACACCACACCGCCCGTCTCGTCGCCGACATTTCGCAAGATCAAGCACAAGATCGCGTCCGGGATCGAGTCCGAGTCCGTGCCGCCGTAGACTGCCCCCCCTTGCTCCTGATCAACCCGACACCGAGAGTTCGGCCCTTATGACCACGCCCATGCTGGAACCGAATCCCGAGCCGACCGGGGAGCCGCGATTCGGGTGGCGCACCGGGGATGTCGCTCGCGCCGCGCTCACCGCGCTGGCGATCTGGTTTGGCCTTCAGCTCTTCTGGAAGGTCAACGAGCTGATCTTCCTCGTCTTTCTGGCGACGCTGTTCGGGCTCGCTGTGGCCCGCGGCGTCGACTATCTGGAGCGGTACAAGATCCGACGAGGGGTCGGGTCGGCACTGATCGTTTTTGTCGCGCTGGGCGCCATCGGCGGCGGGCTGGCGTTGACCGCCCCGACGCTGGTCGAGCAAGGGAAGGAGCTGCAGACGGAATTCCCGGCCGCCGTCGACAAAGTGCAGCACTGGGTCGACTCCAAGCGGGGTGGGCTGATCGGCTCGCTGATCAACGGCGCGACCTCGGCGCCGACGACACCGACTCCGACTACGGTCGTTGTGGTCGCACCAACCGCCAAAGGCGCGGCAGCAACCGCGGCCGCAGTGCAGCAAGCGCAGCAGACGGCACAAACGACAAGCACCGCCACGGCGCCGAACCCGGGCTCCCCCACGGCGCCGACCGCGCCACGCAGCGCCCTGCTCAAGGAACGGCTCAACGCGGCCGTCTCCGGGCTGAGCAAGTATCTGGTTTCGTTTCTGTCCAACACCGCCGCCGTGTTCGGCGCGTTCGTGCTGATCGTGTTTCTCGCGATCTACATCGGTGCTGAACCCGACGTCTATCGCGGCTGGTTGTTGTCGACGGTGCCAGCGGCCTCGCGTGCGCAGGTGCGCGTCGTACTGCGCGAGATCTCGACGGTGCTGCGCAAATGGCTCGTGACGCAGCTGATCGCGATGCTCGTCATCGGCATCACCTGCACCGTCGTGTTGTTGCTGCTTGGCGTGAAGGCGCCATTCGCACTCGGCTTCATCGCCGGCCTGCTCGAGTTCATTCCGACGGTTGGTCCGATCTTGAGCGCTGCGCCAGCGATCGTGATGGGTTTCGTGGATTCGCCCGAAAAAGCGTTGACTGTGCTCATCGCGTACTGGGCGATTCAGTTCCTCGAAAACAATCTGCTCATTCCATTCCTGATGCGCGGCGAGATGGACCTGCCACCAGCCATTACCCTGATCGCGCAGACGTTGATGGCGCTCGTGTTCGGATTTATCGGTCTGATGGTCGCAGTGCCGCTCACCGCGGCCGTGCTGGTGCCGTTGCGCATGATCGCCGAGCGTGAGAATGAACGCGAGCGTGTATTGCACCGCGCCAGGAAGGCGGAAGAGATGCTCACTGATGCGGTCGATCCCGGAATTGTCGTCGACGATGCGGACAAGGGACCCAAGTCGGGGTACTCACGACTGCCGTCAACGACGCAGCAGCTCAAGAGGCAACCGTGATTGTATCGGTCAACGGCAACGTCTTTGGGTATGACGATGCCGGCAGTGGCATACCGGTCGTGTTTCTGCATGGCTTTCCTCACGACCGTTCGCTGTGGGCACAACAGCGCACCGCACTCGCGCCTCGGGTGCGGTGCATTGCACCGGATCTTCGCGGCTTTGGTGTGTCGGTGGCAAAGGGTCCGTATTCGATGGACCAGTACGCGGATGACGTGGTTGGTCTGCTCGACACGCTGGATATCGGGCCGGCGGTGTTTTGTGGGCTATCGATGGGTGGGTACGTCGCGATGGCGCTCTGGCGACGTCACCCGGAACGTGTTCGCGGCTTCGTCTTCTGCGACACGAAGGCCGGGGCTGACTCAGCGGCGGCGCGCGCAAATCGTGAATTGCTCATCGATGTCGCGCATGGTGAAGGGGCGGCCGCCGTCGCCGACCGGATGTTGCTTGGTATGATCGGCAAGGCGACGCGCGGTCGGCAGCCGTCGCTCCAAACGCACGTGCGGGCGATGATGGCGAAGCAGTCGGTGGCAGGGATTGTGGGCGCGCTCGGCGCACTCCGCGACCGCCCGGACTCACACGAAACGCTCAAGTCGATTACCGTTCCGACGCTTGTGCTGGTCGGAGAGGATGACGTGCTGACGCCTCCCAGCGACGCCCAAGCCATGCTGGACGCACTCCCCGAGGCCGCCGCCGCGCGAATGGATGTCATCGCCGGTGCCGGTCACGTGTCGTGCCTCGAGCGTCCGGCCGCCGTGACGCACGCACTGGCGGAGTTTCTGTTGACGTTGGCGGGGCACCCGTACTGACGTCCTTCCCTGACCGCCGTATGCGATGACCGAGAACGTCTCGGAGTCTGAACGCTCGACCGCTGCCCGTATCGGGCAAGTCCTTTTTAAAAACCGGGGCTGGCTGCCGGTACCATTTCTGGTGGTACCGCTTCTCGCCCGCGGTACGCAAACGATGCAGACATGGGCGATCGGTATCGCGCTCGTGCTGCTCGGCGAAGTCATTCGCACGGCGGGCGTCGCGGCGGCGGGCACCGTCACGCGTCGACGTTCGCGCGATGTGCAACGCCTCGTGACCTACGGCGCCTTTGCGTGGTGTCGCAATCCGCTCTACGTCGGAAATTTCTTCGCGTGGATCGGGTTCACGGTCGCGTCGGGAGTGTTCTGGTTCGTGCCCGTCGCGATCGTGATCTTCGCGATCGAATACACACTGATCGTGCGCTACGAAGAAGGCGTGCTTGAATCCATTTTTGGTCAGGAGTATCTCGACTACAAAGCGCGCACCCCACGCTGGTTCGGTCGTCCTCCGGCCAACAGCACCCAGGGTCAGCACGACTGGGGAGAGGCCATCTGGAGCGAGCGCAGCACGTTCATGCAGTACGTGGCGCTCGGCGTAGCATTCTGGGTGAAGCACAGGTACTTCCCGGGCGCGTAGGGAACTGCTTTTGCCACGAATT
>JBKJTE010000076.1:0-12295 GCA_046590495.1 Gemmatimonas sp. | reverse complement strand
CTGCTATGCGACGCCTCCTTCCCGCGCTGTTGATTGTGCCTGCGTTCGCTGCCGCACAGGCACGTCCAACCACAGCTGACATCGTGCGTCAGGTGGATTCGCTCGCCAACGCATTCGACTCCGCCGGCAGCACACCAAGCATTGAAATGGCGATCACCCGCGGTGGCAACACCATCGTCATGGGCGCGTGGGGGAAATCGGATATCGAACAGAATGTCAGTGCGACGCCCCGGTCCGTGTATGAGATCGGCTCTGCGACCAAGCAGTTCACCGCGGCCGCCGTGATGCAACTCGTGGAGCAGGCGAAAGTAAGTCTGGATGAATCGGTTGCGACGTACCTGCCCGGACTGCCGGACGCATGGCGCGCGGCGACTGTGCGCCAACTGCTCAACCACACCTCGGGCATTCCGAACTACACCGCGATGCCCGCTTGGCCCAGACGCTGGGCTGAAGAGATGACCGCTGACTCGCTGATTGCGCCCACCGCGAAGTTGCCAATGGACTTCGTGCCGGGAACGAAATTCAGCTACGACAATCAAGGCTACGTGCTACTCGGCATGATCATCGAACGGATGACGGGAAAACCCTGGGCGACGGATTTGGCGGACCGGTTCACGATTCCACTCGGGTTACAGAGCACGCGGGCCTGTGATGCCACCGCAATCATCCCCAATCGTACCCGTGGCTACGAAGTGAAGGACAGTGCAGTGGTCAATGCGCCGTACTTTGGTTTCTCGCAGGCATTCTCTGCGGGCGCAATCTGTTCAACGGTCGGCGATCTGGCGCGCTGGAACTATGCCTTGCACACCGGCAAGGTCGTTTCCGCGGCATCGTATCAGCTGATGACGACGCCGGAAGGCGCGGCGGTTCCCAACCGATATGGCTTTGGTCTCATCATCGATACGATAGGCGGTCACAAGCTCATACAGCACGGCGGATCGATTCCCGGCTTTGCCACAGCCAACGCGTGGGTCGCCGGCGAGGAACTCTCCGTCACGGTCCTCTCGAACAACCTGCGAGGAAACCCGGGACTGCTTTTACGCCAAGTGATGCGCGTTGCGCTGGGACTCCCGCCGGCTCCTCCACCGAACGCCGCTACGCGTCGACCGCCGCAGTGAGCGCAACATCGATGACGGGCCGGGCAGTCGGTCACTTCTTGTGAGCGACTTCGACTACCTCGCGATCAGTTCCTTTCGCTTCCGCCGCCGCGACCGCCACGGCCGCCGACGGCGCGCTTCCGCCCGAGGAGATTCACGTCCGGCGCGAGACCGTAGTACACGCCGGTTACCCGGTTGTCGGGCGAGACTTCGAAGCGAATGAACGCTGTTGGTCCATTGGTGCCACCAATCGCGGCGTTGCTCGTCCAGCGAAAATTGTTCGCGTTCCAGTACTCGAGCCGGCCGTGTTGCATGCCGCGCGAGAATTCCAGGTGTCCGTCTCTGATGGATACGATGGCTTCACCATACAGACTATCGGCAAACGTGCCGACGTACGCGGACATCGGCAGCGGCAGGGGCGCGTTCACATGTGGTGGCGCCGTATCAGCCGGTGGGCGGCGTTGCGAGGCGGCGCGCGCAATTGACTCGGCGACATAGTCGCGCACGGGCGCGCCGAGGTGTCGATCGAAAGCATAGTGCATCAGCAGGTCGGGCAGGGCTGAATGATCCATGTTGCTCAGCACAACCACGCCAAACTTCTTCTCCGGGAGCATCCCGACGGCCGCCGTCATGCCCGGTGTGTTGCCTCCGTGCTGCCAGACGAGTTCGTGGCGGTAATCCTGGACAATCCAGCCCATGCCGTACGAGTTGAACAGTGTTTGTTCGCCGGCTCCCAGACCGGCGCCGAGGAGCATCTGCGGGATGTGAGTCTCCTTCAGGGCGGCGCTGCTCACCAACCGCTTCCCGCTCACCATCCCGTCATTCAGCTGAAAGCGCAACCATTGCGCCATGTCGCTCGCGTTAGAAAGTATGGCGCCAGCCGGCGCGATATTCTCGCCAATGAATGGTGGCCTACTGGAGGCCGTGTCGCTCTCCATCACATGCGGCGTCGCGACGTTGGTGGTTTTCACGCCACGGGATGTCGGAGCGCTCGAATTCATGCCGAGCGCCGTGAAAATGCGCGTTTGTACGAGGTCATCCCACGTGGTGCCCGCCGCTTTGGCCGCGGCCTCGCCAGCGACGAGATACATCATGTTCTGATACGAAAATCTTGTGCGAAAGCTCGACTCTGCTTTGAGAAAGCGTACGCGATGCATGATGTCTTCACGCGATGTGCCGGCGTCGAGCCATACGAGCTCGCCGCGCCCGATGCCGCTGCGGTGAACCAGCGCGTCGCGGATGGTTACCTGCGCGCTGGCCACCGGATCGGCGAGCTTGAAATCGGGCAGATGCTTCGAGATGAGATCGTCGTACGCCATCTTGCCATCGGACACCATCATGGCGACCGCCGTGGCGGTGAATGCCTTGCTGCTCGAGCCGATCTCGAAGAGTGTTTGCCCGTTCACCGGCGCGCGACTTCCGGTGGCCAGAACGCCGTAGCCCCTTACATAGATCACGGAATCGTTGCGCACGATGGCCACGGCGGCACCGGGCAGTTTGAGCGCTTGCATGGACTTCGCCACGTACGCGTCAAAGCCGGGATACGGTTCTTGTGAGAGCAGGACCTGGGGGAGCGCCAATAGCGCGATTGCGCTCCAACGGGCGCATGTACGGAATCGCGACTTCATGATCGGAGACCTCGACTGAGGAGTGGGGCACAGGATCGCCCAATGTTACTGTTCATTTCGGTATACCACAATGGATGCCAAAAAGGCGTATCGTTTTGGTGCGTTCAATCCACGCCGGATCGCAATTTGCGGATTTGACCCGTAGCTTCCGACGACCGCAGGCGGGAGCAAGCTGCTCACACCCGCAAAGCCACCGCAGGCATCTCACGACAGGGGTAACGACATGAAACAGTTGCGCGCGATTCCGGCGCTGGTGATCTGTCTCGCCGCGCCGGCGCTTGCGCAGCGCGCGCCGGACTTTGCGGCCTTCGACAAATACGTGGAGAAAGCCGCGCGAGATTGGAACGCCGTGGGCCTCGCTGTTGCCGTCGTGAAGGGCGACTCGCTGGTGTTTGCCAAAGGCTACGGTGACATCGAGACCGGCAAGCCGGCTCGGGTCAATGAGCACACGCGCTTCGCGATCGGCTCCACCACGAAGGCAATGACTTCGGCGGCGCTCGCGATGCTCGTCGACGAAGGCAAGGTGCGCTGGGACGACAAGGTCATCGACTACATCCCGGAGCTGCGACTGTCCGACGCGTACGCCACACGCGAGCTCACGATTCGCGACGTCTTGATGCACCGCAGCGGCCTGCCAGGTGTGGACTTGCTCTGGACGATCGACGAAAACACGCCGCCGTTTGCCGAAATGATGCGTCGACTGCGTTTCGTGCAGCCGAATTCCTCGTTCCGTTCAACGTGGGACTACAACAACGTCGTGTACGCAATCGGCGGTGCGGTCATTGAACGCGTCTCCGGCATGTCCTGGGACGCATTCATCCGCACGCGTATCTTCGTGCCGCTCGGGATGACCGAATCCGAAGCACTTGTGTCGCAGATCATCGGCAAAGCGAACGTCGCCGTACCACATGCAATCATTCGCGACACGGTGCGCGTAGTCCCGATCAAGACCACCGACGGCGTTGCGCCCGCTGGCTCAGTATGGTCGAGCGTCAGTGACATGTCGAAGTGGATGCGCTTCGTGCTCGACAGCGGCCGCGTCGGTACACGGCGGCTCATCTCCGCGGCGAATTTTCGGGAACTGGTGACGCCGCAGATTCGTGCTGCGCCGGCAACGTACCCGGCGCTTGAACTCTCCGCGCCGCACTTTTTCAGCTATGGCCTCGGCTGGTTCGTGCAGGACTACCAGGGCAAGCTCGTATGGATGCACACCGGAAGCATCAACGGCATGAGTGCCATCCTCGGTCTGCTCCCGCAGGATCGCGTCGGCGTGTACGTGCTCGGCAATCTCGATCACATCGAACTGCGTCATGCGCTGATGTATAAGGTGTTCGATCTGTACAGCGCTGCGCCAGCGCGTGACTGGAGTGCCGACCTCAAGGCGTACTTTGCGTCGAAGACTCCGCCTCGTGCATCGGGTGGCGTCGTGCAAATGGTCACGGCACGCGCGACGCTGGCGTTGGAGAAGTACGTCGGAGCGTATGCGGATTCCGTGTACGGTACGATCACGGTGACGACAAAAAACGACGCGCTGAGCGCACGGTACGATAGGCTCGATCTCGGCGTGCTTGACCACTTGAACAACGACACGTTCCGCAGCCGCACGAGCACGCCCACCGATGCACCCGTTACGCTCACCTTCGCGCTTGACGGGAGCGGAGGCGTGGCGGCCGTTCGTGCGTACGGCGCGACGTTCGCCAAGCGTCGCGCGCAACCGTAAGGCCTCTCAGGCTGGACGTCGTCGCGACAAAATCCCCGCCGTCACCAGCGACACCAACAGGCCAACCGGCACTGGCTCGAGCAATGTGAGGCCGATGAACAGCAACGGATTGGCATACATCTTTTTGAAGTCTGCCATCTGGACGCGTGTCGCTTCGATCTCCTGCGCGCTCTTCCCTTGAGCCTTCGCTTTCTCGAGCGCCTGCGCCGCGTACTTGTCGGCAAAGTCCGGCATGAATATCCGCTTCATCGAAACACTCCTGAATAGTTCGGGAGGGTGTGAGTTCGGCGCGATGATACGGCCGCACCCGCGGATTTTGCGTCACCCGTTCGGGTGATTTTGTCGGATGCCGGCGAAAATCACCCGTTTGGGGGGACGTCAGCGCAGCAATCCGAGCTCCTTGCCGATCTGTACGGCCTGCGTGCGACGCCTGGCGCTCAGCTTTTCGAAGAGTCGACTTGAGTGCGTCTTCACGGTGTTTTCGCTGACGGAGATCCGTTCGGCGATCTCACGGTTGCTCAGTCCTGCGGCGATCAGCTGCAGAATCTCGAGTTCGCGCCGCGTGATACCGAGCGCTTCGCGTCTGGCCTGATCGACCGGGAAGGCCGGCGGGGATGCTTCCAGCACAACCTCACCCGCAAGCGTAGCGGTCTGGTCGACGCCACGGCGCCGCGGCAGCGTGACCCCAAGCCAGAGGCCCAGCGAGATGAAGACGACGGCGATGAGACCGCCGTACAGCTCGACGGAATGCTCAATGACGAGGTAGCGGTACTCGACCAGCTTGAGCACCACGACCAGCGCACCACCGACCAAGCCGTACAGCAGCACATGCTTCTTCACCGCCGGTCGCTCACTGCGGGTCGCTCATCGTGCAGCGCTCATCGTGCAGCGCTCATCGTGCAGCGCTCATGGTGCATCGCTCCTGCTGTATCGCTCCTCGTGTGTCGCTCATCGTGTATCGCTTCTGGTGGCTCGCTCCTCTGCCTGTGGGTCGCGGTTTGCCTAAGCTATTGCCGACGCGGCGTGGGTGCGCGATCGTCCCCTGCCGCCGGCGGCCTGATGGTTTGAGGGTTGACGACACAATAAGTTAGTGTAAACTAAATTAATGATTAGTCGAAACTGGGTGAACTGGAAGACGCCCATCGCTGCGGTCGCAGCTTTGGTGGGCGTGCTTGATACCGCCGCCGTTCGCGCGCAGGAGCCACCGTCTGCAATGGTGACGCCACGACTTGCGCGGCCAGTCACGGCGCCAGCGGTTGATTGCGGTGCAACCACAACCGACTGCGTCGACGCGAACTGGCGCCTGCGTCGGCTCGATCAGTCGACAACGACGCTCGGTGAATTTCGGGGCAAAGTCGTCTTTCTGCACATCTGGGCGACGTGGTGCGTCGTCTGTCGACCGGAATTCGAAAGCATTGCACGGTTGCGACGCACGTTGTCGGCGTCGCGCGAGGGGCGTGACGTTGTGTTCGTGCTGGTCTCTCCCGAAAACGATCGCGTGGTGTCGCGCTATGCCCGCGCGCATGCGTTGGCGGAGTGGGTCTACACGGAAGCGAGCGCGGCGCCCCGAGCACTGGGAATCCGGACGGTGCCAACGACGCTGATTGTCGATCGCACGGGGGTGGTGGTTGGGCGGCACGATGGTCGTGGCACGTGGGACACACCTGTCGTTGCGGCTGCCTTGATTTCGCTCGCCGCAATTTCACGCAGTGACTCATCGCGATGACACCGCATCTGACGATCGAAGCGAGGCGCCGCGCCAGCGTGCTGCGCGCATGTGCGGCTGTACCTGGCGGTCTGCTGACAACGGTGTGTGCGGCGGCGATTGTCGCCGCGTGTTTGCCAACGCCCCTGGACGCGCAGAGCGCGGCACGCGGGGCGCCGAGCAGCGCGATCCCCGCAGCGACAGCACCAAAGGCGATCGCCGGAACTGGCGCGGGTACTGTCGCCGGTACTGTCGCCGGTACTGTCACCGCTCAAGGCGCGCCGGTTCGTGGCGCGACGGTGATTGTCGTCAGCAGCGGCGTGCAGACCCGCACAGACGAACAGGGCGCCTATCGCATTCACAACATTCCGGTCGGCGCGCAACTGCTGCGCGTCCGCACATTGGGCTACCGTCCGGACTCGGCGCGCGTCGTGGTCGTCGACGGCTATGTGACCCGGCACGATGTTGCACTCACCGTTGAGTCGAGCGCACTGCAGCGCGTGGTGGTGACCGGTACACTCAAACCGGTGACGATTGCCGAATCGCCGGTCAAGGTCGAAGTCGTCAGCACGCAGTTCTTTGCCCGCAACGTGACCAACACGGTCATGGAAGCGCTGAAGACAGTGAACGGCGTGCAGACGCAGCAGGACTGTGGTGTGTGCGGCACCAACAATCTGCGCATCAACGGCATGGAAGGACCGTACACCGCTGTGCTGATCGATGGCGCGCCGATCATGGGAAGTCTCGCCAGCGTTTACGCCCTGAACGGGATCAATCCTGCACTGATCGAGCAGATCGAAATCATCAAAGGACCGGCGTCAACGCTGTACGGCACCGAAGCTATGGGTGGTGTGGTGAATGTCATCACCAAAGACCCGCGCTTTGCGCCGAAAGCCACGGTGAATGTGTTCAACACATCGCACGGCGAGTGGAATGCCGACGGTGCGACTGCGGGTGGCAGCGGACGCGCCAACTTTCTGCTGAGCGCGAGTGCGTCGGGGGCCGGCCGTTTCGTCGATGACAATCGCGACGGCTTCAACGACCTGCAGCGCTACACCCGTCTGGCGCTCTTCGGAAAGTTTGCCGTCGGCGCGCCGAATGATCGCGTCATGCAAGTCGCGTTGAAGCAGTACCACGAAACACGACTGGGTGGCGTGAACCTTTCGACGACTGGGCAGCGCTGCAGCGCCATCAACTACGGTGAATCGATCAGGACCGAGCGCACCGAACTTGTCGGCTCGTATCGATTGCCGACGAAGGCGCGCAACATGAACGCGAATTTCTCCGTCACGGATCATCATCAGGATAGCTGCTACGGCACCACGCGCTATCTCGCAGCGCAACAAGTCGCGTTCGGCCAACTCGTCTGGGATTCACATCTGGGTCGTCGGCATGATGTTCTTGCCGGTGCGACGGTGCGCTACCAGGGGTACGACGACAACACCAGCGTGACGACACTCAGCTCGGCAACCGATACGTCGAATGCACCGGAACGACGCATCATCCCCGGTCTCTTTGCGCAAGACGAATTTCAGCTCACCGACCGGATCACACTACTCGGCGGGATTCGTACCGACCTGCATCGCGAGCATGGGGTGATCGTTTCGCCACGACTGGCCCTCAAGTACGAAATCGATCCGCGCCAAACCATTCGCCTCAACAGCGCCACCGGATTTCGCGCGGTGAACATTTTCTCGGAAGATCACGCAGCGATCAGTGGCTTTCGTCGGCTTGTGATACGTGGTCCGTTGCGCCCGGAGCGCTCCCTCAACGCATCGGTCAACTACAACCATCGGGTCGGCGATCTCGAGAATCCGGCCACCTTCGACATCGATCTGTTCGCGACGTACTTCACCAACAAGATCCAGCCCGACTACACGACCGATCCTGCGTCGACGATCTACGCCAATCTCGATGGACACGCAGTCTCGCGCGGCCTGTCCGTTTCCATCGATCGTACCTTCGAACACATCCCGATTGCTGCGAGTTTGGGCGCTACAATCGCCGACGTGTACATCATGCGCAGTGGCGTCGCGCGCGCCCAGGAATTCTCACCACGATTCACCGGTGTCTTTGCCCTGTCGTATACAGTGCCTGGTGCAAATATCACCGTCGACTATACCGGACGCGTGGTCGGGCCGATGACGCTGCCGCCATGTGTCGATACACACGGTGTCGCTTGCGCAAATATTCCGACGCGCAGTCCATGGTTCTCCGAACAGCATGTGCAATTCACACGTACGGTCAGCCGCGGGTTGGATCTGATCGCATCGGTTCGCAACGCGCTCAATGTTGTCGTGCAACGGCCGGTGTTCGATGCGCGTCGTCCATTCGACAGCGATTTTCAAACGAACTTTGTATACGGTCCTGTCGAAGGGCGCCGCGTACAGATTGGTGCGCGGTACGTGCGAGCCAGGCAGGAGTAGGCACATCAGTCGTCCGGTGGCAGCACTCGCCATCGGACGATTCCTGCACTGCTACGTGCTACTACATGCGCGTGACATATAAAACCGCGAGCACAATGGCGGTAATTGTCGAGATGCCGGCGACGGTCCACGGCAACCACGTCGGTGCATTCGACAGCCCTTCGATGATCGGCCCGCCACCGGTGTGTCGTACTTGCGCGCCGGTGCCGAGTGCACGAAGAATCTCGTCACCCGTGCCCGGTCGGTCATCGGCCCGTTTGGCGAGACACCGCATCACGATGGCTGCGAGATTTCTGGGTGTCGCGGGACGTCGGTCTTCGATCGGGGCCGGGGCGCGTCGGGCATGTGCATCGATCACCACCTGCGCCGACTTGCCGGTGAACGGCGGATGCCCGGTGATCATCTCGTACGCAACGACGCCCAGCGCATACAAATCAGCGCGGTGATCGAGCGCAGGATCGCCTGAGGCTTGCTCAGGTGCCACGTAGGTGGGGGTGCCAAGTGCGATGCCGACTTGCGTGATGCGCAGGACTTCCGTTTCCGAAGTTGATGCGGTCATGAGCGCCTTGCCGATTCCGAAGTCGAGAACGACAGCTTGCCCGTGAAAGAACATCACGTTCTCAGGCTTGATGTCCCTGTGTACCACGCCTTCCTCGTGCGCGTACGCGAGTGCGCGTGCGACGTCTTCGAGAATGTGTCGGATATCGTTGAACGCCATCGGACGCTCGCGGTCCATGCGTGCGCGCAACGATTCGCCGTCCACGAGCGGCATTGTGTAGTAGAGATGTTCGCCGGCCAGACCGGCACTCAGCAGCGGCACGATGTGCGGATGCTGCAGTCGGGCTGCAAGGGTGATCTCACGCTTGAACCGTTCGGCGGAAAGTGTCGCCGCCAATTCGGGTGACAGCACCTTGATGACGATACGTCGGCGGAGGGCGATTTCCGTCGCGACGAACACGCGAGACATGCCACCGCGTGGCAACTCCCGCTC
Organism: Gemmatimonas sp.; assembly: GCA_046590495.1. Classification (GTDB taxonomy): domain Bacteria; phylum Gemmatimonadota; class Gemmatimonadetes; order Gemmatimonadales; family Gemmatimonadaceae; genus Gemmatimonas. The sequence goes on along the minus strand of JBKJTE010000076.1, from coordinate 2,728 downwards.
GATCTGATACTGATCGGCGAGCGCGCCCTGAATCTCCGCCTGCAGAGTCTCTTCCGGCATGACACCACCCTGACGTGAGAAACTGGACTGGGGCTGTGCTGCGCAATCAGGTGAGCGAACGTCGCGCTGCTGTTCCAACAAAGACGGGATTCATCATCACGGCTGGCCCGACAGCGCCTCGCTCTCGTCCAATGCTACCTCCGCTCGATCAGGACGTAAAGCAGCGTCCGCGCCGCACCGGCGACCGAGTGGTGACATAGCGCAAAGGGCGTAGATTGCGGGTTGAGCCCGGGAGTACCTGCGCGACTACGTGCGATGGCTCGAGCCGCACCGCGGCCGTCTGGTCACGCTGGCGGTACTGTCGCTGCTGGCCGCCGGCGTGCAGATGATCGAGCCGCTTTTTCTGCGACACATCGTCGACAAGGTCTTGCTCGTGCCCGGGCTGCAGGGCAGCGAGCGCCTGTGGAAGCTGAATGTCGCAGGCGGCGCATTTCTGACACTGGTCATCGTGTCAGCACTGGTCGGCGTGGTAAAGGACTACACGCAGAAGTCGCTCAACTTTCGCGTCGTCCTGTCGCTGCGAAAAGCGCTCTTCGATCGGCTGCTGCATCTGCCGTTGCCACGACTGTGGGACATGAAGACGGGTGGCATCCTGTCCCGTCTGGCGCCTAGCGCTGATGGCGCTGTCGGTGATTCCTGGCGCGATGCACATGAGCTTTGTTTTTGCACGACAGGTGCGTCCGAGCTATCGCGTGGTGCGTCACGATGCGGAGCAGATCGACGGTCGTGTCGGAGAAGCGTTTTCAGGGATCCGTGTTGTGCAAAGAGCTGTTCGCACGGTACACCTTCCTGCTCATGGGACCGGTGTGGAACATCGTCGGCAGGTGCGCGACAACATCGCATACGGTCGGCTCGACGCAACCGAATCAGAAGTCATGGACGCGGCGCTCCGCGCGAACGCGCACGAGTTCATCGTCAAGCTCGTCGAAGGCTATGACACGTTGATCGGCGAACGCGGCGTAAAACTTTCCGGCGGACGGAAGCAGCGTCTTCATGATCGCGCACCGGCTCTCGACGATCCGTCGTGCCGACCTCATTCTCTGCCTCCGCGAGGGGCGCGTGGTCGAACGGGGCACCCATGAGGAGCTGATGGCCCTTGGAGGCGAATATGCCGAAATGGTGCAGCGTCAGGACGCGGACGAGACGGTTTCCTAGCCCGACGCCCCGCCGATCCCGCCCCCGCCCCGTTCCGCTGATGCCGTCGATGCCGTAGTCTTGCTGGGTGCCCGGTCGTTCGGCCGGCGTTTCCCCGATCCTCCACCTGAACGGTCTCCATGCGACACGCCCTGATGTACGTCGGCAACTTTGAGCGCAATTTCCCCACGCTGACGACGGCCAGTACCTCCTTTCTCGGCAGCGATGGGCAGCCGCACAGCTATCCGGCGTGGCCCGCGGGTGCCGACGGCCTCCGCATCAGCTTCATGGAGAAGGCCGGCAAGAAGTTCGTCGCAGTCCGCGTCGCCGATGGCACCAGCGATGTCGTGCTGAAAAACGAACTCGTCCTCGTGCCAGGTGAGCATTTCGGCTTTGGCGTCCACCTGAGCGGTGAGCCGGTGAGTGTCGAAGACAACATCGCAATCATGAAGCTGCTCGAAGACATCATCAAGAAGAACATCGACCACAGCGGCGATCTGCTCGAAGTCCGCGCGCGCTTCAAGGCCGCGGCGGGCAAGAAGTAGACGCAAGCAAATGCGCGCCGTAGCGGGGTTTTGGTGACGGTGTGATTGGCGGGCTTGGGTAAACTGCCGTACACGGAGAACTGCACGAAAAGGGCAACCGCGAGAACTGCAGGAGAAAAACAAATAGCATTCTTCTTTTTTGTTTTTCTCCTGCAGTTCTCGCTTTTTTCTCGTGCAGTTCTCCGTGTACGGCAGTTTCTCTCTTTGTCCGACCAACAATGATCTCAGCCGAGACGCTCCAACTCGCGCACGGCGACATCACCGACGCGATCCTGCGTGCTTTTTACACGGTCCACACACGTCTCGGATTCGGCTTCTCAGAGGTGCTCTATCAACGCGCCCTGCCGATCGAACTGGCCAAGTCGACTCTACGTGTCGAGCGAGAAGTCGCGTTCGTCGCAAAGTACGACGAGCAGCCGATCGGCGAATACCGCGCCGATCTCCTTGTCGAGCGGTGTGTGCTCGTTGAGATCAAGAGCGTCGAGAAGTTGGTCGACGCGCATCGCAACCAGGTCCTGAACTACCTGCGCGTCTCAGGAATGCCCGTTGGCCTGTTGCTCAACTTTGGGAATAGTGCGCAGGTGAGACGGGTGTTGCTCGATGGAGGGGGAAGCACCGCTTAACTGCCGTACACGGGGAACTGCCGTACACGGGGAACTGCCGTACACGGAGAGCTGCACGAGAGAAAAGCGAGAACAGCAGGAGAAAAACAAAAACCATTAAAGTGGTTTGCTCTTCTCCTGCTGTTCTCGCAGTTGCCCCTCTCGTGCAGTTCTCCGTGTACGGCAGTTCGCAGTCCGCCGTTCGCCTTTTGCAGTTCGCCGTTCCCACCCTCCGCCCAAGGCTCGCTCGTCGACTTCAGTAGGGTCGACGCGACCCGACGTAGGCAGCGAGTGCGACCATGTCGCCGACGGAGAGTTTTTCCACGATCGGCGTCATGGTCGCACTTCCGTCTTCATGACGTGCGCCGGTGCGCAGGTTGATGAGCT
>JBKJTE010000405.1:0-12824 GCA_046590495.1 Gemmatimonas sp. | reverse complement strand
TTTCCCTGTTTGTGCTGCTTGTCGATCTTGTCCTGACCACCGCCGAGCCGCAGGTGGGCTTCGAGCGCACGAACTTCGTCGGACAGTTGGCGAAGCCTTGTCGTCATGCGTCCTGCTGCTGATGCTCGGCGAACCATTCGCGGATGTAGTCTACGAGATCCTGCGTGCTGGTGCCGGGGCCAAAAAGTCGCGCGACGCCCTGCGCCTGCAGCGACTCCATGTCTTCCTTCGGGATGATGCCGCCGCCCGTGAGGAGAATGTCGTCGCGTCCGGCTTCGACGAGCAGATCGCGTACACGTGGGAAGAGCGTCATGTGTGCGCCGCTCAGAATCGAGAGCCCCACAACGTCAACATCTTCTTGTATGGCTGCGGTGGCGATCATCTCGGGCGTCTGGTGCAGCCCGGTATAGATCACTTCCATGCCAGCATCTCGGAGCGCAGCGGCGACAACTTTGGCGCCGCGGTCGTGTCCGTCGAGGCCGGGCTTGGCGACAAGCACGCGAATCGGTCGGGGCATCGGGAGGGGAGGTAGAGAACTGAAGTTACTCTTCTTTACGCGCGAGTAGGAGCATCTCGCTGGATTTGCGTGTCAGCGGCTTGTCCTGCCACGCATCGAACGCCTGCTCAACGACGAGTCCAACATCGCGCATTCGCGACGCCAGCTCCGACGCACTGTACAGTCGAATGCGATGTGAGCGCTCGCCCTCGCCTTTCGGCCCGCGCCACGTCGACGTGATGTCGAGAAAACCGGACAGTGGATCGAAGCGACGTTCCTGACCGAACAACGTTCCGTCCGCCGTGCTCCACCAGTCGCGCGACAGAAAGCGCGCCATGACCCCATCACGACTGCCACCATGCCAGACGAGCTGACCACCAGGCTTGAGCACCCGCGCGAATTCCGCGAGCACTTTGAGGTCATCCTGCGGACTGTCGAAGAAGCCGAACGATGTGAACAGGTTGACGACCACATCGAACTTACCCGTCCAACGCGCAGGCAGCTTCCGCATATCGCCCTGCGTGTAGCGAAGGCGCTTTGAGGTGCCTCGTTTTTTTGCAACCGTGAGTAACGGCGCCGAGTAGTCGAGCCCATCGACATCGAATCCTGCCTCTGCGAGCAGGTGGGCATGTCGTCCTTGACCACAGGGGCAATCGAGCACGCGCGCACCGGACGGGAGCTCGAGCAACTCCATCAGTCGCGCGACTTCGCGACGATCCTGCACAAGATTGAAGAGTGGCTCGTACTCGTGCAGATACTGCGCGTCGAACTGTGTACTCCACCACGCGACTGGTGGGGCCGACGTCTTCGTCGACTTGCGTGACGACGTCGGATTGGTGATAAGTCTCCCGCGTTTCGGTGCCGCGCTCAGAAGAACACCGGCTCGCGATACGCACCGAACACACTTTCGAGTGCCGCACGAATTTCGAACAGTGTGCAGTATGCGCGCGCGCAGTCGAGAATGAACGGGACGACATTCCCATCGCCACGGGCCGCTTCACGCAAAGCCGTGAGCCGCTGCTCGACGAGCGCGTTGTCGCGTGAGGCACGCATGCGGGCCAAGCTCTCGCGCTGCTCGATATCCGCCTCCTGACCGATGCGCAGAATCGGAATCGACAGTCCTTCTTCGTCGGTCACGAATTCGTTCACACCAACGACCAGCTTGCGACGCTGCTCGATTTCCCACTGTTGTCGGGCGGCACTCTCAGCGATGCGCTTCTGGAACCAGCCGTCCTCGAGACCCTTGACCACACCACCGATTTCAGCGATGCGCTCGAACTGGTCTTCGGCCTCGCGCTCGAGTTGATCGGTGAGCGCCTCTACGTAGTACGAGCCGCCGAGTGGGTCCATCACGTTGGGGACGCCCGTTTCGTAGGCGAGAATCTGTTGGGTACGGAGTGCGACCTGCACTGCCGACTCGGTCGGAAGCGACAGAGTCTCGTCCATCGAGTTGGTGTGCAACGATTGCGTTCCACCAAGCACCGCGGCCAACCCCTGATAGGCCACGCGCACGACGTTGTTCGTCGGCTGCTGCGCGGTGAGCGTGACGCCTGCGGTCTGCGAATGGAAACGCATCATCCACGAGCGTGGATTCTTGGCGCCAAACCGTTCCTTCATGTGACGCGCCCAGATGCGTCGTGCTGCGCGCAACTTGGCGATCTCTTCGAAGAAATCGTTGTGGATGTCCCAGAAGAACGAGAGACGTGGTGCGAAGTCGTCGACGTTCAGCCCACGCTCAATCGCACGCTCCACGTACGTGAACCCATCAGCGAGCGTGAACGCGAGTTCCTGCGCCGCAGTCGAACCGGCTTCACGAATGTGATAGCCCGAAATCGAGATCGTATTCCAGTGCGGCGCGTTTTCGGCGCACCACGCAAAACCATCAACGATGAGACGCAGGGCCGGCTCGATCGGGAAGCACCAGGCATGCTGCGCCATGTACTCCTTCAGGATGTCGTTCTGCACCGTCCCCTGAATCTTTGCCGCGCTCACACCCTGCTTTTCAGCCGCCGCGACGTAGAAGCAGAGCAGAATGATCGCCGGGCCATTGATCGTCATCGATGTCGAGACTTTGTCGAGGGGAATTCCCTCGAACAGCGTCTCCATGTCGGCGAGCGACGAGATCGCGACGCCACACTTGCCGACTTCGCCTTCCGATCGCGGATGATCGGAGTCGTAGCCCATCAGCGTCGGGAAATCGAAGGCGACGGAAAGGCCGGTCTGCCCCTGCGACAACAAAAACTTGTAGCGTTGATTCGTTTCGCGCGCGGTGCCGAAACCGGCGAACTGCCGCATCGTCCACAGCTTGCCACGATAGCCGGTCGGGTGAATGCCCCGGGTGTACGGCCACTGTCCCGGCAATTCAAACGCCGTACCGGCGGAGTCTTCGAGATCGAGAGCGGTATAGAGCGGTGGAATTTCAGAGGCAGAGTTGGTGAACGCGATATCGCGCTTGCGTCCGGTGTCGTACTGCTCGCGCCATTGGCCAACTTCGCGGCGAAGCTGTTCAAGCTCCGCCCGCTGCTGTCGGACCACATCCTCGAGTTCGTGAATCGTCGTCATCAGTTGGTCCGCGAATGTGGCGTGTGCACCGATCGATGCACTGCGCCGGTGAGGAGCGTCGCGCTGCGAGCGCGCAGTTCGTCCGCGACTGCAAAAGGCGCCACGTCACCAGCTTCCAACGCCGGAAGTTGGTCGTCGAGCCATTCACGTGTTGCGCCATCGGACCACAGCTGCTGTCGCACCTGCTGTTCCACCACTTCCATCACGCGTTCGCGCAATCGTTGCCGCCGTCGCGTGCCGAGTTCGCCACTGTCGGAAAGATAGCGAAAATGCCGGTCCAGCGCGTCCATCACCTCGTCCATACCTTCGCCCTTGGCGGCGATGGTCCGCAGCACGGGGGGCGTCCACGAGGCGGGTGATTCGGCCTGTGCCGCCGCGCGCGCGGCTCGCGCCGGATTCATCGCGTCTCGCAACGCGTCCCGGTCGGGGACGGAGCGGAGATCGACGCCATGGTGCGCGGGCACGTTCTGCAAATGGGCGCCCGACCGCAGGCCGAGCATGAGCTCGATATCGTTGCGCAGACGATCGGCGCCGGGACGATCGGCCTTGTTTACCGTGAAGACGTCCGCGATCTCCATCACACCGGCTTTGAGCGTCTGAATCGAGTCGCCCGATTCGGGAACGAGGACGACAAGCGTGGTGTCAGCGGCGCGCGCGATATCGAGTTCGCTTTGCCCGACTCCGACTGTTTCAAGGAGAATCACATCCATCCCGAACGCATCGAGCACATCGCAGACTTCGCGCGTTGCTGTTGCCAATCCACCGAGTGATCCGCGCGTCGCCATCGAACGAATGAACACACCGGGGTCGAGCGCCACGTCTTCCATACGGATGCGATCGCCGAGGAGCGCACCGCCCGTAAATGGGGACGTAGGATCGACGGCGACGATACCGACACGCAGTCCAAGCGCTCGATACGCCTTCGCGAGTCGCGTCGTGAGTGTGCTCTTCCCTGCACCCGGCGGGCCAGTGATACCGACGCGCCGCGCACGACCAACGAGCGGATGCAGCACGGCAAGCAGTTGATCGAAACCATCGCGATGATTTTCGACGACGCTCACGGCACGTGCCAACGCCGCGGATTTCCCATCGCGGAAAGACGCCAACAATCGTTCCATGGACGCGGACAGTGCGGTCACGATGGCGCTCCGTGCGCGCGTGGCGCGGGATCGTCATGTTCGTCCCGAATTTCGCCCACTAACTCCTCCAACAGATCTTCCAACGTCACGAGCCCCAGCACGGGCCCAGCGTCGTCCTGCACGATCGCCAACTGCCGGCGTGCGCGCAGCAACTCGAATAACAGTTCGCTCGCCGGCTTCGTTGAACGCGCGATGGTGACCGGGCGTAACGCCGGCATGCGTTCGCCAACGAGCTTGAACACATCGAAGACGTGAATCATGCCGATCACGGTGTCCGGCGTCCCACGATAGATCGGCACACGGCTGTACGCTGACTGCGCCACTCGGCTCGCCACTTCCATCGGGCCGAGGGATTCATCGAGCGCAAAGATCTCGGTGTGCGGCGTCATCACATCGGCAGCCGACTTGTCACCGAATTGCATGACCCCGGAGATGATCGCCAACTCTTCTCCAGTACCCATGCCATCAAAGGCACCGTCACGCAACAAATCTTCCAACCCTTCGCGTACATCGGCACCCGCGTGCTTCGCCGCGTTCGGCACTACAATGGACCCAGCCATCTGCGCGATCCAGAGAATCGGACTCACTACGAGATCGGCCACGCGGAGCGCGGGCACCAGCACGGGCACCAGTTGCGGCGCCCATCGTCGACCGATCGCACGCGGGATCAGCTGACCGACGAGCAGCAGCAACACCAGAAAAACAACCGCATCGCGCGTGAACGCCCACGGCGAAAGTCCGCTTGAAACCGTGATGATCGCGCCCATTGCAAACACCACGAGCATGATGCCTGTACCCGCGGCGTGGATGAGACGCATCGGCCGCTCGAGATAGCGCGCCATCGTGCCGGAGTGCGCGTGGCGATGCTCGATCCAGTGACGCAGCCACAGGCGACTGACGGCACGCACCGCGGTCGCACCGGCGGTAAGGATCGCGACGACGGTAACCGCTATGAGCATCGGGAGCAGTGGCATCAGTCCTCGTCCTCGCCGGCGGGTGCGACACGCTCGAGGAATACGCGCTCAATCTTGCGACGGACGACACGCTCCACGATCACGCGGAATGGCCCCACGTTGAGTGACTCGCCGGCACGCGGCACGCGTCCAACCAATTCAAAGATCAATCCGCCCACGGTCGTGACGTCTTCGCGTCGGAAATCATGATCGAGCTTTTCCGAGAGGTCGTCGAGATTCATGCGCCCTGAGACCCAGAAGCGTATATCGCCTTCGTTCTCGACGAACCGCTCCTCATCGTCGTACTCGTCGCGAATTTCGCCCACGAGTTCTTCGAGCACGTCTTCGATGGTGACGAGTCCTGCCGTGCCGCCGTATTCGTCGGCGACAATGACAATGTGCCGTCCGGTCGCGCGAAACTCACGCAAGAGATCGGCGATCCGTTTCGCCGACGGGATGAACGTCGGCGGGCGCATGAGCGACTGCCAGCCGGCCGCCGGTTCCTCGTCGGCGAGCACAGGGTGCAGCAGGTCTTTCGCATAGAGAATGCCGACGATCTCGTCGACCGTTCCTTCAAATACCGGGACACGGGAATGCTGCGCGCTGCGGACGCGATCAATCACTTCCGACCACGGGGTCTCTCGCTCGATACCGACAATCTCCACGCGCGGCACCATCACTTCTTCCGCCGTCGTCTCACCAAACTCAAAGATCCCAAGCAACAAATCGCGTTCGTCGCGCGTGACATCGGCCTCGCTGGTGATCACGTCGCGAAACTGTGCGGCCGCTTCGTCGCGTCGGTCGGTCGAACTGTCGGTGGTGGACACAACATCCTCCACCGATGCATCGAGCACCTCTCCAAGGCGCACCGCTGGCGCGAGCAACTTCTCGCTTCCGCGCACAAACCAGCGAAGTCTGACGGCCGCGTCGTCGCCGAGCGCGTCACCGACGGCGCGGGCCACACTCTCCGCAGCTGCGACGGTAAGCAGACCGGCCAGCGCGAGGAGGGCCAAGGCTTGTGGGGTCGCGCGTCCTTCGAGCCCTAGTGCCAGCGCGAGCGCGCTACCGGCAATCAGATGGCCGAGCACACGGGCGAATGCGAGCGCGCGATGTGAACGCTCGCGTGCGGGAACTGCGCGCGGCACAGGCGGCGCCGGTGCGACGAGGACGCTGCGATCCGGCGCGGCCGCAGCAAGGGTAGACTCCGACAGCAGGGCGCCGTCAGCGACGGCGGCCAGCGCCGAGAGTGCCGCTCCACCTGCCGCGACGACCCAGGGTACGAAACTCATGGGTGCGGCGATCGAGTTGGCCAGAAACGCGCAATCAGCTGCTCCTGGCGGCGCCACATCGGTGATGTGGTGCGCGAATCGTCTTCGGGATGCTCCCAGCCACACACATGCAGCAGACCGTGCACGACAAGCCGTGCCAGCTCTTCCCGCACGCCCACGCCAAGCCGCTTCGCCTGTTCGCGTGCGACATCGGGACAGATGTAGATGTCGGCGAGCACAACGCCGTTCGGATCAGCGCCGAGTGCGAAGGTAATCACGTCGGTTGGACCAACATGGCCAAGATGCTTCTTGTTGAGTGTCGCGATTGCACGTGGCGTGACGAGTGTGATCGACACCAGTGCGTTCTTGACCTTGAGCGCGCGCAGTGACTGCTGCGCGAGTTCAACGAGCCGGGTGCCGGCTACGGGTGAGCGAACACCGTCGACCTCGACGGAAACAGCCAGCGCTGCGCGCTTGGTCGGGCTCATGACGCGGCGCGTGCAGGAACTGTACTCGCGCTCTGCGTACTCGACACTGTCATCGCGCCCGGACTGAAGATGGTGATTGTTGCGTCGCTGTTCATGGAATCGATTGTCGCTCGCTCCCGCTGCAGCGCTGGAGAATCGATCTGCAAGTTCGAGCCCATCAAGGACATAGTTCCGAAACCTCGATGCGCCCGCACCCGGCGAGCCGGAAGCGGTTCTGCGCCAGCGCCCCGGTCTTCACCCGCCCGCCGCGTCCTCGTTGTACGCGCGAATGATGTCGCGCACGAGACGGTGTCGCACGACGTCGGCGTCTGTGAAGTAGTGGAAACTGATTCCTTCGATCCCGTGCAGGATGCGTTCGATCTGCATCAACCCGGAGTCTTCGCGGCGCGGCAAGTCGACCTGTGTCTTGTCGCCGGTGATGACAATCTTGGAGTTCACGCCGAGCCGCGTGAGAAACATCTTCATCTGCAGGCCAGTCGCGTTTTGCGCTTCGTCGAGAATGACGAAGGAATCGCCAAGTGTGCGTCCACGCATGAAGGCAAGCGGTGCAACTTCGATCGTGCGCGACTCGATGTACTTCTGAATGCGTTCGACCGGCATCAGATCGTCGAGGGCATCGTACAAGGGGCGCAGGTACGGATCGATCTTGGCCTGCATGTCACCGGGGAGAAAGCCGAGACTTTCACCTGCTTCCACTGCCGGGCGTGCAAGCACGATCCGACGCACACGCTTGCGCATCAATGCATCGACAGCCGCCGCGACGGCGAGGTACGTCTTGCCCGTACCGGCCGGACCGATTCCAACAACGATATCGTGTTCGCCGATCTTTTTGAGATACTCGGCTTGCCCGGGTGTTTTTGGCTGCACGCCACGCCGCGCGCCGGGCAGCACGAGCGAACTGCCATTGTTGGGATTGGGTGCATCGGGCGAGCGTTCGATGAGCGACAGGCGCAACACATCGTCGGCCAGCACGGCGCGCCCATCACGCACCATAGCGACCATCGCCGTCGCGATCTCCTCGGCCTTTGACACCGACTCCGCGTCGCCGGAGACTGCGAGCATGTCGCCGCGAAGTGACACGCGCGCACCCGAAACGCGCGCAAGCTCGACGAGGTTTGCGTCGCCGACGCCCGTGAGCAGCAGCAGATCAGCACCCTCGACCGATACGCGTGCGGTCGTTGTTGACTCGGTCATGGAGCGTCTCCGTGCGCGAGCACGGAAATCCCGAGCTCTTCAAGATCGGCGGCCGGAACAGCGACGGGTGCACCTTCAAAAAGTGAGCGCGCCGCCGTCGTCTTCGGGAACGCGATGACGTCGCGCAATGACGTCGCGCCGGAGAGCAGCATCGCGATGCGGTCGAATCCGAACGCGATTCCACCGTGTGGCGGCGCACCGGCGCGCAGCCCTTCGAGCAAAAATCCAAAGCGACGTTCCTGTTCGGCAACGTCACCGATGCCGAGCAGCGCGAACATGTGCGACTGCACGGCAGGATCGCTGGTGCGAATGCTGCCGCCGCCAAGTTCTGTTCCGTTCAACACGACATCGTATGCGAGGGCGCGCCAACGGGCCGGTTCGGCGGGATACGCGGCCACGTCTTCGGGATGCGATGCCGTGAACGGATGGTGCACGGCAGCGAGCGCGCCGGTCGCCGGATCTTCGTCGAACATCGGGAAGTCGAGCACCCACAGAAACCGCTGTGCCTTCGCATCAACGAGATCGAGACGACGTGCGCATTCCTGACGGATGCGGTCGAGTGCAGGATTCGCGATACGCTCGGGCGCGGCCACAAAGAGTGCGAGGTCGCCGTCGTTCAGCGCGAAGAATGCGCGTGCATCGTCGGTAAGGAATTTGGCGATCGGGCCGTCGTACGCTCCGTCGATATGACGCAGGCGTAATAAGCCCCCGGCGCCTGCGCTCTTGGCCAACGCTTCCAGCTCGTCCACCTGCTTGCGGCTCCATGCGGCGGCGCCGGGCACCACAAGTCCGCGCACACGCCTGCCACTCGCGATTGCATTCGTCGTGACGCCAAACTCCATCGTCGCGAATGCGTTGGTGTAGTCGCGCAGCTTGAGCTCGTATCGCAGATCCGGACGGTCGCAGCCGTAGAACTCCATCGCGTCCGCGTAGCTCATCCGCTCGAACTGCGCCGGGATCTCGTGACCGGCCTCGCGCCACAACGAGCCGATCAACCCTTCCGCGAGCGTCATGATGTCTTGGCGCTCGATGAACGACGCCTCGATATCGATCTGGGTGAATTCCGGTTGACGATCGGCCCGGAGATCTTCATCACGGAAGCAACGCGCAACCTGGAAGTAGCGATCAAAACCGGAGCACATGAAAAGCTGCTTGTAAATCTGCGGCGACTGGGGCAGCGCGTAAAACTCACCCGGATGCACGCGACTGGGCACCAGATAGTCACGCGCCCCTTCAGGCGTCGGCTTGGTGAGAATCGGCGTTTCAAGTTCGAGATAGCCACGATCGCTCAGGAAGCGTCGCGTCACCTGCAGCAGCCGATGCCGCAGCACGAGATTCTCCTGCAGTTCGGGACGGCGAAGATCGAGATAGCGATGACGCAGGCGAAGCTCTTCGGCGGGCGGCTTCTCGTTGCGACCACGGGCAACCGGCAGCGCGGGCGTGACAGCGGGACCGACGATCGTGAGGGAGCGCACGCGCACTTCGATCTCGCCGGTTGGCATGTCCGGATTCAGGCGATCGGGTTCGCGCGCCACAACCTCGCCCTCACAAAGCACCACCGACTCCACGCCGACGGCCGCAGCGCGCGTCAGCACGTCGGCATCGGTCCACGCCGGGCCGAATGCGAGCTGCAGCAATCCCATCCGGTCTCGCAAGTCGATGAAGACGAGTCCACCCAGGTCGCGGCTGCGGTGCACCCATCCGCCAAGGCGTACGGTGCGTCCGACATCTTTGCGACGGAGCGAGCCACAGGCGTCGGTGCGAAGGGACGTTGCAAGCACATTGCTGTCGGACACGGACTCGATCACGTACGAGACTCCAGGCGCTCGGGCGCCGTCAGGGAAATGGTGCGTGTAGGCACGCACCGCAGCAGAGTACAGCTCACGCGAAAACGGCGGCGTTTACGACGGCGACAAATTCCTGTTCGTCTGTCGCGTGACGCAGCGCAAACAGAACGTCGGCGTTCGCAACGAGGCGCGACAGCGAACGGAGCGCCGTGAGATGCTCCGATGGCGACTCTGCAGGGCTGAGCAACAGGAACAGGATGTCGACGGAATTTCCATCAGACGCACCGAACGCAATCGGATCGTCGAGCACACACGCCGACATTGTCAGCTTTCTGACGAGCGCAGTGCGCACATGTGGCAGAGCCACCCCATCACCAAGTGCTGTTGGGAAAGCGACCTCGCGCGCGCGCACAGCGTCGAGGAGTTGGTCGTGCACCGGCGAGTCAGGCGCAGCGAGACGCACGAGCTCTTCGAGCACTTCGTCTTTCGTGCGCGAGCGTGACGGAACGGCGACACGGTCGGCTGTCAGGAGTCGTTTGGTCGGCAATAGATGTCCGGAGAAGTGCAACCCACTCAAGCTAAACGGCTTACGATGCGCGTGGTAGCGATTCGCTTGACCCATCATTGCGCGGTCCGTTAGCCTTAACCGTATGCGCCGCAAGTTTTTATGCGGGCTTGCCGCGATTCTGTGGGCCCGCGGGCTCTCGGCGCAACCGGTGCCCGCTCGTGAATTATGGGAGTTTCCGCTCGGAGCGGTGCTGGAGCCTGCCGCACTCGCGGCCGAGCCCGGCGCCGGCTTTTGGAATCCGGCTGCCAGCGTCCTTTCGCGGGGCGATCGTTGGCGGTTTGGCGTTGCGTCCCTCGCCACAGCTACCGATCAAAGTGTCGACGGGCAACTGATCTCGGCAGCGTGGAGGCGTGGCAGTGGAACGACTTTCGGGCTCGCTGTTGCGCGTGCGGCGATCGCTGGCATCGTGTTCACCGACACCGACCCGCAGGGACTCGGCGAAGTTCCGTACTCGACGGTGTTGGTCTCGTTGACTGGCGCGCGTGAAATCATTCCGCATGTGACGGGCGGGGTGGCTGCACGCTGGCGTCAGGGGCACGTCGACCGTGACGACCGTTACGCGGTTGCAGCGGATCTGGGGTTTGTCGTGCACGATCTCCCTTGGTACAACGCACGTGTCGCCGCCTCGAGCTTTCTCTGGCGTCCAAGTCGCGAGATCGAGGATCGACCGGCATTTCTTGCGGCAGCTGACGCTCGCGTACTCGGCGATAGTCTTCGCGAACTGCGCGTCGGTTACAGCCACAATGGCATCAATCGCGGCGCAAAGGAACGCGGCGTGTTCGTTGGGACGCAGTACGACCGTGTCGAGGCTCGCGCAGCGTACCTGCGCACCTCCGCCGCCGGACGCGCGGTCTCTCGCGTCCGCACGGGACTTGCGCTGCACTACAATCGGTTCGTGGTTGGCGTGGCGCGCGAAGAAGGCGCGTCCGGACTCGGCCCGCTGTATCAATTCACGCTCAGCTCAATACTCCGGTGATCGGCGAACTCGCCGTGCTGACTCCGTCGCAGCCGCGCATCAACCTGCTCGACCTCGCGCCCGATTCCGCACTGACGGTCTTGGGCACGTGGCTTGATGCGCGTGGGGAACCCGCATACCGAGCAGCGCAGATCGTTGCGCGCCTTTGGCTGCGCCCGGTGAACGGGTTTGACGACATGACGGAGCTTTCAAAGTCGCTGAGGGAATCGCTGGCTCAGGACTTTGTCATGCCGCGCCTTGAATTGACGACGCGTCAGAGTTCGACCGATGGAACGGAAAAGTTTCTCTATCGTCTCGCGGATGGACAGTTGATCGAAACCGTCGCGATCCCCGACGGCGACCGGCTGACGCTGTGCATTTCATCGCAGGCGGGGTGCGCGCTGCAATGTGCATTCTGTGCGACGGGCGCCATGGGTTTTCAGCGCAACCTCACGCCTGCTGAAATCGCTGGTCAGGTTCGCGAACTGCGCATGCTTGAGCCGCCGCTGCTGGCGACGAATATCGTCTTCATGGGTATGGGCGAGCCGCTCATGAACTGGAAGTCCGTCGATATCACGTTGACACTGCTGAACGATCCGCGCGCTCTTGGAATCGGTGCGCGCCACATCACGATCTCAACGGTAGGCATTCTTCCCGGAATCGTGGCGCTTGCGCAGCGCGCGGAGCAATTCCGTCTCGCCATCTCAATCCACGCACCGAGCGATGCATTGCGCCACACGCTGATGCCGGTGAACACCAAGTATCCACTCGCTGACGTCATTGCTGCCGCACGCGAGTTCGATCGACGCGTAACGTTCGAGTACGTGATGCTAGGCGGTGTCAACGACCAACCCGAGCATGCTGCGCAGCTTGCGCAGTTGGCGCGTGACTGCAAGGCGTTCGTCAATCTGATTCCACTGCACCCGGGTGGATCGATGGGTTTTACGCCAACGTCAGCGGCGGTCATTGCAAGCTTTGCGCGTGCCCTGCGCGGACGAAACGTCGAGACGGCAGTCCGCCGGAGCCGCGGCCTCGATATCGCGGCGGCGTGCGGTCAGCTACGGACGGAGCGGTTGGGTCGGCGCCTTCCAATCGCCGCCGAGTAGTACCGTCAGGTCGACATAGTGCGCTGAGTCGGTACTGGCTTCGATCGCGCTCGCCGACATCGCGCGCTGAATACGCTGTGCCCAGTCGTCATGCTTGGTGTGCGACAGGATAACGGTGCGTTGCCGGTGCGACTTTGCATCACCGTCAAAGTCCACAACGTCATAGCCAAGGTCGCGAAGCATGAGCGTCGCGCGACGCGCGAGCCCTCGAACGTCGGTTCCATTCACGACACGCACGCGAACGCGAACGCCGCTCGGCGCGCGTGCAAGTGTGTCGGCGACCAAAGCGGGTACCTCGGTTGTCGCAC
>JBKJTE010000323.1:0-17739 GCA_046590495.1 Gemmatimonas sp. | reverse complement strand
TGATCGCGTAGCGCTGCTCGTTTGCGAGCCACGTGATTCGCGGGTCTTCAACACCCCACTCTTCGTAGGGCGCTTCTCGTCCGATCGCAGGCTTGCTTTGGATTTCGTCGATATGCTCGCCGTCGCTCGAAAGCGCGAGCGCCAACGACGAACGCCCAATTTCCGCCTCGTACACGCGCACCAGCAGCACCACACGCCCGCTCTTGTGATCAATGCACGCGCCTGGATTGAACGCGCCAGTGGCGCGCGCGTATGTGATCTGTGCAGGCGTGACGATGGGATTCGTTGCGAAGCGTTGCAGCGTCGCACTTGTCGGGAGCGTCATTCAGGGGAAAGGTCTTGCGCCAACGCGGTCATGTCGCGTCGAGGCCGAGCAGAATCTCGCGGAGCGACAAATCGGCAACGGCGGTCACACCATCGGCAGCGCCATAGTACACACGCACCAGATCACCCTCGGCGATAAGTCCGCAGGTGAATACCACGCCGCCGTAGAATCCCTCGCGCTCATATGATGTTTCAGGCGCGAGAATCGGCTCGCGAGAGCGCGCGAGGACTCGCGATGGATCGTCGATCGCCAGCAGGAGCGCGCCGAGCGAGTACGCGCCGCTCCTGGCTGTAACACCGTGATAGACCGCGAGCCAGGCGTCGCACCCGCTCCACGTTACCCGGAACGGGACTGCGCCACCCCCAATCTTGGAATCGTCCCACATGTGTGCGCGCGCTGAGGCAACGTGCGCATGATCGCCCCAAGATAACATATCGTGCGACGACGCCGACCATATCGCGACGTCGCCGATCATCGATGGCATCGGCCGGTGATGTGCGACGAACCGTCCGCGTACCCGTTCTGGAAAGATCGTGACATCGCGATTGTTGGGCGGAAAGACGATGCCGTGTCGGGTGATTGTCTTGAAGTCCGTCGTGGATGCCAGCGCAGTCGCGATTCCGTGCCTCGAGACAGCGGTGTAATTGATCCAGTACGTGCCGTCGACAAGCGTGATGCGTGGATCCTCGACGCCAAACGCTTCGTACTGTGTTGCCGCTGCAAGCGCGGGCGTAGCATCGACATCAAAACGAATGCCGTCGCGTGAGCGCGCTATGCGTAGGTGCGAAATCGACGTGAGCCAAGTCTGCCCGTCGGCAACGATCAAGCGTGGATCGCTGACATCGACCCCCGGCTCACTCTTCTCCCACGTCCTGATCTCCAACGTACCATTGGCCGCATCGTACACAGGCGCTGCAACGTGTCCGTCCTGAACATTGATCGGAGCTTCGGCGACGCGCAGCAGCAGCAACACACCACCATCGTGCCGAATCGCTGCTGGATTGAACACACCAACGACAGCGAGATCGGAGCGCGATGCGCTGACCATCGCCGGAGTCAGGATCGGGTTTTCAGCAGGGCGGTGGACGGTCATTCACGTTACAGGTGTAGCAACACCAGTGCGATGAGCGCCGGCAGCGCTTGCACGTACAAGATCTTCTTACTCGCCGTCGCCGCGCCATAGATGCCCGCGACAATAATGCATGTGAGGAAGAAAATCTTCACGCCGAAACCGTCGTGGCCGAGTATCAGTCCCCAGATGAGGCCGGCGGCGAGGAAACCATTGTAGAGTCCTTGGTTTGCCGCGAGCACCTTGCTTGCGGTCGCCGCCGCTTGCGTTTGCCCGAATGCGCGAAGTCCTGAGGGCTTGTCCCACAAGAACATTTCGAGAATCAGGATGTAGATGTGGATCGCGGCAACGAGGGCAACCGCACCGCTTGCGTGAAGCCCTGTATTCCCCGGGTTATGCATGATCTCGGTGTCCGCTCGTCGACTTCATGTTCTTCACGAGTTGTCTTGCGTCGTACTTGCTCGACCGTGGCTTGCGTGCGCAGAGTGCATTGGCTTCGGCATCGTTTACGAACTGCTCGCGTTTTGCGTCCCACGTGAGTTTGCGATCAAGCTTCATAGAAATCCACGCCGTCGCGCACGCCTGCAGACTGCGCACGGCCTGATCGACAGGCGCGATCGGATCCTTTCGGGTTTCGATCGCTTCGAGCCAATTGCGATAGTGATTGTCACTCGCCGGCCACCGGATATCGCGCACCCCGTATGGCGCAGCGAGAATGCTCACGTTGCTCGCATCGAGTGACGCCTTGCCGTCGCCTTGGACCGCAGCATTGGGATCGCTACTCGTGACCTGACCGGATCCGCGCGCGCAGAACACCCAACCGTCGCTGCCTTCGAAGCGAATTCCATTGGGGAACGACTGGTCGAGCAGCAGCTGCACACCGTTCGCGTACATCATCTCGATGTGATACGTGTGATGCACCGTCCACACATCGTTCTTCATGAACTCGGCGTGTCCTTCAACGGTGGACGGACCGCTCAACTCCATTCCCATCGCCCACTGCGCGATGTCCATATGGTGCGCGCCCCAGTTCGTGATCATGCCGAGTCCAAAGTCTTCTGTCGTGATCCAACCCGGCCGTCCGTAATCGGCCTGAGGATGCACACGCGCTTCCATGTAGGGCTGCTCTGGCGCGGCGCCGAGCCAGGTTTCGTAGTCGAACGTTGCAGGCACGGGTTGTGGATCCGGTGCTTTGCCTTTCGGCTGATCCTGGCCGATTCCGATCTTGATCGTGTGCAACTTGCCGATGCGACCGTTGCGCACCGCTTCACTCGCAACGCGGAACGTGTTCCACGGCTTTGACGAGCGCTGCTGACTCCCGGTCTGCAGAATGCGTTTCTTCGCGCGAACCGCGGTGCGCAGCGCGATGGATTCGGCGATGTCGTACGTGATCGGTTTCTGGACGTGAATGTCTTTGCCTGCGAGTGCTGCCTGAATTGCGATGATCGCGTGCCAGTGATCGGGCGGTGTGACGAGGACAGCATCGATGTCGCGATCGGCCAATATTTCGTGGTAGTCGCGATACGCCTTCACCTCGACCTTCTGCTCGCCCTTCGTCTTGTAGAACTGTTCGACTTCCCCACGTGCGGCGTCCAGTCGCCTCGAATCGAGATCACACACGGCGACCATGCGACAGAGGTCGTGCGCCATGGTGCCACGCAGATCTTCCATCCCCATCCGTCCGCAACCGATCTGCGCGACATTGATGCGTCGACTTGGTGGGATGTCTTTGCCAAAGAGGTACGTACGCGGGATGAAAGTCGGCGCAAAGATCGCCGCCGTTCCGACGGCAGACTTCTTCAGAAACTCACGACGCGATGAATCGTCCACAACCACTCCCTGGTCCGGTGACAAACGAATTGCGAGTGACGTGCGAGCCTACTTGAGAACGCGAATCTTGATCGAACGGAAGGCGACGCGATTGCCATGGTCCTGCAGCAGAATATGCCCCTTCTGCGCTTCTCCAAATTTCGGCCAGACGACGTATTTGCTATGGTCAACGAGCGCCCGCCATTCCTGCGTACCGCGCTCGTACTCCACCGTTTTGAAACCGTTGAGCCAATGCTCAACATGCTGTCCGCGAACGACAATTCGCGCGCGATTCCACTCGCCCACGCCGTTGAAGCGGATGTTCTGTGGGGGAATCAGATCGTAGAGACCAGCGTTGGTGCGATTACCGTGTACGCCTAGTTTTGCGTCAGCGTGCACTGCGTCATCGAGGATCTGAAACTCGCACCCGATCGATGAACCTTCGCCTTTGTTGAGTTCTGTGTCGACGAAATACTTGATACCGCTGTTGGCACCCTTCGTCATGTTGTACTCAACGAGCAGTTCAAAGTTTTCGTATTCGTCGACCGTGACGATATCGCCGCCGGCCGCGGCTTCCTTGCCCTCGGTCTCAAGCACGGCCAACACACCGTCCCTGATCTCCCACCCTATTGACGGAAACGTCTTTGACTTCGCGCCACGCCAGCCGGCGGTGCTCTTCCCATCCCATAGCAGCTTCCACCCCGCCTGCTGCTCGCGCACGCTGAGTGTATTGGGGATGTAGTTGAACTGCGCCGTCACCGTCTGCTCACGCGTGCGACTCGCCGAGAGTGCTTGTGTCAGGATGCGGATGTTGCGATAGCGAATCTCTTCCCCTGCCCGTTTTGCGTCGTCCCCGATCGCATGCACCTGTATGGCCAGGACGCCATTCGGTGTCAGATCATCCACAATGTTTGCGATGGCGACGCCGTTCAACCACGTGCGGACCGAACTCCCGATCGCCTCAACGCGATAGTGATTCCACGTTCCCATCTTGAACGCTTTCCGCGCAGCAGTATACGCCGGACCGTCACCATCGAGCGTGTACAACCAGCCACGACGCGATTCGTCGTAGATGCCGCCACTCCAGGCGCGGTCCGACGGATCAACTTCGATCTGTAGGCCATGCACGCGACCGCCCTTGACCGACGGATCGACGATACTCCGGATCTGCATGCCGCTGTTCAGATTCGTCGCGACCCACACATCATACTCAAGCACGAAATCGCCGTACTTGTCTTTCGAGCAGAGAAAGCTGTTTGGCGATTTGACCACGGTGCGCCCGACGATTGCGCCCTTCTCGACGGTGTATGGCGCGCTGCCGTTGCACGCATACCAACCGTTGAGCGTCGTGCCATCAAAGAGTGATCGCCAGGCAGGTTGCTGCGCACCGGCGACACGGTCGATCGCAGGAATCGACGTTGTTGGTAGCGCCAACGCGACAAGTGCGGCGGCGGCAGCGAAAGTCGACAACAGGTGCATCGACAGCTCTCAGGAAAGGAGTGAAACGGAAGTGTCGCTTTCAGCCTACGGCTTCTTCGCCAGCGCCGCGTCCAACGCTTCATAACGCACGCGTACTTTATCCGGTGCGGCTTTGGACACCACATCGAGTTCCATCACACTTGGGCTCTTGCTGTCGCCCGTGTAACGCGGCCACTTAGGAAGCCCGACACCGTTCGGATCACCGCTGCGCGCAAAGTTCGACCAGTAGCGCATCATCAAGTCGGAGAGTGCACGGTCGCCAGACTCCCATGTCACCTTGGGCACCGACTCCAGCGCGCCAAACACATATTCGATTTCGCCAGCATGCCGGGCGCCGATGTCCTTCGCCAGAATCGGCTCGCCGCTCGGCTTGGTTCCCGGTGCAATCGGAATCACGCGACGAAAGAGATAACGATAGACCGGCGCGCCACTCGTCTTGCGATGTGCTTCAATCCATCGCCACGTTCCGTGCGAGATGAACATGTCGCTGTTGAAATCTGCCATGGCGTTGATCGCATCATCGTCCGTCTTGACTGGATACACGGCGAGCACCGCGTCCGCGTTCGCGCCAAACTGCCCACGAATGCGATTCGTGAACGACACCATCGTTGGCTTCTGCGGCGCCATCGTCGCCGAGCTGCGTACTTCGTCTGCATTCCAACCGGCGAGCAGTGGCACCTTGTTCTGTGCACCCTCGGCGTAGATCGCGTTGGCACTGCGCGTCAGCAGCAGCCCATCGAGAATCGGGCCGAACGACATGCCGCGCGTGTTCAGTACGGTCTTGAGCACATCATCCGCCGACGCTTGGCGCATCCCGTCGATGGAACGCGCAAGCAACTTCTCCTGCAGCACGAGTCCATTTTTCTCCGCCGAGTCCAACGGCGGCGTCGACAGCGTCTGCGCACTCATGAACGAGCCGCTCTCGCCGATCGCTTTGTGAAACAGCCCCTTTGCGAGCGGTGATGCGACCAGCGCACTGACGGCAAACGATCCTGCGGATTCGCCAAAGATCGTGACGTTTCCCGGGTCACCACCGAATGCACTGATATTCTGTTGCACCCACTTGAGAGCCGCCACCTGATCGAGCAACCCGTAGTTGCCGGATGACGACGTTCCCGACTCCGACGTCAACGACGGATGCGCCATGAATCCGAACACGCCGAGTCGGTAGTTGACACCTACAACGACCACGCCAAGTCGTGAAAGACGCTCGCCGTCCTGCCTCGGCTCCGATGCAGATCCTGCCTGAAACCCGCCACCGTAAATCCACACCATCACCGGCAGTCGTTGTCCCGGTTGGCGCGCGTTGCTCCACACATTGAGGTAGAGACAGTCTTCGCTCATCGTGTCGCGGAAGATCATGTCGCTGAACAGCGCGCCCTGCATGCATCGCGGCCCAAACTTCGTTGCGTCGCGCTCACCGTCCCACGACGTCGCGGGGTGCGGTGATTTCCAACGCAACGCACCAACTGGCGGCGCGGCGAACGGAACGCCCAAATAGCTGCTTACGAAACCGTCGGCGCTCATCGCACCCTTTACGACACCGGCCGACGTTTTCGCCACGGCTTTCACCTGTGCATCGATCGCGCGCTGAGCGATGAGCGTCAGAAGCGTGGCCGCGATGAGACGCGATGGGATACGACGAAATGCGCGAAGCAATGGGGTCGTCCGGTTGAGTGGGTCCAGCCGTCAATTCAACCTCCCTTCACCGTCTCCCGCCAGCACTTGCTGTGCGTCTCTTCACGCCGACAGCGCGGTGGTCTTAAGTTGGTCGGGGCCGTCCACTGTCCAACCGGCCTCTCGGTCCGGATACCGACGTCAAAACCGATGCTGATCCCGATGCCAAAACCGATGCGAATCCTGCGAAACGTCATTGGCATCGCTGCCATGCTTTTGATTGCCACCGCGGCCATCGCGCTCCTTGCACTCCCCGCCGAGGCACAGCCGGCGCGCATCGCCACCTACGATATTCTCATCCGTAACGGCACAGTCATCGACGGGTCCGGTTCGGCTGGTGTGCGCGCCGATGTGGGCGTCGTGGGCAATCGCATCACGCGCGTGTCCCGGACTCCGCTCAATCAAGCCGACGCCAAGCGCATCATTGACGCGACGGGACTTGTCGTTGCACCCGGCTTCATCGATCTGCACGCGCACCTCGAACCGCTGCTGCAACTCGCCAGTTCCGAAAGCGCCGTGCGTCAAGGCGTCACGCTCTCACTTGGCGGCCCTGACGGCGGTGGCCCGTGGCCATTCGGTACCTATCTCGACTCAGCCGACCACGCAGGGCTCGGCATGAACGTTGCCTTTCTCGCCGGACACAACACCATTCGCAAGCAGGTGATGGGGACGGAGAATCGGGCACCCACTACCGCCGAGCTCTCTCGCATGAAGGCGATGGTGGCGCAGGCGATGCGCGAAGGTGCGTTCGGCCTGAGTACGGGACTGCGTTACGTGCCCGGCTACTACGCCACGACTTACGAAGTGGTCGCGCTGTCGGAGGAGGCAGCAACGCGCGGCGGTATTTACACATCGCATCTGCGGGAAGAAGGCGTCGGCCTGATTGATGGTGTTGCAGAAGCGCTCGAAATCGGACGGCGCGCAAAGATTCCGATCGTGCTCACACACCATAAGGCAATCGGACGACAAGGGTGGGGCAAGAGTGTCATCACGCTGCACATGGTCGACTCAGCGCGGAACGCTGGCACCGATGTGATGATCGATCAGTATCCGTACACCGCAAGTTTTACCGGACTCGATGTGCTCGTGCCGCCCTGGGCGCTTTCAGGGGGCAACAGTGAATTGCGCAAACGACTCGCCAACCCGGCGCTCAGCGACAGCATCACGCGCGGCATCATTGACCTTGTGCTCAACGATCGGGGTGGCGGCGATCTGCGGCGTGTGCAGTTTGCCATCGTGACGTGGGATCGTTCACTGCAGGGGAAGACGCTCCATGATTGGGCGATCAAGCGCGGCATGCCGTCGACACCCGAGAGCGCAGTCACACTCATTCTCGAAGGCGTGCTCAATGGCGGTGCGGGCATGGTCTATCACGTCATCGACGAGGCAGACGTGAAGCGCATCATGGCGCATCCGCAAACGATGATTGCCAGCGATGGTCGTCTCACCAAGCTCGGCGACGGCGTTCCGCATCCGCGCAACTACGGCACCTTCCCGCGCGTACTCGGTCACTACGTGCGCGACGAACATGTGCTCACGCTCCCGCAAGCTGTACACAAGATGACAGGCATGCCGGCCACGCGGCTTGGCCTTCCCGACCGCGGGTGTGTACGCGTGGGTTGCGTTGCCGATCTGACCCTGTTCGACGCCGCCACGGTGCGCGATGTCGGCACCTTCACCGATCCGCACCACTACCCGGAAGGGATTCCCTGGGTACTGGTGAACGGCGAGCCGGTGATCGCGAACGGTGCGTTGACGCCAGCGCGCCCAGGGCGCGTGTTGCGTCACGAGGCGAAGTAGGCGCGAAGTCGACTCTTGCAACACCGGTGTTATGCGATACGGTGCCGTACGACGTCAACGGGTAAGCGTTCGATCGAGAAACTCAACGATCTCGATGTACAGCTGCTCGTGAAAGCGCGCGCGATCAAAGCCCGCCGGATCCTGCGATGGAGCGAAGCCGGGATTGGTCATCTCAGGCGGAAACGGACTCAGGAACGAAAAATGTCCGGCACCTTTGATGATGCGGTGATCGAGCAGCGATGGTTCGCCGATGCGTTGCTCTACGATCGCCGAGTGCAACGCATTGGTGTGCGGATCAGTATCCCCGGTGAACATCAACACCGGCAGCCGCAGGTTCTCGAGGGCGCCCGAAGCCATGAACCACGGCGTCGCCGGCGCAAGAAGTATCAGCGACCTCACACGCGCGTCCGGCGTGACTTCGATCGCGTGGGGCTGCCGATCGACGGACTCGTAGGGAAACGACGTGGGACGCCCACCGGCGATTGCGAGCGCCGTGTAGCCGCCCAACGAGTGTCCGATGACTGCAACACAGTCCCGCGTCAGTGATGGGCCAAGTGCATCGTCGCTGTGAATCCAATCGATGACGCTGCGCACGTGACGCGGACGATTGGCGAGAATCGTTGTCGTGCCGGCCAGTTCGTTGTTGTTGCGGTTGTTCCGCGGGTGTTCTGGCAATGCCACGATGTATCCGTTGCGCGCGAGATGCGCCCCCAGCATCCGGTGTGTGAGATGTGATCCGCCGGTTCCGTGCGACACAACGACCAGCGGAAATTCACCGGGTGCAGCCGGTCCATTCATGCAAACGCTCATCGTGTACGGCCCAAAGTGCTCAGCATGTTCAGCGCCGACGCTCGGGTACATCACGAGCATCGGGAAGCGTTCGTCCGAGACCGGTTCGAATACTTCGGCCGTGCGGCAACCGACGGATGTGCTCATCATGCGATTGGAGGTGGCGTGGGCCGGGATGCATCGACCGGCATCTGTCGCGAAACGTCAACCGAACTATTCACCGAACGATCTACCGAGAATCGCGAGTTTGCTGTAGTTCTGTGGAGTTTGCCAGTCGGATCAGGTTCCGCCCCCGATTTCGAGGCTTTGCCGTACACAACCGCCCACGCGATACGAAACATGAATCAACACTTCAGTCACAAGCTTCGCCCGATGCGCTGTTTACAGCGCACTATCGCGCTGATAGCACTGCTCGTCGCCTTCCCACGCTCGGCGTACGCAACGTGGTCCGTGATCGCGATCGACATGGCCACTGGTCGCGTCGTGATTGCATCGGCGACGTGCGTGAACAACAACGACGCGTTCCTGATGGGTATTCAGGCGGTTGTGGTCCCGGGCAAAGGTGTCGCTGCCTGTCAGGCGGGCGTCGACGGCACGCATGCGAATCAGATGCTCGTCTACAGCGAATTGCAAAAGGGGACCGATCCGGCACGCATTATTGAACTACTCTCGGCGGATCCTGCGTTTCAATCGCGACAGTTCGGCATTCTCGATCTCAAGGGGCGCAGCGCCGGTCACTCCGGCCTCACCAACGGCTACGTGTCGCAGGACATTCAGGGGCGCGTGCCGGGAACGCAGATCTACTACTCCATTCAGGGAAACATTCTGCGTCCGGGCGAAGTGATTCCGAATGCGGTGAAGGCGTTTCTCTACACCACCGGTGCACTCACCGATCGCGTCATGGCCGCGCTCGAAACGGCGGACGCGTACGGTGGCGACAGCCGCTGCACCTGTCCCTCGCTTCCAGCCGACGGTTCAAAGCCTGCAATCCCGTGCGAAGGGAAGACGTCGCATATCTCGTACATCCTGATGGCCAACCAGAACGACACCAACGGCGACTCGCACAACAACGGCAAGTACGCGATGTACCTCACGGTCACGCAACCCGACCAGGGCGGCCCGAACGTGATCAAGCCCGGCGAGAATCTCAATCCGGTGAAGACTTTACGCATGCGTTATGACGTCTGGCGTAAACAACAACCGGTATCGTTCAAGTGAGCGCCGTGATGCAATTCAACCGACGCATAAGTCGCTTGGCCGTGAATCGCCTTGCCGTGAATCGCCTTGCGATGGCCGTGCTCATTGCCGCCGCGTCGACTGTTGTCGCGGGCGTCGCCGACGCGCAGAACCCGCCGCCGGTGACGCAACCTCCGGCTCAGCCACAAGGGCGAGGCGGCGGTGGCGGCAACGCGCGTCGTCCGGCGATGCGGGTTTTGACCCTCACGTCGAGCGCGTTCACGGACGGCGGGCAAATCCCGGCGAAGCACGCGCAGTCCGGCCGAGACGTCTCGCCGCCGTTGTCGTGGAGCGGCGCGGCGGATTCAACGGAGAGCTACGTCCTCATCGTGCACGACGCCGACGCCGCGATCGGTGACGGCAACGACGACATGCTGCACTGGATGGTGTGGAATATCCCAGGCACTGCGACGTCGTTGGCCGAAGGCATTCCGCAGGGCGCGCAAAGCACGAACGGCATGCGACAGATCAGCGGTACAGGTCCGTACTATCGCGGTGCTGCGGCGCCATCCACTGGCCCGGTGCATCACGTCGTGTTCGAGCTGTATGCCCTCGACACACAGATCAACGTCGCGGCGGTCGGCCTCGCGCCAGCGGCAACTCGCGCGGCCGTGATCGCCGCCATGGCCAATCACATTCGCGGCAAGGGTGTCGTGGTGGGATTGTACAGGAGACCCTCGCCGTAGCCGTGCAATCAGACCGCACCCGATCCGCGCATCGAACCGCGGAGATACCACACCGAGCCGGCGGCCATACCGAGTACGATCGCAGCACCAACCCACAGTCCGTTGCGGGCGGCCGGTTCGAGGGAGAGTAGCGGTCCGAGCGCCACGATCATTACTGCGCTCTCGACGCCCCACGCAGCGATCGCGTACGGCGCCCATTTCGCCTGCCGCCACACGCCCACTCCACTCGCAATCGCGAGCGCACCAGCGCCGAGTTGAAGCCAAAAGAGTCCCATCGGTGCATCGGACACTCGACGGACGATATCGATCGACTCGGACCACGAATTGGCGGCCAGCAACGCAAACAGTGCGACCAGAATGAAATGTCCGAGTGGACGATACGCACGCTGCGTTGTCGGTTCGAACGGGTGAGTATTTCGTGTCGGTGACGCGTCATCATCACGAATGACAGCATCCGGTCGTGACATGGTGTTCGGGAAGGACTCCGCAGGCTTTTCGCGTGTAGGCATAGTCACGGTTGAGATGCGTGGGAGCGCAGATTGAAGTGCACTGTGCCCGACGTTACGATCCGATCGTCTCCATCCAATACGCAGCCACGTCAATTCTGCTTCAGAGGCCTTTCATGCGCGCGGAACAAGAGAACGTCCGATGACATCGCGCAACAAACTCGCGTTGGTGCTGTCACTGGTGTCATTGGCATTGCTGTGGCCCGGCCTCGTCAAACCCGTACTGACCATCAAGGCGACGATGGAGATGTTCGGCACCGAGCGCGTACTCTCGAACGAAACGCGGAGCGTGGTCAGTGCGATCACGAGCCTGCACAACTCGGGCAATAACTTTGTCGCCGGGCTGATTCTCGTCTTCAGCGTGCTCATTCCGCTCATCAAGGCGACGCTGCTCATTCCCATCTTCGTGATGGGTGCATCGCAACAACGGTATCGCCTGTTCGTGTTCGTCCAGTCGATCAGCAAATGGTCGATGGCCGATGTCTTTGCCGTGGGTATGCTGATTGCGCTACTGGCGGCAAAGGGCACGGCCAATCTTTCTGCGATCGCCGGCCCGGGATTTTACTTTTTCGCGTCGTACTGTCTGGTGTCCAACGCTGCGTTTCAGCTGTTGCGAGTGGAGCCCGTCGCAAACAACGCCAGCTGAACGATCAGCTCACGCTATTTCTGCTTTTGCGTGATCCGGAATTTGGCGATCGGCAGTTTGTCGAGATTCACCATCCCCTCGATCGCACCATCGCTTCCGACTTTCCCGTCATGCTCGAGGAGTTTCCCCTCGGGCGCGGTGACCCGGAACTGCACGCGCGCGCCGTCGCGCACAAAGTTGGAGATCGCGCCAGAGCCCTGCCCTGGCACCATCGCCATGCCGCCGATCGCTCCTGACGACTCGGTGAACGTGTACATCACCGGCACGACAATGGTGCTGTCCTTGAGCGGCACGGTCGCCGTGCCCGCCCATGCGCCGACGAGCGAGGGCACGGTGGACTTGGCGGCCGGTTTCTGCTTCGCCTTGGGCTGGGCCGCGAGCGTCGACGTGGCGGCGATCGAAAGGAGGGCAGCGGTGCCGATCAGGCGGAGTGATTTCAGGACCATGGTGGTTTAGCGCGTCTCTGGTGGCAGCATGTGTAGGATGACTCTAGCTCGCTATCGGCCTCGACCGCCATCCTACCCCTCAGCGCGGCCAAAGGTTGTGGACGAGGCTCCCGGGAATGGCGGTCGCCTCCCGCCCCGACCAACGCCCCGCTCATTCTGGCTCGTTGATCGCCCAATTCAACGTAACTGCTGAGTGGCACGGACTCTGCCATAGTCTGGTACCGGCTACACGAACAAAGTGGGGCTTTCAACCTCTCCCACTCTGGCACGACTCGCTTCACTCCACGCGCTCGACGGCGAGCCGAGCAGAACTGTAGGACCGACGCACTGTGATCTGTGGCACTACCTCAACACCCCTTTGGAGAGACGATGCGTAACACACTCAAGTTGGCACTCGCTGCGGCGACGATCTCGCTGGCTTCGACCGCCAGCGCGCAGACCCTGCTGACGTCGAGCTTCGGCGGCGCGCAGGCCACCAGCATCATCACCGCGTGCCCGTCGGGCTACTGCTTCGGCGCTGGCCCGGTCGCGATCGGTTACAACGGTTACGCGGTCACCTACACGGCGACGACTAGCCAGTCGCTCCTTTCGGGCCCGGGCGGCGGTTACGGCCTCGGCAGCAATGGCAATTGGTACAACGTCGCCTACGCCGCCACGAACACCAGCAACACATCAATCTTCCTGACGTTCGCGGCGCCTGTCACGAGTGTTGGTGGCATCATGAACTACGCCCCGGGTTACGGTACGCCGTTTCTGAACGCGTATGATGCGTCCAACACGCTGATCGCCTCGTACGACCTGTCCGTAGCTGCAGGAGGCATCAGCACGCCGGGCGGCACGGATGCCGGCATGTTCCGTGGCGTCTCGTACGCCGGTGGTATCTCCATGATTGAGCTGCAGGGCGGCTACGCCCTCACGCAGGATCTCGAGGCCGCCACAGCCACGGTCCCGGAGCCGTCCACGATCGTCCTGATGGGCGCGGGCATGCTCGGCCTGGTGGCATTGCGCCGCCGTCAGCGCGCCAAGTAAGCGAACAAGCGAGTGGCGGTCGCTCACGCGGCCGTCGCACGAGACATGAAGGGCGTCGACCAATACGGTCGGCGCCCTTCGTTTCTTTCCGGGCACGCTCGTCGACGCGCAGCTCATTGCTCCTCGTCACGACGGCACGCCACTACCTCCCGAGCCTTGCTGTTCGGCACCCGGATGTTCGGCGTCGACATACGCCCAAGCGCGCGCACCCGATTGCAACTGCACCATGACGCGCGTCACCTCGCTGACTTCGTAGTCATCGGTGTTCGCGAGTTCCTGCGTTGTGAGCGTGAACACGGTGCCGGCAATCTCGTCTGACGCGTGGCCGGTGAAGCTCGCCATGGTGTGTCGCGTCAACCCGCTCACGGCGATCACCAACTCGTCTTCGAGATCAAACGTGCGGACGACATACCCCTCCAACACATCGGGGGTACCGTTCAACAATCGTCCGTATGTGGCAAGCTGCACAGACTCGAGCTGCAACGTGCCATACGAAAAGAGAGGTTCATGAGACTCGCTATCTGGTCGTTTCATCATCGCTCGAAGGTCGCCCGTTGATTCGGGTAGTCCAACGTCATCCGGAACGTGCGAAACGCTGCACCGCCAATCGATGCATCGACCGGTTTGTCCATCTGTGGACTCATCATGTTGTCGTACACGCTGTCGGGACGCTTGGCAAACCAGATCCGCCCCGCTTCATAGCCGGCGATCGTCACGCTCGGCACTTCGATCAGGTCAGCTTTTGTGCGTGCCTCGCCCTTCGGGACAATACGCCACTCGGGATGCCGCTCACGCCAACGATTCCACCGTCGCGCCGCAACAAACGCCGATGCGCGAATTTCGGGCCCATCGCCCATCACACGCACTGCATCCGCCGTCAGCTGTGATGTCGCACCAGTGTCGAGCAGCATGTCCACCGTGTCGCCGTCTACCACCACCTGAATGCGCGGAAAGTTTTTGGTCGGTGGACTCCGCAACGTCATCGGAATGGTGTGCGCATCGAATGCGTGGGGCGTTGGTGGAACGTCATACACGCCGAGCGTGTGCTGCGCATAGTCCAGCACCCACACACGTTCGGCGAACCACGGATGTCCAAGCATCCCATCGGCGTTCTGATATTCTGGTACCGATCCGATGGTGCCAAAGCCGAGCAGCTGATTCATGCACGGCGGCGGTGGAATTTCCGCGTCGGGGCGGAACGTCGGAAACGCACCGCCGGTGAAGACCGAATCACCCTCTTCGACGGCCATGAACTTCGGCGCGTATCCAAGACGTTCGATCGCCTGCTTGTTTGCGAAGACGCTCCCGCCGCCGGTGTCGAGGAAGAAGAGGATCGTGTCGCCGCGCTCCGTGATTGGCGCGACGAACCACCGATCAGCGACATAACGCGCGGGCAATAGTTGCAGCGTCGGCGGCCCGGCACGCGTAGCGAGCTTGGTGCACGTTGGCATCGCGCGCTCACGCAGCATGCCGACCAGGCCCGCCTTCGCCATGACTTGCGAACGAAACACCACGAGGATCACACACAGCGCGAGCAGCATGCCGAGCAGACGTTTGCGTTTCATGGTCTCTTCGTGTGAGAGCGATCGGCGCCGGAGCGCGCCGGTTGCGCCGTGGCCACCTTCGCCGCGCTGAACAACGCGGCGACGCCCATGCTGACGATTCGAAGAGTCATGACCGGAGATACGTCGCCGCTACATCAAACACCAGTCAGACAGCTAATTTTCGGGCATGACGACCATCACCCAAGGCGACTTCATCCAGTCCATCGCGGACGCGCTCCAGCACATCTCGTACTATCACCCGCTGGACTACATCCAGGCCTTGGCCGACGCGTACGAGCGCGAGCAGAGTCCGGCCGCCAAGGATGCGATCGCGCAGATCCTCACCAACTCGCGCATGTGCGCCGAAGGACATCGCCCCATCTGCCAGGACACCGGCATCGTGGTCGTGTTCGTGAAGGTCGGTATGAACGTCCGGTGGGATACGACGATGTCCGTGCAGGAAATGGTCGACGAAGGCGTGCGGCGCGCCTACCTGCTCCCCGAAAATGTGCTGCGTGCATCGATCGTTTCCGACCCGGCGTTTTCGCGCAAGAACACGCGTGACAACACGCCCGCTGTGGTGCACTGCGAACTCGTGCAGGGCGACCACGTCGAAGTGAAGCTCGCGGCCAAGGGTGGCGGCTCGGAGAACAAATCCAAATTCGCGATGCTCAACCCGAGCGACTCGATCGTCGAGTGGGTGATGAAAACCGTACCGACGATGGGGGCGGGTTGGTGTCCGCCCGGAATGCTTGGCATCGGCATCGGTGGTACGGCGGAGAAGGCGATGCTCATGGCGAAGGAATCGCTCATGGAGCACATCGACATGACGCAGCTCAAGGCGCGCGGTCCGCAAAACAAGATCGAAGAACTGCGCATCGAGCTGCACGACAAGGTCAACGCGCTTGGCATCGGTGCGCAGGGGCTGGGCGGGCTTTCCACGGTGCTCGACGTAAAGATCTTCGAGTACCCGACGCATGCGGCATCGAAGCCGATCGCGATGATTCCGAATTGCGCCGCCACGCGTCACGCAGAGTTCACGCTCGACGGGTCGGGGGTTGCGCAGTTGCCGACGCCCAACATCGCCGATTGGCCGAACGTGACATGGCGCCCGGATGTGAACGCCAAGCACGTCGATCTCGACGCACTCACACCGGCCATCGTCGCGACATGGAAAGCCGGCGATCGACTGCTGCTCAACGGTAAGCTGCTCACCGGACGCGACGCCGCGCACAAGCGCATCGCGGATCTCTTTGCCAGCGGCCAATCACTCCCCGCGGGCGTCGATTTCACCAATCGCGTCATCTACTACGTCGGGCCAGTCGATCCGGTCCGTGACGAAGCGGTGGGGCCGGCCGGCCCGACCACCGCGACGCGCATGGACAAGTTCACCGAGATGATGCTCGCCAAAACGGGACTCATCGCAATGATCGGCAAAGCCGAACGTGGGCCGATTGGGCTCGAGGCGATCCGACAACATAAGGCGGCGTATCTCATGGCCGTCGGCGGCGCGGCCTACCTCGTCTCCAAAGCCATCCGCTCCTCACGCGTCGTTGCCTTCGAAGACCTGGGTATGGAAGCGATCTACGAATTCGACGTGCACGACATGCCCGTCACCGTCGCGGTCGATTCCGCCGGGAGCAACGTGCACGAGACGGGCCCGCGCGAATGGCAGGAGAAGATTCGTCACCTGCCGGTGCTGGCGTAGAAGAACTGCGCCCCGCCCCTATTCCGAACGCACGGACGAGAATGCCCAGGCGCTGCTCTCGATCACGAAAACCACGCTCTCCTGGCCGCGAACGAGCTCCGTGCCCAAGAGCACGCCCCCGACTCGCTGAATCGCCTGCTGCGACCGGATGTTCTGGGGCCCGATGACAAAGCGCACGCGATCGACAAACTGAAACGCGTGGTCAAGCATCAGTCGTTTCATCTCGCGGTTATAGCGTCCGCCCCAATGCGATCGCGCGAGGAAACTCCAACCGATCTCGATCTCGCGCCGCTCGGCGTCATAGTCAGCGTATCGCGACGATCCGATCACGCGCCCGCTCTCCAAGTCGATCGCGACAAACGCCGAATGCGTTTCGAGGGCGGCGCGAAAGAACTCACTGAACACTTCTTCCTTGTACCGGTCAGACGCCGGGTGTTGCTCCCAGACGAGCGGGTCTGATGCGACGGCGAAGAGCTCCGGCCAGTCATCGGCGCGAAGCGGACGCAGCTCGACGAGCAAACCGCGCAGCGTCGGTTGCAGATCAACGATCACAGTATTTCCTCGAGTGATTGCTCAAACACGACGGCGCAGCGTCTTCCAGCTCGCAAGACACCGGCGCGCAGTCTCGAACTCGCTGTAGCGACTTCCTTCCTGTTCCATGAGATAGAACTCAACGCCGCCGGTCGACTCGAGTGCAGTCACGATCTGCTTCCAGGGCGCGACGCCTTCGCCAAAGAGCACGCGATAGGCTTTCTCCTGCGCCGCTGTACCCGGCGCCCAATCTTTGAGGTGCGCACTGCGAATGCGTCCCGGATTCGCCGTGATCCACGCCACCGGATCAGCGCCCGCTTTCACGCATGTCCCGACATCGAGTTGCAGCATGAAATCGGCGGGCGTGTTTGCCGCAATCAGCGCGTGATGGAGCTGATTGCGGCAAACACGCCCGCCGATTTCATGCTGCAACTCGATGTCGGGACATGCGTGAAAGCG
>JBKJTE010000320.1:0-4582 GCA_046590495.1 Gemmatimonas sp. | reverse complement strand
GTCAACCGGCGCGCGCACAAAGTCGAGCCCATGCACGAGCGAGTCCATCGGAATGCGCGCCGCGACAACGATATCGCTGGAGTCGTTGACCGAACGGAAACGCGTGACGCGAATGGGAATCGTGTCGATAATGCGCGTTGACGGCACATTGGCCCACGACACCGGAACCGCGCTGATCATGTTCTGGATGTTGTCGTGATCGAACTGTGCGTAGCGCGCCGTGCCGAATCCGGGAGGTAGATCAAAGAAGAAGAGGAGTCCGTTGTTGTACCCCCAGATCAGTGTGACACCAGCGTCAGTGCCCGACGTTGTGCCGTAGATCGTGGTTTCGAAATCGGGTGGCCCATAGCGCACGTGTACGTCGCCACGATCGGTGTCGGCGCCAAGCAATTCGAAATCTTCGTTGGTCCAGCGGAAGTCGGCGAAGGTGACACGCGACAGGAACTCGAGCTTATACTCATTCTCGTTGGTCAGCGTGAGCGGATCGCTCATCAGCCAGTACATCGCTTCAAGTCCGCGCTGCTGCGCGGCCGGCAATTTGGAGAACGATGCCGTGTCGCCGACTACACCTTGCGTGGCTTTGGTCGGTTTGGGGCGGAGTAATCGGGAGAACCGCGTGAAGCGTTGGCGCGCATCATCGTCCATGAGCGTCATCGCGCTGTCGAATGCGATCTGTGCGTCTTTCTCATCACTCAGGCGATGTGACGCAAGGCCGAGTGCAAGCCACGATTGAAAGTCGAGCGGATAGGTGGTCGCGCGCGTCTTGGCCAGGTCGCGCATCTCCGCCCACCGTCCGCGCTCGCCGAGTGCCATGAAGACGTGTCGGCTGATACGGAGGTTGGTCGGATCGGCATCGAGCGCGATCCGGAATTTGGAGAGTGCTTCGGCGTAGTCCTTGGTTCCGGTGGGGGGCTCGATTTTTTTCGCGAAGCTGTTGACGTAGTCGCGGGCTTTGTCGCGTGACCAGTTGTTAAAATTCCCGAGCTGAACCTTCTGGTTGTCGCTTGTGAGTGAGCGATTGGCGATCGCTTCGTAGCGACGCCACGTCGCCATGCCGACTTCGTCAGCGGCGATGGCTAGCAGCAGCTTGTCGCCGACCTTTGTCGCTGCATCGAATGCATTGCCGACTTGGCTGGTCGCCGCGAAGCGCATGGTCGAGACGCCGGACGTGAGATTGAATTTGCTCAGCGTCAGCCAATAGCGCGCGCTGTCCGGCGCAAACTGCGTCGCGAGCCGGAGCGCCGTGTCCGCGCCCTGCAACAGCCGGATGGCGCGCTGGTCGCTCATGTACTGACCCTGTCTCTTCGACTTGGCCATGTTCCAGTTCAACACGCCAAACTGTAGCCATGCCGCCGCGTTCGTTTTGTCGCGATGCAACGCAGAGTCGAGCATCGCGTAGGCGCGCGACGTGTCTCCGGCCGCCGCGATCGAATCCGCGAGATTCGCGACATTCCCTACGCTCGGTGATCGCACCGGTGTCTGCGCGGACGCGCCGGTGAACGCAGCGTTCGCGCCAAGTGCCGTCAATGCACACGCGAGACGCGTGGTCGCACGCAGCAGGCGCTGGGAACGCAATACCAACTGCGGTACGATCTGCGCCAAATGTGGCGGCGACACGGGTTTCATTGGCGGCATGCGGAGAGGCGGGAGGCGAGTGTCCGCGAATATGCATTGGGTGCGGTCATCGAGCGCCACCAAAATAGTGCCGGCCGAATCGTTCGCACGCGTAGCAAAAATCAATCGCGCCGAACAGACCTTCGTTGGACCTCAGAACAGACCGGGTTGTTCCGGCGTCCCGACCGGCGGGACGAAACCGAGGTGGCGGTACGCATGGGCGGTAGCCATGCGTCCGCGCGGGGTGCGCGAAAGAAATCCATTCTGCACCAGAAACGGTTCGTAGACCTCTTCGATCGTGCCGGCGTCTTCACCGATGGCCGCCGCGATGGTGCCGAGTCCGACGGGGCCGCCATCAAACTTCTCGATGATGGTGCGCAGGAGGCGACTGTCCATGTCGTCGAGCCCGAAGTGGTCGACATCCAGCAGTGTCAGTGCTGCCTGAGCGACGTCGAGCGTGATGCGTCCGTTGGCGCGCACCTGTGCATAGTCGCGAACTCGGCGCAGCAACCGGTTCGCCACGCGCGGTGTGCCGCGCGAACGCTTCGCAATCTCGTGCGCGCCCGCCGCATCCATTTCGACCTTGAGCACTTCGGCCGTGCGGCGGACGATGACTTCGAGTTCATCATTCGGATAAAACGCGAGCTGGTGCATGAGACCAAACCGCGCGCGCAACGGTGCGGTGAGCATGCCCAGTCGAGTCGTTGCCCCGACGAGCGTGAACTTTTCGATATTCATCGTCACCGTCTGTGCCTTCGGTCCTTCGGAGAGCCGGATGTCGATCCGGAAGTCCTCCATCGCGGGATACAGAAACTCTTCGATGACAGGACGCAGGCGATGGATTTCGTCGATGAAGAGCACGTCTCCTTCACGCAAGTTCGTCAACGGTCCAACAAGGTCACCGGGCTTTTCGAGCGCGGGCCCCGACGTGGTCGTGAGGTTGACGCCAAGTTCGCGCGCCATCAGGTCCGCGAGCGTCGTTTTGCCCAACCCAGGCGGTCCAAAAAACAGCGTGTGATCGAGTGGTTCCCGCCGCGCACGCGCGGCGTCAATTGCAATGGACAGCCCCTCTTTCACCTTCTTCTGCCCAATAAACTCGGCCAGCCGCTGTGGACGCAGCGACAGTTCGACGACGCTTTCTTCGGAGAGCGCCTCCGGAGTCGTGATTTCGGGCCGGTTCATCGTGGGACTGGGACTAGGGGATGGGGACTGTGGGCGAAACGGAACACCCGCCAGACAGTCGTGAATATACTGATGGGTCAGCATTTCCTGATTCGTCGCGTATTGTTCTAGCAGTCTGCCGCTCGACCGCGTACACAAGAGGCCCATGTCTCGTCTGAATTCACTTGCATCGCTTGCCGGACTTTTTGCCGTCGTCACGTTGACGGCGGCGGCGACGCCGCGCACCAGCACGCGCCACACCGCCCGGGCAAACGCGCCCGCGATGCCTGCAGCGAAGCATGCGGGCAATGCTGCGCTCAAGTCGAGTGGCGCTGCGAACAGCGCTGCGAGCGACGCGGCCGTGGCGCGAATCGAAGACGCGATCAACATCGACTGGCGGGTGTTGGCGGGGCTCGATTACTCCAACGGCAAAGCGACGGACACGCTCAAGAAGCTCGAAGGGAAGATGGTTCGCATCCCGGGCTTCGTTGTTCCGCTCGACGACTTTCAAGACGAAGGCGCGGAGTTTCTGCTCGTGCCGTACTACGGCGCCTGCGTACACACGCCGCCACCGCCGCCGAATCAGATTGTGATGGTCAGCATGAGCGGCAAGAAGGCGATCAAGCTCAATCTGTTCGACGCCGTGTGGCTCTCCGGTCGTCTCAAGATCGCCTCGGTCGAAAGCCCGTACGGCACGGTCGGCTACCAGCTCGAAGGGCTCAAGGTCGAGCCATATTCGGCGAAATGACGTCTGACTCGGCCGGTACGCCGGCCGTCGAGCTGTCGCAACTCCGTTTCGCGTACGCCCGTGGTCGTGATGTGCTCGACATCGAGCACCTCGCGATCGCGCGCGGCGAAACGGTGTTTTTGCATGGGCCGAGTGGCAGTGGAAAGACAACGCTGCTTGGACTGCTCGCCGGCGTACTTCAGCCGACCAGTGGTCATGTGAAGGTCCTCGGCGCCGACTTTGCGCACATGTCGAGCGGCGCGCGCGACGCGTTTCGGGCGCGTCATATGGGCTACGTGTTTCAGATGTTCAACCTGATTCCATATCTGCCCGTGCGGGAAAACATTCTCTTGCCGATTCGTCTCGATGCCGGTCGTCGTGCGCGACTCGGTGCGCAGTCGCTCGACTCAGCCGTCCACGATATAGCGCGACAGTTGGATATCGATCCATTGCTGGATGCACCGATCAGTGAGTTGAGCGTCGGTCAGCAGCAGCGCGTTGCGGCAGCGCGCGCGCTGATCGGCTCGCCCGAAGTCGTGATTGCCGATGAACCCACGTCGGCGCTCGATACCGATCGTCGCGAACAGTTTCTGCAGCTGTTGTTTGCGTCGTGTAAAACGGCCAATGCGACGCTTGTGTTTGTCAGTCACGACCACACACTGATTCCGCTCTTCTCGCGCACAGTCGAACTGGCCACGCTCAATCGCGCCGCAGACTCGCGTCGGTCAGCGTAGTGTCGACCGCACCCTGATGCTCTCATGCTGATTCCGCGTCTCGCGCTCCGTTCTCTGCGCAGCCGACTGTTAACGACTTCGTTGACGGTTGCATCCATTGCGTTGAGTGTGACGTTGCTGGGCGGTATCGAGAATGTCCGCGCTGGTGTGCGTGAGAGTTTTGCGGGAACCATCCGGGGTACCGATCTGATCGTCGGCGCGCGCGGTGGGACATTGCAGGTGCTGCTGAGCACCGTGTTCGGAATCGGATCACCTGCGGGTTCGGTCAGGATCGCGACGTTCGAGCGATGGAAGGCGCATCCGGCTGTGAAGTGGGCTGTTCCCTACTCACTCGGCGACAGTCATC
>JBKJTE010000229.1:0-12292 GCA_046590495.1 Gemmatimonas sp. | reverse complement strand
GGATCGGCGGCTTCCCAGAATGCGCTGTCAGTACGCGCGCGTTCAGCGGGGTTGACACCCGCAACGCGAATCGAGTCGCCCTTGCGGAGAATGCGGCCGAGGTCGAGGACTTCCGCCCGCCCGTCAGGCGTGAGCTGCTTGAGCGCCTTCTCGTACAGTCGGTCTGCCTCGGCGAACTGCCCGCGCTTGTACTCGGCGAGACCTGCGGCGAGATAGACGCGCGCGGTTGCATCGGCTTGCTGCAAGGATGGTGCTGCAATCGTCAGCATTTCGTCGTAGCGCTTCTGGTCGTACAGCAGCGCCATCACGGCGACGGCGCTGGCTTCGTGCGCGGGCTGCGCGGCGAGCGCACGACGAAAGTATTCCTCTGCTTCGCTGCGATCGACGAATGCAGCGCGTTCAATCGGACGCGCGAGCTGTTCGAGAAATTCGCGCGTGTAGTGCAGGCGTCGCTGCGCAACGAGAGGATCGAAGATCAGATTGCTCGTGTACTGCCAGCGATTGCGGCCCGTGAGATAGCGGCGCGTTTTGATCTGTCCGAGTTCGTACGCGACTTCCGCAAGTTGGACCGGATCGCCGTTGGTTTCAGCGACCGTGAGTGCGCGACGGAAGAGACGTTCGGCCTCGACGCGCATGATCGGCGTGTTGAGGCGTAGCCGACCGAGTTCGAGGAGATAGCGCGGGTTGCGTGAGTCGATACCGGCGGCGCGATTGAGCAGATGCCACGCGAGCATGCGGCGCGGTGTGTCTACGAGTGTCAGGCCGGTTGTGCGGGAGAGCACGACGCCACGCCAGTACAGTGCCTCAGGATCGCGCGGCGACTGGTCAGTCGCGCGTTCGAGCAGTTCGAGTGCGGCTGCGGTATCGCCAATGCTCGCCTTCTCGCGTCCTTCGTGAACGAGCGAATCGGTTGGCACCCGAATGCGCGACGGCTGCGCGTGCAGAGGCGCGGACCGGTAAACCGAGGCAAGGAGGAGCACGACTGCGAAGCGTTCCACGACAGAGAAGCTAATGATTGGGGAGCGGGCGGGAGTGGATGGAACCGTGTGCAGATGATGACGTAGTATCCTCGGCACGTCATCCACCGTTTGTGTTTCCTAAAGAGAATACGGAGCGTTCATGCCGTCTGTGTCCCTGTTGAAGCTGCCAGTCCCCTCGGCGCGCCGAGTGGTGCGGTCCCACACCGGAGCACCCGATAGTGCGATCGGCACTGCGTTCGGTCATGGGCTGGGTGCACTGATGATCGCGATCGGCTGCGCAGCCGTGATTGCGCCTAGTGCTGTGGACGCGCAAGCGTTCAACTATCCATCGTTGCAGCTGCCGACCGCGTCGACGCGTGACTATACGGCGGCGATTTCAGGTGGTGGTGGCACCACGGCGATTTTCCAGTGGCGCGAAGGGGCGGGCCCCGGGATGCACCTTGGGCTCGACGCCGGTATCGCGGATCCGCAGGGTAGTGGGAGCTTGCTGCTCTTTCTCGGCGGTTCAGGTGGGAAGGAGCTGTTGCGCGCGCAGGGTGATCAGCCGCTCGACCTGCTGGGTACGGCGGGGATCGGTGTTGCGTTCGGGAACGGAAATACGTTTTTGCGTGTGCCGGTGGGCGTCAGCATCGGCCACACGTTTCCGCTGGACGACGGGATGTCGATCACGCCGTACATGCACCCGCGTGTGTCGCTCGATATCTGCGGCTGCAAGCGGGAGAGTGGGGACAAGACCGAGGTGACGCTCGATTTCGATCTGGGTGCGAACTACCAGGTGAACAAGCAGTTCGCTTTGCGAGTTGCCGGAGTTTTCAGTGGCTCCGACCGTTACGGGAGTGGCAACGCATTCTCGGTTGGCTTCAACTGGACGCCGGCGGCGCTGTCGCGATAGGGTCACGGTCGCTGTCGGGCGCGGCGCGGGAGCCCGTGGTGGTCGAATCGGCGCGGGACGTTCGCAATTGAATTGGGCGGTTATTGACTGCGCGCGGAGCGGATGTGCGATTGCGGGACTATCCGCTCATGCGCGCAACATCGACGCAATCGGACCATGGCTGACACGAATGACGAAGTGTGACGCGAATTGTGTCGATGTGGTTCATCGCCCAGTGCCTATCATCCGACTTATAGAACGATTCGTCCCATGTGGCGTGCGATTTGGTGCACAAAACACAAGGGCTATTTCGCGAATTAACGGGATCATGCGGGCATAGGGTGCGAATCGGCACCCTGCTATTGCGGGACCTGAGTGCCACCCGTAGCATAGTGTGCTCGGGCCAAGGCGATTGGTCCCGCTGCTCCGCACGTCGTCCCCTCCACGGGATGGACGTGCGCACTGTTTATAGCGCCGACGCTGCCCGATGAGCTCGGCACCCCATTTGGACGGAGCCTTCGTTGAGCGCTGACGCTCACGCGAGGGTCCGCACCTGTCGTTCTGCGATCCCCTTCATCACCACAAGGGAGTGAGATGACCACCATGAGCCTGCTGCACCGCGTGCGATGGACTGGATGGGCGCTTGTCGGCGCGATGCTCGCCGTGCCGAGTGTCGGCGCGCAAGCGCAGAACGCTGTAATTACGGGTAAGGTGACGAGTGAGGCGGGCCAGCCACTGGCCGCAGCCAACATCTTTATCGCCGAACTGACCGTTTCCGTTCCAACGAACGAGGCGGGCGTTTACAACCTGGTCATCCCCGCCGCCCGCGTGTCGGGGCAGGCGGTTGTGTTGCGAGTCCGGGCCGTGGGTTACAAGCCCGCTTTCATTCCGCTGGTGATCAAGGCGGGCAACCAATCCTTCAATTTCACGCTCAAACAGGATCTCAATCGTTTGAGCGAAGTGGTTGTCACTGGCTCAATCGAGGGCACGGAACGCGCGAAGGTTCCGTTCTCGGTGGGCCGTCTGACGGCGGAAGACATTCCGGTGCCGGCGCTCAACCCGGTCACGGCGCTTCAGGGCAAGGTCGCCGGTATGCGTATCGCATCCTCGAGCGGCCGTCCGGGCAGCACGCCGGAAATCATGATGCGTGGTCCGACCTCGATCAACGCGACGGGCCGCAGCAACTCCCCGCTGATCATCGTTGACGGCGCGATCCAGCGCGTGAACAGTCTCGATGAAATCGGCGGACTCGATATCGAATCCGTGGAAGTGGTGAAGGGCGCCGCAGGTGCGTCGCTCTATGGATCGACGGCGGCGAACGGCGTGATCATCATCAAGACCAAGCGCGGCGCAACACGCGAAGGCGTGAAGTTCAACTTCCGCACCGAGTACGGTGTCAGCGACTTGAACAGCCTGAAGTACGGCGCGCCCGTGTACCATCATTTGCAGAAGGACGAAACCGGCACTCGCTTCTGTCTGCTCGGTTCGTCCAACGTGGCCAGCTGCTCGCGTCGCACCTCTTGGATGGGTGAGATTTACCGCATCAACAACGTGAACGCGGATACAGTGCGCACCCCGTACGCGGTGCAATTCAATGCGCCATCGGCCGCGGGCGCGGAACTGCTGAACGTCTTTCAGGCCAATACGTGGCCGGGTCAGCGCTACGACGCCATCGCGCAGGTCGTTTCGGCCAACCCGATCTCGCTGAACTCTCTCGATATCAGCGGCCGCGCGGGGAGCGTTCGCTATTTCGTGAGCGGCTCGGTCACATCTGACGGTGGCGCCATCAAGGGGCTCTCCGGGCAGCAGCAACGCCGCGCACGTGTGAACCTCGACTACGACATCCGATCCGACTGGACGATGTCGTTGAGCACGTTGTTCGACCGTGCGACGACGGATAATCGCAGCGGCGGTTCCTCGGGTGGCAGCATCTTCGGCCAGTTGCTTCGCGGCGCGCCAGGCGGCACGGACTATCTCGCGATCGACACGCTCGGTCGTCCGATCGTTCGCGGTGGTGGCTCGGGCCTTCGCGGTTCCGGCAACGGCGGCGGCACGTTCCTGTACGATCAGCAGAATCTGTACGATTCCAACATCGCGCAGCGTTTCCTGTCGAGCTTGAGCAGCACTTACACGCCGGCCGAATGGGCGACGTTCGAAGCCTCGTTCTCGTACGACAATCGTCAGCGCCAGAACCCGTTCTACGAAAAGAAGGGCTATCGCACCTTCACGCTTTCGACGGCAGACAACTTCGGTCAGCAGTCGATCGGCGATCGCGGTGAAGAGTCGATGAACGGTCAGCTGTCGGCCACGTTCCGCAAGCAGCTGATGAAGGAGCTGGGCGGCAAGCTGAACTTCCGGGCGCTTTTTGATCAGGATGTGTTGAACGCAAATTTCGGCTCGGGCCAGCAGTTTGTGGTGAAGGACATCTACACGTTGAGCAACACCACGACAAACCTTACGGCGACGTCGAGCCAGACCACGATCAAGAACCAAGGCTTCGTGGCCGGCGCGAACCTCGATTACAAGGGTCGCTACATTCTCGACGGTACATACCGCTACGACGGCAGCTCACTGTTCGGTGCCGGCAATCGTTGGGCGCCGTTCGGTCGCGTGTCTGGCGTGTGGCGTGTCTCAGAAGAGCCGTTCTACAAGCTCCCCTACCTCAGCGACTTCCGTCTGCGTGCATCACTTGGCAGCGCGGGCAACACACCCAGCTTTACCGCGCAGTACGAAACGTATTCCTGCAGTGCGACGGGTTGTTCGCTGGGTCAGGCCGGTAACAAGCTGCTCAAGCCGGAGACCACCACTGAGTTCGACGCTGGTGCAGACTTCACGCTGTTCGGCCGTCTTGGCGTTGAAGTCTCGAACATCAACTCGCAGACCAAGAACCAGATCCTGAACGTTCCGACGCCGTCGTCGCTGGGCTTTACCAGCCAGTGGCGCAACGCCGGCACGTTGCAGAACAAGACGTGGGAGGTGGCGGCGAATTTGCCGCTCATCACGACCAAGGATCTGCAGTGGAGCATTCGCGGAACGTATGACCGCACGCGCACCTATATCACGCAGCTCGATATCCCCGAGTACTTCGTCAGCGCGAACACCGGCAACGGGACCGGCAGCTTCTTCAAGATTTCGGCTGACCCGACGGTCTACGACGGCCAGAAGATCAACCGCTACGGCAATATCTACGGCCGCAAGTTCTACAAGACGTGTGGCGATATGCCGGCAGCCGTGCAGGCGAATTGCGGCGATGGCAAGAGCTATCAGGTCAATGACAAGGGGTGGGTTGTCTGGACCGGCGCTGGCAACAGCTGGAAGGATGGCATCACCAAGAACCTGTGGCAGACCAAGCTGTCTGCCGCCGATTCGCCGTGGAACTTCCCGCTCACGTTCGGTCACCCGATTGTCGACCGCCCGTTGCGCGGTCAGAAGGGTGAGGGCACGGGCATCCTCCACATCCTGGGCAACACGCTGCCTGACTTCCGCATGGGCTTCAACAGCACGCTGACGTACAAGCGTCTGACGCTCTACGGGCTGCTCGACGGCACCTTCGGCCATGAGATCAACAACCAGGGCGAAGGCTGGGGCATCTTCGACTATTCGTCGAGCTACTTCGACCAGGGCGGAACGACGGTCGAGACGGCGAAACCGGTTGGGTACAGCTGGCGCGTGGGCGGGTCCGAAGGCGTGGGCACCGGCGGGTTCTACGACCAGCTCGGCCCGAACAACTACAACGTCGAGAAGGGTTCCTACGCCAAGCTGCGCGAAATGAGCGTCACGTACCGTCTTGGTCGGGTCGGTGGTGTGGGTGACTGGTCTGCGTCCTTCGTCGGTCGCAACCTGCTCACGATCACGAACTACACAGGCTTCGATCCGGAAGTCGGCGTATCGGGTGGTCAGGCCGGTTCTGGCCTGATCAACCAGGTGGACGCGTTTGGTTTCCCGACGCTCCGCACGTTCACGTTCTCTCTCTCCACGCGCTTCTAGGAGCCATTTCTTCATGACTCGCAAAGCGATCACTTGCGCCGCACTCGCGGCGTTGATCGGACTCGGTGCCTGTGAGAAGAGCCTCGAAGTAACGAATCCCAATTCTGGTGAAACCGCGCGCGTGCTCGGTACGCCGAACGACGCGGAATCGTTGCTGGGCACTTACTACAAGCGTTGGTCCAGCGGTGTGTATGGCAGCACGACGAACGTGGAGGGCATGGCTAACGTCATGTCGTTGATGAACTACTCGAGTCTGGCCAACAACTGCCAGAATCAGCGTACGCCATTCTCCGGCGCCACCAACGTCAACAGCCCGGGGAATAGCTGTCAGAACGAACAGTACCGCCTCTATTCCTTCATGAGCGAGGTCGAACGCGTCGCGTCGAGCTTCCTCGGACAGGTGGAAGGCGGACTGACGCTCGGCACCCCGGCGCGCGATGCCCGAGGCAAGGCGTTCGCCGAGTTCCTGCGCGGTATCTCGATCGGCTACATGGCGATGGTATACGACTCGGGGTCAGTCGTGACAGCCAAGACCGACGCCTCGGACCCGGGCAAGCTGGTTGGCTACAAGACGCTCACGGACTCGGCGCTCGCGGCGCTGCAGCGTTCGATCGATCTGACGAACCTTGCGGCAACCGGAAGCGACGGCTTCCCACTACCCTCGACCTGGATTCCGTCGCCGACGAGCTTCAGCAAGGTGGAGTTCACCAAGCTGATTCGCAGCTATCGTGCACGAATCCGCGCGAACGTCGCGCGCACACCGGCCGAGCGTGCGGCAGTCGATTGGACGGCGGTTGTCGCCGATGCGCAGAACGGCATCACGGCTGACAACATCATCACGACCAGCA
Source organism: Gemmatimonas sp. (assembly GCA_046590495.1). Lineage (GTDB taxonomy): Bacteria > Gemmatimonadota > Gemmatimonadetes > Gemmatimonadales > Gemmatimonadaceae > Gemmatimonas. The sequence goes on along the minus strand of JBKJTE010000229.1, from coordinate 5,606 downwards.
CGACGAACGGCCCGATCAACTCCTGGCGCTCGCAGTACGAAACGTTTGGCCTGTGGCACCAAATGCCACCGTTCATCATCGGCATGGCTGACACGTCGGGCACGTACGCCGCGTGGATCGCACAGCCGGTCGGTGACCGTGGCAGCGGCGGGGCGAGCTTCTTCATGATCTCTCCCGACCAGCGCTTTCCGCAGGGCGCAACGCGTGCCGCCCAACAGGCAGACTTTGGGATCACGTCCTGTCAGGGCGCTTCGCAGACCTGCAAGCGGTACTTCGTGAATCGTCCGGCCGGTGGTGACCAGCTGGCGGGTTCAGGGTTCGGTCTGTCCAACTACGATTTCGTTCGCTTCCACTCGTGGAATACGTCTGGTGACGGAACAGCGCGCAACGGCAACACGCCGTTCATGGTCAAAACCGAAATCGATATGCTGCAGGCAGAGGGTTTGTATCGCGCGGGCAACTTCGCCGGTGCGGCCGCCCTTGTGAACGCGACGCGCACAAAGAACGGTCTGCCGGCCATCACCACGTTCGATGCAACGACGCCGGTGCCGGGTGGCAACGGTTGCGTGCCGAAGGTGCCGGTTGGTCCCGCGTTCAAGACGATCGCCTGTGGCAACCTCTGGGAAGCGCTCAAGTACGAGAAGCGCATCGAGACGGCCTATACCCACTACATCCCGTGGTTCCTGGATGGACGTGGATGGGGCGATCTGCCGCAGGATACGCCGCTCTTCTGGGCGGTGCCGTTCCAGGATCTTCAGGCACGTGGGGTCGCGACGTCAGCCATCTACGGGACCGGAAACGGCCCAGGTAACGCGCCTGCGTCGTTCGCAGCAACGAAGAGCACCTACGGCTGGTAAGCGATCCAGTTGAAGATGCGTCGTGTCGGTGTGTTGCTCTTCGTGGTTCTGGCATCGGGCTGCTACTCTCTGCAGCCCGTAGCCAGTACGCAGCCGCTGTTGGGTACGGTCCTCGCGCTCGATGTGAACGATGCAGGGCGCGCAGTACTCGGTGGCTCGATGGGTCCTGAGATCGGTCAGATCGAAGGACGGCTGGTCTCGAAGGACAACGTGGAGTACGTGCTGTCAGTCAACGCCGTGCGTTTCCTTCGGGGAGGCGAGCAGACGTGGACCGGCGAGCGCGTACATGTGAAAAACGAGTTTGTCACGGCCGTGCGAGAACGCAAGTTCTCGAAAGGACGCACCGCGATTCTCAGCGGCGCAGCCATCGGCGTGGTTGCAGCCATCATCACCCGGTCGATTGTAGGCTCTGGACAAGCAGAACCGATCAAGCCGCCGGGTGACAGCACCGCACAAAGCATTCGTATCCCGATCATGTGGCACTGATGGCGGATACAGCGAGTCTCAACCTCCACGGAGTGTTCATGGAACGTTTTCTTCGTTGCTCGGCGCTGCTTCTGGTCGCTGGAGTAGTGAGCGCCTGCCACCCCGAAGCAACTATCACGACACCAGTAACGCCGACGGCCGGCGTGCGGTTCATCAACGCGGTGCCCGATACGTCGGGCGCATTCGGTCTCGACCTTCGCTTCGTCGATATCGTGGAAAGCAACGCGCAGTTCCGCGTGCCGTTCCGCAACAACCCGAGCACGTCCGGCGGCGTGACCGCGTCGACGACGTTGCAGTACAAGCCAGCGCAGGCGGGTGCCCGCCACTTCGTCATCTTCATGGACGACACGATTCAGTCGATCGCGTCCACGAAGCTCAAGGACACCACAGTCACGTTTGAAGCCGGCAAGAACTACACGGTCATTCTGTGGGGTTCGGCGCGTGCCGGTGCGACACCGGGGCTCAAGCTGACGGTGATTCCGGAAACCATCACCGATCCGGCGGCGCAGGTCGCGCTTCGCGTCATCAACACCACCTCGTCGGCAATCGATGTCCGTCAGTACGTGCAGGGTGGCACGGTACCGGCGAACGCAACGTGGGCCAACGTCGCGCCGCTTACTGCGTCGAACTTTGTAAACGTCGCACCTGGCAGCATTCTGTACAACGTGCAGCCTGCTGGTGGTGGCACGGCGCTGTTTGCTGACATGCTCGCGATTGCTGGTGCGCCGGCATCGTCGAGCGCTGGCGCCGGCGGGAAGCTCGATACCGATCCACTTCCTGGCACCACGGTTGCGGGCAGTGCCGTAACGTTGATCGTCTTCCCACGATCGAGTGCAGGTGCGCGGACACCACAAACGGCTGCGTTCCAGATTCCTGCAGGCTCGTTCGCCTGGGATCGTCGTCCGCCTGGCATTTACTAGTCGTTCTTGAAGTTTTGTCACTCGCGGGGCCGTCGGAGACTCCGTCGGCCCCGCGTTGTTTTATCTCACCTGGAGCTTGTCATGTTCCGTCAGACCTTTGGACTGCTCGCGCTCGCGCTCCTGCCAACGATCGTGTCCGCACAACCGCGCGGCGGACGCAGCATGGGTACTGGGAAAGAAGGCAACTACGAAGAGATGATGAAGGATATCGGCACAGGCCCGAAGCTCATGAGCCGCGATGTCGAAAACATGAGCCCACTGAAATTTCTCGCCGACAAACGGAAGGATCTCAAGCTCACCGACGACCAGCAGAAGCAGTTCAAAGAATTGGACGGCAAGGCGAAGGAAACGAACGCACCGTTGCTCAAGACAGTGGACTCACTGGTGAAAGCGATGAAGCCGACGTCGAGTGTCCCGTCTGCCGAAGATCAGGTGCGCGTGGTGCTCGCGCGCGAAGCGCTCATGAAAGTCATTGGCGACATTCGCACCAACTATGACGCCGCTGTTACGAACGCGATGCCGCAGCTGGATGACGCGCAGAAGGGCACGGCCAAAGAACTGCTGGAGAAGCAGCGCAAGGAAAACGAAGACACGCTGCGTGAGAAGTTGGGTGGCCGCGGTCCGCGACCCGATGGTGACGGTCCACCGCGCGGTCGTCGCGGGTAAGAAACGGCGCTAATGCGGCAGTAGCGCTTGAACGAGCGTCGTCAGGCGTGACTCGAGCGCACCTTTGCTTGAACACGCCGACGGCGATTGCGTGAAAGCGACTGGCTTGGCCGTCGCTTCGACGGTGCTGAGCACATTGGTGCTCCCGGCGCCGCTCGCCTGCAGTTGCACGAGAACAGTCAGCAGAACGTCGTACGAATCTGCGTTTGGCCCGATCTGTGTCTGTCCGCAATCGAGGTAGCGGCTTAACGGCGCTTTCCCCAATCGTTGACGGATTTTGAGTCCGTCGTTGCCGATGAGATGCTGCGTCTGATTCACAGTACTGACTGCGACACCAAGCGAATCGAATACCGCAGGGAGCACGCGCCACACTTGTTCGATGGGCGCAGCGATGGTGCTCTTGCTCGCAGTCGAATTCGAATTGACGGTGAGCTTTCCCGCCATGCCGACGACTTGCACGGTCTGTTCACCCGTGCGTTCAGGGAGCGAACTGTTCGACGCGCAACCTGCAAGCATGACGGCAAAGCAGAGTACTGGTGAACGCATTGACACTCCGTAATCGGTGATCAGTGGCCGGGCCGGCGACGGACGAGCAGATCCGCGCGCATGATGCGACGTGACGCCGACAACTGTAGCGCCGTACGTGTCGTTCCGTCCATCGGGCGCGCACCGATTTCGCTCGGCTCTGCATGCAACGACAGAGGGGTATCGAGCGGTACACCACAGACTCTGAAGGTGCCGCGCGCATCGGCATCGGCCGCAATGCGACGTTGGGTTGAGACGCCGGTGCCGGCGTTGCTCACCTCGGCCCACTCCACGATGACGCGCATCAGTGCGGGCGATACGTCGTCTGCATGCGTCTCGACGCGGCCGACGACAACGCCGGGCACTGTCGCAGCGCCGCACATCGCGGCTGCGATCTGAGTCTCCGTCGGCAGATATACCGTCAACGGATCGAGCGATTCTGATGCAGCCACGACGAGCCTCTTGACCGTTCCGAGCGAGTCGAGCCACGGAGTCCGCACTTCGAGAGTGTACTCGCGTGGTGCGAGTGACGCGAATTGGAAATGCCCGCTGCTGTCCGTCTCCGTCAGAAACGGCGTCTCACGCAGCGAGACTGTCGCTTCAGGCACCCCGGTCCCCGTCGCCGAGTCGCGTACAACGCCAATGAGATGGAAGCTCGGCGCAGCGTTTGTGACGACGCGTTCGGCTTTCACTGTTGGTACGACAACGCGCGATACGGTGAGCCGCTCGCTGATGCGCACGTCGACATCGGCAACGCGTTGTCCGCCGCGCGAAATCAGGATGCGATCCGACTGACCGTACTCGAGTCGATCGCAGATCAGAAACACGCCGTTGTCGTCTGTTTTACCGCCGATGGTGATGCTTGGACCTTTGCTTAGTCGGTGCACAAGATTCCATGACACGTCGGTCACGGGGAGACCATCTTCAGTTGTGACACGCGCCAACAACATGTTCGAGCGCGTCGAAAAACCACGCTTTTCACAGGTGTTCGCGACAGATGCCTCGACCGTGGGGCGGAGCGTGTTGAGCAGTGACAGCGAACCCCGTCGCGATTCGAAGCGCGCCGTAGTGGGCAGTGTGATGCCGAGTGTCGCGAGCTTCTGGTCGACGATGAAGACCGTGTATGGACCCGGCGCGAGGTCTTCGATGTCGGCGTAGCCTTCGCTGTCGGTGATACTTCGATAGTCAGTTGCGGTGAGTCCAACAACGATTCCCGACGCGGGTTCACCATCCGGATCGAGTACGCGAATGCGTGCGCGGCCGAGTGTGGAGGCCCAGCCACCGTTGTTTTCCCATGTCGCATGCGCGAGTTCACCGCCGACTTCGCGCACCAGAAAGAGCCGCGGCACGCCGGCCTCGTTGGGCGCCGCGTTGGGGTCGGGGGAACCGACAAGTCTGAGGTTCCACCGATCGATGACGATGACGCCATTCGCCAAGGTCCGGAACGAGACCCGGCCACCGGCGCCGAGCGCGGCGGAGCTTTCGTCGACACCGAGATAGCGGAATTCCAGATCGACGAGCGAGCGCATCGTCGTGTCGATCCAGAGTGCGCCAGCGATATCGACGCGTCCACGTTGCCGATTGGCGGGTTCGAATTCGAGTCCGATCTGCGTGGCGCGCGTGGCGACGGGCTTGGCGAGCTGAAAGCAGTAGCCGTTCGCGAACGCATCGTCGAGCATGACGTCCGCGTCAGGGCTGTAGTAAGTCTGACGACCATCGACGTTGGCGCGAAAACCGCTGCGCATAAAGTCGGTGGCGGTTCGGACGGCAAAAAACGAAGAAGGCGTTGCACTCGCCGATTCCAGTCGGACGACCTGATGCAGCACGTTGACACCGATCGCATCCATCGCGCGCTCGTAGGCCAGATGCGTGAGAGCGACCGGTGCGCGCTCACGTGCAACTACCGACGCCGTGAGCGCCGCCCGTGCCTGCTGCCAGAGTGCGTGCGCGTCTTCGCGATCGGAGCGGCCTTCACACCGCGGGTTTGCGGCCACACGTACGTCTGACAACATCGATGGAAGCGACGTCATCGTGATGTGGAACGTGGCAGCGCGCGCGGTATCAGCGGGAACGGCGAGCGTGCGCCGGCGAAAACCGATGCGCAGGAAATCGAGCTGAGTGGCGGACGCGGGGACGGCGATGCGATAGAGTC
>JBKJTE010000228.1:0-2643 GCA_046590495.1 Gemmatimonas sp. | reverse complement strand
TGGTTTCGAGATCGAGAATTGCGCCCGTCGGAGCGCCGTGCAGCCACCCACACCCTTCGCCCGGATTCACGAGCAGCGAATCGCCGCGCGACTTCATCTCCGGGATGTGCGTCATACCATGCACGATGACTTCGTGTCCGTCGATCGAACGCTGATGTACATCGCCCAGATCGTGAATGAGCAGCACCGACTTTCCGCCGAGATCAAAGCTGTGCGGTGACTCATACAACTCGGCGGCGCCGAAGCCCGACTTTGCGGCGGCAAGCAATGCGTCCCGGTCGCCATCGTTGCGCCCAAACACACCGAGCACGGGCAGCGAAAGATCGTGGAAGGGTTGCAGCGAGAAGGGCGAGCAGAAGTCACCTGCATGCATGACCAGCGACACACCGCCGGCGAGCATCTGCTCGAGCAATTCGCGCACAGCTGGAACACGATCATGCGTGTCCGACAACAAACCGATCCGCATCAGGCAGTTCTCCACTGAAGGTGCGCGCGTTCGAGCCGCACCAGGTCTTCGTACCGTTCGCGTTCCGTGATCACCGCGAAGCGATCGCCATCGACAAGCACCTCGGCGGGGCGAGGCCGCGAGTTGTAATTGGACGCCATGGTGTAGCCGTACGCGCCAGCTGTTCGCACGACGAGAAGCTGCCCTGCCTGAACGTCGGCGACCGTACGATCTTTCGCGTAGAAATCACCCGACTCGCAAATCGGGCCGACGATGTCAGCAACAATCGTGTCCGTGGTCGCGACGACCGGTTCGATCTGATGAAACGCCTGATACAGCGCCGGCCGGATCAGATCGTTCATGCCCGCATCAGTGATGACAAAGTCTTTGCCCGCTGAATGCTTGCGATATAAAACTTCGGTCAGCAGCACACCCGCGTCGGCAACAATGAACCGACCGGGTTCCAGCATCAGCTGCAAGCCGGTCTCACGCACTGCCGCCCGCACGAGTTGCGCGTAGTCCTCGACATCGGCTTCCACGTCGGCAGGCTCGTATGGCACAGCGAGTCCGCCACCGACATCGAGATACTCCAGCGCATGTCCCTGCGCGCGTACTGCAGCAACGACATCCAAGAGGCGCGGCAGGGCTTTGCGCATCGGTTCCGCATTGTTGATCTGCGAGCCAAGGTGCATCCCAAGTCCCTTGAGCTGCACGTGGGGCAGAGTGAGAATCAGCGCTGCGACGCGCCCAACATCGTCGCGCGGGATTCCGAATTTGCCGCCCTTTTCGCCCGTCTTGATGTACTCATGCGGCGTATCGACCGTGACTTCGGGATTCACTCGAATCGCCACGGATGCCACGACACCACGACGCGCCGCAACCATCTCGATCGCCTGCAACTCGGCTTCAGACTCGATGTTGATCAGCAACACCCGATCTTCGAGCGCTTGCTCGATCTCTCGCACCGTCTTGCCAACGCCACTGAACACGACATCAGCACCCGCGAACCCAGCTTCGCGTGCGCGGAATAGCTCACCGCCAGACACGATATCGACACCCGCACCCAACTCCTGCAGCAAACGCAGCACTGCAAGGTTGGAGTTTGCCTTCATCGCAAAGTGGATGTGGTGCGGGACATCGGCGAACGCCTCCTGCAATCGCGCGAACCGCGCACGAATGGTGTTGGCGCTGTAGACGTAGCACGGAGTGCCGACTGCGGCGGCGATATCGCTGAACGCGACACCCTCCACACGCATGGTACCATCGACAGTGGTGAACGCTTCGGTACGCACCGTCTCCATCGTCAGTATGCCTTGGCCCAGATCACCTCGTGCTTCGCCGGCTCACCCGTGACCATGCAAGTGGTGGGCGCCACCGGTGAGCGGAACTCCGGATCAGGGATACAGCGAATCGTCGCTTTGGTCTCTTCCTTCACTCGCTGCTCGACCGCGGGATCGCCATTCCACCCGGCATACACGAAGGCGCCTTCGCCTTCCATTATTTCCTTGAAGCGATCGTAGCTGATCCGTTCACGAATGGTGTTGGCTTCAAGTCGCGCACGTGCAGCGGCCAACATGTCCGCCTGGATCTGGTCGAGCAATACCGGCAACTCAACGCGCAGTGAATCAATCGCGATCGAACGCTTCTCGCGCGTATCGCGACGCACCAGCATGCCGGAGCTCGCCGCGAGATCGCGGGGACCGATCTCCATGCGAAGCGGAATACCACGCAACTCCCAGTGGTAATACTTGGCGCCCGGCTTCACACCGATGCGATCGTCGACGTGTACGCGGAGCCGCTCGTGATCGGGACGCTTGAAACTGCCGAGGTCTTCCTTGATGCGATGGGCTTCGGCAAACACCGCTTCGCGCTCTTCGTCTGTCTTCCAGATCGGCACGATCACCATCTGGATCGGCGTCAGCTTCGGCGTCAAGCGCAAACCCCCGTCATCGCCATGCGTCATCACGAGTCCGCCGACCATGCGCGTCGACACGCCCCAACTCGTATTCCACGCGAACGATTCAGTGCCCTGCTCGTTCTGGAACTTGAGATCGAACGCCTTCGCAAAGTTCTGACCAAGGTCGTGCGAGGTTCCCGCCTGCAGCGCCTTGTTGTCCTGCATCATCGCTTCGCAGGAATAGGTGCGAAGTGCGCCGGCAAATTTTTCGGAATCAGTCTTCTGGCCCGTGATCACCGGC
>JBKJTE010000115.1:0-13587 GCA_046590495.1 Gemmatimonas sp. | reverse complement strand
GCCAGGAAATCCCCATCCGCGTCATTGACGCGAGCGCCGGTGGACAAGGCGGCGGTGGCGGCGGCGGTGCAAGCGGACAACCCAACGCACAGGCCTTCTTCCCGCGGGCCGCAGTCTCGAAGGAAGAAGCCGGCATCAAGCTCTCCGTCACACCGCAGATCACGAACAACCGCATGGTGCTCATGAGCATCAAGGCGGAAAACTCGAGCGCGGAAATCGCAGCAACAGACGTCGGCGTCATCTTCAATCGCCAGCGCGCTGAATCCCAGGTCCTGGTCGCCGACGGGGAAGCGGCAGTCATCGGTGGACTCACAGTCACCGAAACGACGCGCTTCCGCAGCGGCATCCCAGTGCTCATGAATCTCCCGTTCATCGGTCGCCTCTTCTCACAGAACACCAAGAACGAAACGAAACGCGATCTGCTCATTCTCGTCACGCCACACATCCTCGACGACGGCACCACGCCGCCGCCGGGCCGCTAAGCCGACGAGGAGACTCGACCAATGTCAGCACTCACCATCGCTCACGCGACAGCGCGGCGGCGATCGCCCGCGTCACCCCTGCGCACACTCTGCGCCATCGGCGCGCTTGTCGCCCTCGGCGCCTGCAAAGGCGACGAAGTCATCGACCCGCCCTTCCGTGACGCAATCGCGCCGCGCGTCACCATCGCGAAGGGCACCGAGACCGGCGACACCGTCATCGCAATGCGCGTCAACGCGACCGACAACGTTGGACTGAAAACAATCCGCGTGTTCCTCAGCGGCAGCGTCACGTCGCAATACGACACGACCATCACGACCGCGATACAGAGCATCAACCTCGCGCTCGCATTCCGCGTCCCCGCGTCCGCACCACTCGGTTCCACCGTTAACATCCGTTCCATCGTCATCGACGGCGCGGGCAATCTTTCTGACACTGCGCGCCTAGTCCTCACAGTCGGCAATCTCGAACCGCCTACCGTCCTGATCACCAGCCCTGCCGCAGGCTCGCCCGTCGTGTCCGGCAAGTCGCTCGTGATCTCGCTCTCCGCGAAAGCACGATACAAAGTGCGCACACTCGGCTACACAATCGCCGGCGCCTACGTCACACGCGACTCCGCACTCTTTGGCGCGCCACTCAAGGACTCGGTTGCAATCCTCGACACGCTCGTCGTCCCGGATACAGTAAAGGGACAAGTCCTCACCGTCACACCCTTCATCGTCGACTCGCTCAATCAGCGCGTCCAGGGTGCCCCTGTCACCTACTCCGTTCTCAGCCCCACCACCGCGAACACGATTCCGGTCGTGAAAACCGGCGTGATGGATCGCCTCGAAGTCAGCGACACCGTCTTCGTCGAAGCGACCGACCCCGTCGGCATCGCAGTCCTGGGCTACGAAGTGCGCGGACTCAACGGACAACTACTGGTTGCGGACTCGGTCACGTCCACCGGTGGCTTCTCAACGCTGGTTCGGACATTCAAGACGCGACTCCCGATCACGGTCTTCCCGACGCAAGTCACCGTGGCCGGCTTCGCACGCAACGCCAACGGTCGACGCGATGTCGCGCGCTACACCTCAGGTGCAATCCGCCTCGACTCTGCACTGGTCGTCAACGGCTTCACCAATCCGCTGCCGACTGGCGGTGTCATCGCCGACGCGCTGTACTTCCCGCGCAACGATCGACTCTACCTCACGAACATCGAGCGTAATCAGGTTGAAGTCTTCAACCTCGCTGACTCGACGTTCAAAGCACCTGTCATCGTTGGCTCACGTCCGTGGGGCATCGCCCCTTGGCCGCGGACCCGGGACGGTGTCATGGGCGACACGCTCCTGATCGCAAACTCGGGCGGAACGAACATCAGCTACATCGATCTCAAGCAGGGCACGACCGGACGCGAAGTGTTCCGCTACGCACTGCCGAACATCATCGCCTACAGCGTCACCACCGTGAAATCGGCAACGACCGATCTCCCCATCACTCAGCGCACGGCATACGACTTCAGCGATCGGCCCCAGTACATCGCTTCGACTTGCACGGGCGGCCTCGCCGTCGGCGCGCCATGTCAAGACGTCGTCCTCGTCTACTCCACCACACCCACACCAGGTCAGTCGGTTCCGTTCCCCAACCAGGGCACTGTACGCTGGGAGAACATCACCAAGCGCTCCTCGCACTTCTTCTTCGAGCAAGCCATCGGTCAAAGCGCTGGTCGCGCTGACACACTCGAAATTGTGCGCTACGCCGCGCAAGGATTCGGCAGCGACTCGATGCTGGTGCCCGCCAAACAGACCATCACGGCCCCCGACGGCACCAAGTTCAACTACTCGATCACGGTCCGACTCGATCAGCTGGCCTTCCGCGACACGACCTACGTTCGCAACTCGGGCAACTTCCGACGCGCAATCGTCGGCGAAGGCGGTGCAGTGCTCGGCAGCAGAGCGATGGGCTTCGATGCAACGATCGGCCTCGATCTCTTCCCGCCGCTCCCCGTCATCGACATGGGTCTCTCGCGTCCGCTCGACGTCAGCGACTTCATCGCCAACACCTTCGCACGGGTCCAGGGCGTTGGAATCAACTTCGACGGCGAACTCTCGGCGATCAAAGGCGACTCCACGTACATCCTCGATCCGACCCTCCGACTCCAGGGCATCCTGCAGTCGAAGTCCAGCGGCGGCGGTCTCGATTTCCACCCCATGAACACGGGCAAGAATTCGAATCCGCTCAAGACGCGCCTCGCGTTCGTCGCATCGAGCGAGCCTGTCATCGACATCTTTGACACCTACTGCTACAAGAAGGTCGCATCAGTGCCCATCCGCGATCCGATCATCGGACCGGTCCGCGCATCGATCCGCCCGAACGGTCAGATCGTCCTCGTCGGCGCCACCAAGCGCGGCGTGACCACGGTTGCACTGCCCGACACCTTCACGACCAGCTGTAGCTGACCGGATCGCTGATCCAGCTGCGGATCCACTGAACGCCGGCGACAACACACCGTCGCCTCACACAACACGAGTTCCTCGCGCGCGCCGCGCTCCCACACACACGGGAGCGCGGCGCACGTGCGTTCGCACACGCGATGTCTCGCGTCTCCGTAAAAATCCACCCGTGCGTTTCGAGTACCTCCCCTCTACGTTCCCCTTGTTGTCCGCCGGAACGCACCGCCATGCATCTCCAAAATTCTCGCTGTTCCTCCGCGTCTGCGCGGCTCCGCGAGAAAAGCAGTTCTCTGGTCATCCGCGTCCACGGCACTCGCCCGCACGCACTCAGTTCTCCGCAGCCTCGCGCCTCCATGCTCCGCTTTACAACTGCCGGCGAATCACACGGACCCGCGCTCGTCTCGATCCTCGAAGGCATCCCGGCCGGCCTCCCGCTGCTCGCCGCTGATGTCGACACCGACCTCGCACGTCGCCAGCAAGGCTACGGACGCGGACGGCGCATGCAGATCGAAACCGACCGCATCGAGTTTCTCTCTGGCGTCCGCGCCGGCGAAACACTCGGCTCGCCCGTCGCCATGCTGATCCGCAACACCGATTGGAAGAACTGGGTCGAGATCATGGACGCGGCGCCGCGAGACACCGACGCCGATGGACCACGCAAACGCAGCGTCACCCGCGTGCGCCCCGGACACGCAGACCTCACCGGCATCCTCAAGTACGACCGCTCAGACGCCCGCGATATCCTTGAACGCGCCTCCGCACGCGAAACCACAGCCCGCGTCGCCGCCGGCGCAATCTGCCGAGTGCTGCTGCGGGAAATCGGTGTCTCTGTTGCGTCGCATCTCGTGCATCTTGGTGGCGTTGACGCAGCACGCCCAGACGAACTCCCGGCCGACATCAACGCCGCGGCCGACGCATCCCAACTCCGAACGCTCGACCCTAACGCCGAAGCACGCATGATCGAACGCATCGATGCGGCCAAAAAATCCGGCAACACACTGGGCGGCATCTGCGAAGTCGTCGTCACCGGCCTCCCCGTCGGACTCGGCTCCCACGTCTCCTGGGACCGTCGCCTCGACGGACGACTCGGCCAAGCCATGCTCTCAATTCCGGCCGTCAAAGGCGTCGAAATCGGACTCGGCTTCGAGACCGCACGGCGCACCGGCGCGGATGTGCACGACGAAATCGACGCGGCACCCGGACGCACCCGCGCCGGTCACGTGAAACGCCGGACCAACAACGCCGGCGGCACCGAGGGCGGCATGACCACCGGCGAGCCACTCGTCATCCGGGTCGCGATGAAGCCCATCTCCACGCTCATGCGACCATTGGGCACCGTCGACGTCGCTACCGGACAGGCCGCCGCCGCAGTCGCGGAACGAAGTGATGTCACTGCTGTACCGGCCATGGGCGTCATCGCCGAAGCCATGGCCGCATTCATTCTTGCCGACGCCCTGCTCGAAAAGGTCGGCGGCGACTCACTCGGCGAAGTCAAACGCAACCTCGACGGATACCTCGCTCGGCTCGACCAACGCCTGGAGTGAGCGACGCCACCGGACGCCAGTTTGATGGGCATCTCGTCCTCGTCGGGCTCCCGGGCGCCGGGAAATCGACCGTGGGGCGGGCGCTGGCAAAGCAGCTCCGCCGACCGTTCATGGACTTCGATATCGAGATCGAACGGCGTACCGGAAGCCCCGTCGCCACCCTCTTCGCGGATCGCGGCGAAGCCGAATTCCGGAAGCTGGAAGTACAACTCACAAAAGAATTTGTCTCGCATCAACCAATGGTTCTGTCGCCAGGCGGGGGGTGGGTCACCAACGTCGGTGCGGCTGACCTGTTGCGCCCCCCGGCACGTCTCGTCCATCTCTGCATCACCCCTGCCGAAGCGCTCCGACGACTGGCGCGCTCACGGGTCGTTCGCCCACTGTTAGCCGGCCCCGATCCACTGGCCACGATCGAACGTCTCTGGACGAGCAGGGCCAGCCTCTATCGGCAGGCCGATCTCGAAGTGGACGTGGAAGTCAATGATTCGCAACGAGTTATCGAACTCATCGTTGCGCTTGCCCATGACTTGACCCCAAGGCTAGGTTAGGAAATGGACCATCGTTGGACACCGATTCTTGATGACCTGCGGGAACGTTTCGCCGCCGACACTGATGTCGTCGAGGTAGAAGCCTATTTGTCGTCGCAAGGGTATGACCGGCGGCAAATTGGTGAGATACTCTCGCTTCTCTATAACGATAATTCGCCAGCGTTTTCACTCGATGGCGCACTGATTTCGCGTGAGGCGCCCCTTCGGGTTCAGGGGCCGCACGAACGCGGCAGATTCACCGCTGAGGCCTGGGGATACTTGGTTATGCTGGGGGGATCCGGCGCGGTGAGTCTCAACGATTTCGAGCAGTTAGTCGAGCGGGCGCTGGTGCACGTGGAAGGTCGTATTGGCTTGCCGGAAATCCGCGCTATTGCGGAAGACGGCGGCTTCGATGACGCCACCAGTAACGGCGATCGCACGCAGGTACACTGAGCTGATGCCAATAAAGAAGGCTACGAAACCCCCGGCCAAGCGCTCCGCAGCAAAGAGCGCAAGCGCCGCTAAAAAGACGGCCAAGCCCGCCGCCGAAGTCACCCCGGTCGCCAAGACCGCGGTCACCAAGCGCGCGACCAAGACCGTCGCCAAAAAAACCGCAGCCAAGAAGTCGGCCAGCGCCCGCGCCAAGGCCCGCACCGCAGCTGCGGCCATCGACCTGAACGAAGACGACGGTCCCCCGCCAGCAGGCGGCACATCACTCGTCATCGTCGAGTCGCCAGCCAAAGCCAAAACCATCGGCAAATACCTCGGGCGCGACTACACAGTCCGCGCCACGGTCGGGCATGTCCGCGATCTCCCCGCCAAAAAACTCGGCATCGATATCGAGAACGGCTTCGCACCCGACTACGTCACCATCGAAGGCAAAGAAGACATCCTCGCCGACCTCAAACGGATCGCCAAGGGCGCGAGTCAGATCTTCATCGCCACCGACCCTGACCGCGAAGGAGAAGCGATCGGCTGGCACGTCGAACAGTTCTTCACGCATCCCAAACGCCACGCCGTCACAGCACCGATCCGCCGCGTGATGTTCCACGAAATCACGAAGGACGCAGTCAAAGCGTCCATCGCCGCGCCCATCGACATCGATGTTCACAAAGTCGAAGCGCAGCAGGCGCGTCGTGTCCTCGATCGACTCGTCGGCTACAAGGCGAGCCCGGTCTTGTGGAAGACAGTCAAAAAGGGACTCTCAGCCGGGCGCGTGCAGACAGTCGCACTGCGCATCATCGTCGAACGCGAACGTGAAATCCGCGCGTTCACACCGGTCGAGTATTGGACGATCGCCGCTGATCTGCAGAAAGGCGCGCAAGCCTTCATGGCCAAGCTCCATCAGGTCGACGGCAAGAAGCCCGAGATCCCGACTGGTGCCGATGCCGATCGCATGCTCGTCGATCTCAAGGGTCGCAAGGAGTTCGTTGTCACGGACGTCAAGCGTCGCGAACGTCGCAAAAATCCCTCGGCGCCATTCACCACGTCCACCCTGCAGCAGGAAGCCGCCAAGAAACTCGGCTTCGGCTCAAAGCGCACCATGCGGCTCGCACAGGATCTCTACGAAGGCGTGGACATCGGCGGTGAAGACGGCACGGTCGGTCTCATCACGTACATGCGGACCGACTCGCCGCGCATCAGCGAAGTCGCCGCGCTCGCCGCACGCGATTCACTCCGCGCGCAGTTCGGTGAAGAGTTTCTCGCAGCAACACCACAGCTCTATCCGAGCGGGAAGGCCAACGCACAGGACGCGCACGAAGGCGTGCGTCCAACAGATCCTGCGCGTATGCCCGCCAAGATCGAGAAGAAGCTTACCGCCGATCAGTTCAAACTCTACCAGCTCATCTGGCAGCGCTTTATGGCGTCGCAGATGGCGCCGGCGGTGTTTGATACAACAACGGTCGACTTCGACATCGCGGCCGGCACGCACCAGTATCTGTTCCGCTCCACCGGTTCCGTTGTGAAATTTCAGGGCTTCCTCGCGCTCTATCGCGAGGCCCGCGAAGAAGGCGATAGCAAGGCGCTCGAAGACGAGCAGGCGTTGCCCTTCCTTGAACTCGATGAACACGTGCCGGTGAAGGCGATCACGCCGACACAGCACTTCACCGAGCCACCGCCGCGTTTCTCGGAAGCGTCGCTGGTCAAGGAACTCGAGCGGTTGGGGATCGGGCGTCCGTCCACGTACGCATCGATCATCTCGGTGCTCGCCGACAGGCGCTACGTCGAACTCACGCAGCGACGCTTCTTCCCCACATCGCTCGGCGAAACGGTGGAGAAGGTGATGGTGAAGAAATTCCCTGACGTCTTCAACGTCGGCTTCACCGCGCTGATGGAAGAGGAGCTAGACAAAATCGCCGACGGCGAAATCGAGTGGCAGGTCGCGTTGAGTGATTTCTGGACACCGTTCCAGCGCACACTCAACGACGACGACCTCGATGTGCTCATCGGCGAAGCGTACGACTTGTCGAACCTCCCAAATGAACGCTGCCCGCTCGACGGCGGAAAACTCGTGGCCAAGGGCGGCTTTTTCGGCCCGTTCATCGCCTGCGAAAACCATCCGAAAAACTGCAAGTTCACCCGACCGATCAAGGGCGACAAGAAGCCGGCAGAACTGACGAAGTATCTCTGTCAGGAGTGCGGCGCGCCGATGGTGATTCGTCATGGCCGCTCGGGCGACTTTTTGGGTTGCAGTAAGTTCCCCAAATGTCGCGGCACCCGTTCCATGCCGACGGGCGTCTTCTGCCCGAAAGACGGCGGTGAAATCGCTGAACGACGCAGCAAGAAGCGCGGTAAGGCGTTCTACGGCTGCGAAAACTATCCCAACTGCGACTTTGTGGTTTGGGATAAACCCGTCGCTGAAACGTGTCCCGACTGCGGCTACGTCGGCGCCGAGATGAAGAGCAACAAGACACGCGGCCAGTACCGCAAGTGCCTCAAGTGCAGCAACGAGTGGGATGTCGCCACGCCTGAGGATGCAGAAGAAGTGGCTGAAGTCGCATAAGCATCGATCGACAGACGCAAAGCGCGCGACGTCCCGATCACGGACGTCGCGCGCTTTGTTTGTGTACGGACCTGTTGCGGCTATCTCTTCGCCGTCACGGAAGGTGCAAGAAATGCGCGAACGTCAGCGACGGTTCTGGCAGCCGCTTCTTCCTGCGGCACATGCCCGACTCCCGGATACATGATGATACGACTGCCAGCGATATCGCGCGCAAATCGTGCCGCGTGATCGGGCGGTATCAGCCCGTCGCGTTCGCCCCACAAAATCAGCGTCGGTACATGCATGCTGCGCAGTAGTGCGGTGTCAGCGCCGGGTTTTGATTGCGAAAACCGTTTCGGCAACGACGCGCGATTGCCGGCACGAAGCGTCAATTCGAAATAACGGTCGATCAGACTATCGCTCACGAGCGTCGGATCGCCGTAAACACTCTTCACACTCGATGCGACAACTGCGCGGGGCAGGATCCGCGTCATCAGCCATGCGAGCGATTGCGTGCGCGCCATGCGAAACCCGATCGGCACGGACGTCGACGACATCGGATATCCTGCCGCGTCGACAAGCACCATGTGCTGCACGCGTTCTGGCGCGGCGGCTGCCACGTGCCATGCGATCTCGCCGCCGAGTGAGTTGCCGGCGATGTTGAATCGCTTGACACCGAGCGTGTCGAGGAGGGCGAGTGTGAAGCGGACGTACGATTCGATCGAGTAGTCGTTGTCCGCGCTCGGCCCTGTTAATCCAAAGCCCGGAAGGTCCATGCGAATCACGCGGCGATCGCCGCGCAGTGTATCCGCCCATACTTCCCACGTGTGCAGGCTCGCGGACGTGCCGTGCAGCAGCACGATCGGTACCGAGTCATCGCGAGGCCCTTCGTCGCGCACATGCACGCGTAGTCCGGAAACGCTCATGAACGTCGACGGCGGTGGCGCCCAGCGCGTACGCAACGTGTCGACCGATCGATCGGGCGCCCACACAGCAACGACCCCTACCGCGACGAGCGCCAGTGCAGTCACGGCGAGAACGGGCCAACGGGCGATCTGCATGGTGACTCGAACTTGAAGGGGAGAAAACCGGTGACTCGGGACTTTCGATTTCACAACGATACGAGCGTGGACGTGGATTGGTCAGCGCCCGCGTACGGCACTCTCGCTCCGGCTATCCGTGCCACTACATTCCGCCCATGAGCGCCAAGCAACCGATCCACATCATTGGCGGCGGACTCGCCGGTAGCGAGGCCGCCTGGCAACTGGCGCAACGCGAGCACGACGTTGTTCTCCACGAAATGCGTCCCGTGCGTGGCACCGCCGCGCACCGCACCGAAAAACTTGGTGAACTCGTCTGCTCCAACACCTTCAAGAGCACGGAGACGACCAACGCGCACGGCTTGTTGAAAGCCGAGATGCGCGTGCTCGGCTCTCTGATTCTCGAATGCGCAGATAGCGCCCGCGTGCCGGGCGGCACGGCACTATCTGTCGATCGCGAAATCTTTTCGCAGGCCGTGCACGATCGCGTCCACGCACACCCCCGCATCACGGTCGTGCGCGAAGAGGTCAGCGAGATTCCGTCGCCGGGTATCATCGCGACGGGGCCGCTCACGTCCGATGCACTCGCCGAGTCGGTGCGCGCGAGGTTGGGTGTCGAGTCGCTGGCGTTTTACGATGCGATTGCGCCGGTCGTGTCGTTCGAGTCGGTCGATCCTGAAATCACCTTCCGCGCTTCGCGGTGGGGGAAGGAAACGATGGAAAGCGCAGGTGAAGAGGGCGCATATCTCAACTGCCCATTCACCCGTGACGAATACGAAGCGTTTCTCGACGCGCTCACAACGGCCGATCAGTTCACCGCACACGAGTTCGACGCGGTGCCGTACTTCGAAGGGTGCATGCCGGTCGAAGAAACGGCGCGCCGTGGCCGCGAATCGCTCCGTTTTGGTCCGATGAAGCCCATCGGCCTCCGCGACCCGCGCACCGGCAACAAACCGTGGGCTGTGGCACAGCTGCGCATGGAAGACCGCGCTGGTCGCATGTGGAACCTCGTCGGCTTCCAGACGCGGCTTCGCGTCCCCGAACAGCAGCGCGTCTTTCGCATGATTCCGGGGCTCGCCGACGCAGAGTTCCTGCGCTTTGGCTCGATCCATCGCAACTCGTACGTCAACGCGCCCGCTGCTCTGACGCCGCACCTCTCGCTGCGTGATGCGCCGACGACGCTGTTCGCCGGCCAGCTCACTGGCGTTGAAGGCTATACCGAGAGCACCGCAACGGGTCTGCTCGCCGGCGTCAACCTCTCGCGCATGCTCGCGGGTGACGAACCTGTTGTTCCGCCGCCGACAACAATGCTCGGCGCGCTCTATCGCTACCTGCGCGAAGCCGACCCGCGTCATTTTCAACCGATGAACGCAAACTTCGGTCTACTCGACGAACTCGAAGGGCTTTCACGCGAAGAGATGCGCGACAAACTGGGCAAACGTCGCCACTACGCCACGCGCGCGCTCACCGATCTCAACGCGTGGTGCGACGCCGCAAATCTTGTTGCGGCACCGGCACGCATCGGCTAGGCGCGGGCTCATCACATGACAGACTCCGAACGCGCCGCCGACCTGGGTGAGACGGAGTATGGCGAGTCGTCGGAAAAAGAGACGCCGCTTCCAACCGAGATCGCCGAGTTTCTGACGCATCTGGTCAAGGAACGGGATCTTTCGCCCAACACGGTCTCCGCGTACAGTCGTGATCTGCGAGAGTTCAGCGGCTGGCTTGCCTCGACGCGCGGTATTGCCGGGTGGGATTGGAACGCACTCGGCCGCGCCGACATCCGCGGCTTCATGGCGCATCTCACGCGTCGTGGGCTGGCGAAACGATCAATCGCACGCGGCTTGAGCGCCGTGCGCAGCTTCTATCGCTGGATGCATCGCGATGAACGTGTCGACGTGAATCCCGCGCGCGCCGTCGGTTCGCCGCGTCTCCCGCGCACACTGCCGTCGTATCTCGATCAGCATCAGGCCGAAACGTTGATGGAGCACGCCACCACCCGTTCGCACTCCGGCGACTTCACCGACGTGCGCAACCTCGCGATGCTCGAGCTGTTCTACTCGTGCGGATTCCGTCTCTCGGAACTGCGCGGCATCGACCTTGGCGATCTCGATCTCGTGTCGCAGCAAGTCAAAGTGCGCGGCAAAGGACGCAAGGAACGTATCGTGCCGCTCGGCGATCACGCGCAGCGCGCCGCCCGCAACTATCTCGTCAAACGCGATGCGCTGATCGGTAAACTCGGTGGCGTGAAAGCGGGGAAGCTCGCGCGTGGCGCAGTCTTCCTCAGCGAGCGCGGGGGGCGCATGAGTCCACGGGCGATTCAACACGCGATCGTCAACCTGCTGTCAGCGGTCGACGAGGGCGCGGGACTCACCACGCACTCCCTGCGGCACACGTTCGCCACGCACATGGTCGATGCCGGCGCCGACCTGCGCGCCGTGCAGGAGCTCCTTGGTCACGCGAGCATCAGCACGACACAGATCTACACGCACACCAGCGTCGAACGACTCAAAAAGGTCTATCGTCAGGCACACCCGCGGGCCTGACGAATGGCGTCGGATTACACCCGCCCCGCCAGAATCGCGACCAGTCGGGCGGCATCGAGATTCCCGCCGCACAGGATCACGCCGACCGTTTGCCCCGCGAGTCGCGGCGCCAGTTGGCGGAGGCCTGCGAGTCCCGCCGCACCGGCGCCTTCCGCAAGATTGTGAGTGATGCGCAGCAGATCGCGGACCGCTTGCGCGATGTCCGCGTCTTCGGTCAGCAAAAAATCTGCGAGCCCCGATCGCAACGCATCGAAGGTCAGCTCGTACGTCGAGCCGGTCGCGATCCCTTCGGCAAACGTGTTCACACTTTCGCCGGTACGTGTACGTCCATCGTGCCACGCGTCGTGTTGCGCTCGGGCGCCCGAGCTCTGCACTGCGTACACCGCAAGGCTTGGCTTGACGACATCGCGCACCACGATCGCGCCAACGGCCTGAGAGCCGCCGCCAAGTGCGATGACGATCGCATCGAGCTCTGGTGCCTGCTGGAGAAACTCGACAGTGAGCGTGCCGGCCCCAGCGAGCACGTCGCGGCTGTTTGTTGAGTGGATGACCGTCAGCCCCTCATCTGCGGCGATCGTGGCGCAGGCGGCCGCTGCAGCGTCGTACGTGGCCCCTGTTTCGACGAGACGGGCGCCGAGCGAGCGGATAGCATCGTTCTTTTCAGGATTGTTGCCGACCGGCACACAGATGGTGACCGGAACGCCGAGTCGAGCACCGGCCCACGCCAAACCTTGGCCGTGATTGCCTGTGCTTGCGGCAGCCACGCCCCGTTTGGCGACCGATGGCTGCAGCGCGGTGAGCGCCGACGTTGCGTTGCGCACCTTGAAAGTGTTCACCGGCAGATGGTTCTCGTGCTTGATCAGAACGCGGATGTTGTGCCCCACCAGCGCGTCGAGCAGCGGGTAGTTGCGCACTGGCGACGCATCAAGGTGCGGCGCGAGCCGGGTGCGCGCGGCCATTACATCGGCGTAGGTGATCGGGGACGAAGACATGCGTTGCGGTGGTTTGTGCTATTTTGCGAGATGGCACTTCCTCAGATGCGCGCCACAACAATCCTCGCCGTTCGGCGCGACGGCAAGCTTGCATTGGGCGGTGACGGACAGGTTTCCGTCGGCGACACCGTGGCCAAATCCCACGCGGTCAAGGTCCGCACGCTCAAGGGCGGTCGCGTGCTCGCCGGTTTTGCGGGTTCTGCGGCCGATGCGTTGACCCTCTTCGAAAAGTTTGAAGAGAAGCTCGATCGCTACCCCGGGAATCTTCCCAAGGCGGCAGTAGAACTGGCCAAGGAGTGGCGCAGCGATCGCGTGCTCCGACGGCTCGAAGCGCTGCTCATCGTCGCCGACGTTGACAACGGATTGATGATCTCCGGCAACGGTGAAATCATCGAGCCCGACGACGGTGTGCTCGCGATCGGTTCCGGGGGTGCGTACGCCCAGGCTGCGGCGCGCGCACTGTTGCGCGAAACGCCGTTGGGGCCGCGTGACATCGTGCAGAAAGCGCTCACCATCGCCGGCGAAATCTGCATCTACACCAACACAAACATCACCGTCATCGAACCGTCTGCGTAGACGCGTCCGCGAAGTCAAGCGGTTGTAGCAACAAGAATCCCGGAGCGACATATTGTCGCTCCGGGATTTCTGTTTCCCGCAGAAGTCAAAAAACGAAGCGGAACTACGGCTTCTTGATTTCCTTCTTCGCTTCCGCGGCCTTGTCCGAAATCTTGTCCTTCGCCTTGTCGACGCCGGCCATCGCTGCGCCCTTCGCGCTGTCGACCATTGCACCGGCCTTCATCTTCGCGCTGTCGAGGCCCGCCATAGCGGCGCCCTTGGCGCTGTCAACCATCGCGCCGGCTGCTGCCTTTACACTATCGGTTGCAGCAACGGCGGCCTTGCCCGCGCTGTCCATCATTGCGCCTGCAGCGGCGGCGGTGCTATCTGCGGCGGCCTTCGGCTCGCCCGAGCATGCGGCGATCGCCAAAACCATACCAACAGTCGAAATGCGGATCAGATGC
Organism: Gemmatimonas sp.; assembly: GCA_046590495.1. Lineage (GTDB taxonomy): Bacteria > Gemmatimonadota > Gemmatimonadetes > Gemmatimonadales > Gemmatimonadaceae > Gemmatimonas. The sequence continues at coordinate 24 of JBKJTE010000115.1, read as the reverse complement.
GAGCTCTTCATGGGCAGTATCCCG
>JBKJTE010000106.1:0-3047 GCA_046590495.1 Gemmatimonas sp. | reverse complement strand
TTCGAGGATGGTCATGGCAACTCGTACGGTCACGTCCGCGCACTATGCGGTCGACTCTTTCATTCCGCGACACCTCGGCCCGAATTCGAGCGAACAGCAGGCGATGCTGGCGACGCTCGGCTACGAGACGCTTGACGAATTCATTGACGCGGTCGTGCCCGAGGCGATCCGTTTTCGTGGGACATTGGCAACGGGCGCTGAGCACAGCGAACCGGAAGTGCTCGACGCATTGGCGAAGATGGCGGCCAAGAATCGCATCTACCGCTCGTTTATCGGCATGGGGTACTACGGCACGCACACGCCGCCCGTCATTCTGCGCAACGTGATGGAAAATCCGGCGTGGTACACCGCGTACACACCGTATCAGGCGGAGATAGCGCAGGGGCGTCTCGAAGCACTGCTCAATTACCAGACGCTGGTGATGGAGTTGAGCGGGCTCGAAATCGCCAATGCGTCGCTGCTCGATGAAGGGACGGCTGCCGCGGAAGCGATGGCGTTGGCGTTTCACGCCAAAGGCAGTGCAAAGCGGAACACGTTCTTCATCGGATCGGATTGTCATCCGCAGACGATCGGTGTGGTGACGGCCCGCGCCGAGGCGCGCGGAATCAGTGTGGTTGTCGCCGATGCGCGCGAGTTTGTGGTGACCGATTCGGTGTTCGGCGCGCTGCTGCAGTATCCGGGAACCGATGGCGCCGTGGTCGACTATCGTGCGTTCACCGAGCAGGCGCATGGTGCGGGTGCGATGGTGATCGTGGCGACCGATCTGCTGGCGCTGACGCTGCTCACGCCGCCCGGTGAATGGGGCGCGGACGTCGCTGTCGGGAACACGCAGCGCTTTGGTGTGCCGATGGGTTTTGGTGGGCCGCACGCCGCGTTTTTTGCGACGCGCGATGAATACAAGCGACTACTGCCGGGACGCATCATCGGTGTGTCGCGTGACAGCGAAGGGAAGCCGGCGTTGCGCATGGCGTTGCAGACGCGCGAACAGCACATCCGTCGGGAGAAGGCGACTAGCAATGTGTGCACGGCGCAGGTGTTGCTCGCGGTCATGGCTGGCATGTATGCGGTGTATCACGGCCCCGAGGGGTTGGTGAAGATCGCCGAGCGTGTGCACGGTCTCGCGGTGACGCTGGCGACTGGTCTGGAAAAGTTGGGCTTCGCAATCACGCACGAGAACTACTTCGACACGATTCGCGTGGAAGTCGGCATTCATGGGCAGGGCGACATTCTCGCGGCGGCCGAATCGCGGATGATGAATGTGCGGGTGCTGGAGCCGGGAACGCTCACGATTGCGCTCGACGAAACGACGACGCCGGCCGACATCGAAGGATTGTGGGCCGTGTTCAACGGCAACGCCACGCCCGATTTCGGATTTGTCGAAGTCGCGAGCGATGTCGATGCGCGTTACGACGAGCGCTATCGTCGTGTGTCCACGTTCCTGACGCACCCGACGTTCCATCGCTATCGCAGCGAAACGGAAATGCTCCGCTATCTGTACTCGCTGCAGGCGCGTGACTTTTCGTTGGTGCACGGCATGATCCCACTCGGCTCATGCACGATGAAGCTGAACGCGACGACGGAGATGATTCCCGTCACGTACGCGGGTTTTGGACAGATGCATCCGTTCGCTCCGACAGCGCAGGCCGAAGGGTATCACGAGATGTTCACGCATCTCGAAGCGGATCTGGCGGAGATCACGGGCTTTGCGGGCGTGTCGTTGCAGCCGAATGCGGGCTCGCAGGGTGAGTACGCGGGGCTGCTTGTGATACGCGCGTATCATGCCGCGCGCGGCGATGCACATCGCACCGTCTGTCTCATTCCGCAATCGGCGCACGGCACGAATCCGGCGAGTGCCGTGATGGCGGGCTTCTCGGTCGTTGTGGTCAAGACGGACACCGATGGCAACATCGATGTCGACGATCTGCGCGACAAGGCGGATGCCCACGCGGCCGATCTTGGCGCGCTCATGGTGACGTATCCGTCAACACATGGTGTGTTCGAGTCGCGCATCAAGGAGATCACCGGCATCGTGCATTCGCACGGCGGCCAGGTGTACATGGACGGTGCGAACATGAATGCGATGGTGGGCGTCTCGCGTCCCGGCGATCTCGGTGCGGATGTCTGCCACCTGAACCTGCACAAAACGTTCTGCATTCCGCACGGTGGTGGTGGACCGGGGATGGGGCCGATCGGCGTCGCACCGCAGCTGGTGCCGTTTCTACCCTCGCATCCAGTCGTAGCTATCGGCGGTGACGATTCGATCGGACCGATTTCAGCCGCGCCATGGGGGAGTGCGAGCATTTTGCCCATCTCGTACGCCTATATCCGGCTGATGGGCGGCGAAGGACTGGCGCAGGCAACCAAGGTCGCGATCCTGAATGCGAATTATGTCGCGCGCAAACTCGAAGCACATTACCCGGTGCTCTATCGCGGGCAGAACGGACTGGTCGCGCACGAGTGCATTCTCGACACGCGACTGTTCAAAGGACCGGCCGGCATCGAAGTCGAAGACATCGCGAAGCGGTTGATGGACTACGGTTTTCACGCGCCAACCATGTCGTTTCCGGTGGCCGGCACGATGATGGTTGAGCCGACCGAGAGCGAGTCGAAGGCGGAGCTCGACCGGTTCATCGAAGCGATGATCGGTATTCGCGAAGAGATCGCGGCCGTCGAGCGCGGCGAGATGGATCGCGAGAACAATGCGCTCAAGCGCGCCCCGCATACCGCGGCGCATGTCATCAGCGACACGTGGGATCGGCCGTACTCACGCGAGCACGCGGCGTTTCCGACGACGTGGACGCGGGAGCGGAAATTCTGGCCGACGGTGGGTCGCATCGAGAGTGCGTTCGGCGATCGGAATCTGGTGTGCGCGTGCCCGCCGATTGAGGAATATGCGAACTGAGGGTGATGCGTGGCTCGCCGGGATCGGGGTTACCGCAAAGTGTCGAGTGGTGAGTTCGAGTTACGAGTAGCCAGTTAAAAAGCTGAAATGCGTGGTGGGTGGTGGGTTTGAATTCGGGGGAATCGCAAAGCGGGGCGACGGAGAA
>JBKJTE010000100.1:0-7685 GCA_046590495.1 Gemmatimonas sp. | reverse complement strand
TTCGACATCAGCGCGCATCACCGTCAGCGGGGTCTTGAGCTCATGACTCGCGTCGGCAGTGAACCGTCGCAACGCACCGAAGGACGTTTCCAGTCGCTCGATCATGGCGTTCAACGTCGACGACAAACGCGCCAACTCATCGCCCGCTGCACCAATCGCCAATCGGCGGTGCAGTGAACGACCGTCCGTAATCGCTTCCACCTGGTCGATGATGTGATCGATCGGGCGGAACGCACGTCCGGCGATGATGTAGGCAAAGGTGACCGACAGGAGGAGCAGGAACGGGGTGATGACGAACATCGTGATCACCAGTTCGCGCGGCGTGAACTCGATCACGCTGGTGCTGAGCGCCGCGTACACGCGATAGCGGTCGTTGGTGCTGAGCGGCACGACGCGGGTCGCGAGCAGCACTACGTCGCTCCCCATGGTAACGCGCCGGACTGCATTGTCCGGTCGCGATCCGCGCGCAGCGCTGCTCAGGATGTCGCGGTCCGACGTCGACAGGGCCGCGACCGGCTTCGACGCGTACAGATCGTACCCCGTGCTGTCCTGCACCAGCACATAACCCTCAAGGATCGAGAGGAAGTCGCTCATGCGCATGCTCACGGTGCGTGCGGCGAGCGGATCCTTCTGGGCCACGATCGGCTCCCAGCCAGTGTTCCGCGCCACTTCGATCGCTTTCTCCACCTGGCGGGCCTCGTTGAGCACCCGCGCCTCGAGCTCGCGGACGAGCAGCTCACGGCGCACTACCAACAGCGTGAGCGAAAAGATCAGCAGCGTTCCCAGGAACGCTGCGGTCCAAGCCATCGTGAGGCGGGTGCGAATGGAGCTCACGGCACCGATCCGGTCAGGCGCGAATCATGTAACCGACACCACGCACGGTCGTGATCAGCTTCTTGTCGTGCTTTGCGTCGATCTTCTTGCGCAGATGATTGATCACCACATCGACGATGTTCGTGCCGGGATCGAAGTGGTAGCCCCACGCATACTCGGTGATCAGCGTGCGACTCATCACGCGTCCGGCATGACGCATGAGATACTCGAGCACGGCAAATTCTTTCGGTGTGAGCTCGATCGGCTCAAGGCCGCGACGTACGTCGTGCGTGCCTTGGTCGAGTTCGAGTTCGCCAACGCGCAACAGCGGCGACGCGAGCGCACGCGGACGACGCGACAGCGCTTCCACGCGCGCCAACAGCTCTTCAAACGCGAACGGTTTCGTGACGTAGTCGTCGGCACCCGCGCGCAACGTTTCAACCTTTGCATCAACCGCGTCCTGCGCAGTGAGTACCAACACGGGACGCTCAAAGCCACGCGCGCGCAGGTTGCGCAACACATCAAGTCCGTTGCGCCCAGGCAACCGCATGTCGAGGACGAGCAGATCATACGGCTGCGATAGCGCCATCCGTTCGCCGTCGGCACCGTTGGCGATCAGATCGCACTGCCAGCGCTGTTCTTCGAACCCGCGGCGCATGAACTCGCCCACGGTCGGATCATCCTCGATGACCAGGATCTTCATGGGTTCACTGTTTGGATTGAGACGCGCACGTGCTCACGCGCCACGACCGGGCGGGCGGCGGAATCCGTATTCGCGGATCTTGCGATACAAAGTCTTGGGCGAGATGCCAAGCAGTTCAGATGCGCGCCCCTGATGCCAGCCGGCGCGATCCAGTACGTCAGCGATGTGTCGTCGTTCGAGTTCGAAGAGCGTCAGCGTCGACGCTGGTGTGGGGCGCGCGGCGGCACCGACACCGGCGCCCAGAGGCAGATCAGACGCGCTGATTGTACCCTTCACCGCGAGCAGCACGGCGCGTTCAATGACGTTGCGCAGTTCGCGCACGTTGCCGGGCCAGCGATATCGTTCGAGCACCATCAGCGCATCCTGGCTGAGCACCGGCGGCTGTGCGCCACCGAAGTGCACGAGGAAGTGTTGCGCCAGCAGCGACACGTCGACGAGACGTTCGCGGAGCGGCGGTAGCACAATCCGGATGGTGTTGATGCGATGGAGCAGATCTTCGCGGAACAGGCCGTTGGCAACCATCCGCGAAAGATCGTGGGTTGTCGACGCAACCACGCGCACATCCACTTCGACTTTCTGCGTTCCACCCACGCGATAGAAGCTCCCCGCTTCGAGCGCGCGCAGCAACTTTGCCTGCAACTTCAATTCGAGATCGCCGATGTTGTCCAGGTAGAGCGTTCCCCCGGCCGCGAGTTCTATCAGTCCAACTTTACGCTGATCGGCGCCAGGAAACGCACCCTTCTCAACACCAAACAGTTCCGTTTCCAGCAGCGCTTCCGAGAGCGCTGCGCAGTTGAGATCGACGAACGGACCGTCAGGAAACTCACTGCGCGCGTGCAGCACCCGCGCGACAAGATCCTTTCCCGTTCCCGACTCGCCAGAGATCAACACGGGCGACGCACTCGGTGCCACCCGCGTGATCAACGACAGCACCGTCACCATCGGCGCGTACTGCGTGACGAACACGGGCGACGCGGCGCCGTGCTGTAGACGACGCTGCAGAAAGACATTGTCGCGCGCCAACATCCGCTTTTCCCACGCGCGACGCACCAGCGCTTCGATCTCGGCCATGCGATATGGCTTGGGGAGAAAATCGTAGGCACCAAGCTTCAATGCGGCGATTGCCGTCTCGATCGTGCCATTACCGGTGATCACGATGATCTCCGGTGGCACGGGCTGCTCGCGCACCTGTCGCAACACTTCGAGTCCGTCCAGTTCCGGCATCACGATGTCGAGCAGCGCGACGTCAAAGGCGTCCGTGCGCAGCAGATCCAGTGCAGCGCGCCCGTTGCGCACCATCGTCACGGCAAAGCCGCGTGCACTCATGAACTGTTCGAGAATCATGCCGAGGTGCGTCTCGTCTTCGGCGATGAGCACGCGGATCGGCGAGCCGATTTCGACGCCGCGCGCCGGTGTCAGCACGGTGCTCATGTCAGGGCCATCGAAAACGCAGCAAGAGGCTCATCGCGCATTCATACAACAATGCCTGAGTCGAGGGTGACGGCTGGGAGTGTCATGCGGAACGTCGCGCCCTGTCCTTCGGGGCCGACCAATTCGAGCTGTCCGTTGTGATCGGTGACGATGCCATAACAGATGGAAAGGCCAAGGCCGGTGCCCTGCCCTGCGGCTTTCGTGGTGAAGAACGGTTCGAAGATTTTGGCTTGAAGCGCACGGGGAATTCCAGGTCCGGCGTCGGAAACTTCGAGCGCTGCGAAGTGCGCTCCATCATCGTGTTGCAATCGTCGCGTGCGCACCGTCACGCGCCCCTGCTCCGGCGTCACGTCCATCGCGTTCATCGTCAGCGCAATCAACACCTGGACGAGTTGGTCGGCATCACCGTTGACCAGCAACGGGCCAGCGTCTTCGAGCTCACTCACCATCTTCACACGTTTGAATCGTGGATGGTGCTGGAGCAAAAAGAGTCCCTGCTGCACCACGGCGTTGAGATCAATCGTTTCGCGTTGCGCGGGCTTCGGGCGTGAAAAGTCGAGCAGTCCGTTCACGATCTTTTTGCATCGTTGCACTTCGAGATCGATGATGCGCAACAGCGCGTCGGCGGACGAGCCGGATGACGGCTTGGGTCCGTCTCCAACATGTTCGCGATCCATTTCGCGTTGCATCTGCATCGACTCGGCGCAGGCAGCAATCGTTGCAAGCGGATTGTTGATCTCGTGCATGACGCCCGCCGCGAGTTGGCCGAGGGCAGCGAGCTTCTCGGACTGCGCCGTGCGATCGATTGCTGCTTTCCAGTCGGTGATGTCTTCGCCGATGGTGATGACGTGCGTCACCTCGTTGCCATCCATGCGCATCGGGATCTTGGAGATGCGAAAGGTGCGCACATCGCCGAACGCCGTGCTCTCCATCTGGAAGAGTTGCAGCCGCCCTGAGGCAAAGACCTCGTCGAACTCCTGTTTGAGCAGCGCGGCGGGCTGACGGTGCAGCACGTCGAAGATCGTGCGCCCGATGGCGTCCGTGCGCGACACGCCTTGCAGCCCGGTCTCTCGTTTGTGATTCCAGGCGTGAATGCGATATTCGCGGTCCACGACGTACAGGCCGACCGGCAGTGAATCGACCACGCGCTCGATGAACGCGCGCTGCTCAGCGATCTCGCGTACACGCGCGGTGATCTGCCGTTCGAGTTCGCGCATGCGGGCATCACGCGCCACGATCACCGCCATCAGGTCAGCGACGCCGGTGGCGAGCGCCAGCTCCTCACGATCAAGTGCGTCGTTGCGGTGGACGCGCAGCACACCGAGCGCCTCGCCGGCAGCCGAAAGCGGAACGGCGATGGTGGCCGGTGCGGCGGGCTGTCGGAGCGGACCGACACCATCGTCAGTCCACATCTGGCGTGAGCGCGCGTCGTCATCGAGTTCGATCTCGATGTGATCGGCCCGAAGCAGCGTGCAAAGCCGCCGGAGCACCGCGATCGCGCCGCTATCCGTGTCGGAGGCACGCGCCAGAAGCGCGACCAGCTCGCCCAACGCGCGCGATGTCGCGGCTATCGAGACGGCCACAGAGCCGCGCGAATCTTGGGGCGAGTGTGCAATCCAGTGTTCACCCAAAGCAAGGTAGGGTCAGGCATCGCATCGGACAAGCTGACCGAACGGAATGTGGACGCACTGCTCTTTCGACACACGGCCTACGGATATGGCGCACGGCGCTCCCCGGGAAAATGACTGCTTGGCCGGCTTCGGAAGGAACGTCCGTTGCACTCAGGAGATCGCGTCACCTCAACAGGCATCCGGACGCCAGCCGCGTTCAACCAGCGCGTCTCCCGCCGTTGAGTCGACGTCACCCAGAACCTTCTCATCGGAATCCGCTCATGACGTACTTCACGATGCCATTGTCCGCCACGCTCCCCACCGCCCGCCTGCGGAGCGAACTGGATCGCCTGTTCGAAGACACCTTCGCCAACACGCCGACGGTCGGCTGGTCACCCGCTGTGGACGTCCGTGAGAATGCGACCTCATTCTCGCTCGACGTCGACCTTCCCGGCGTGTCAACGCATTCGCTGGAAGTGCTTGCAGAGGAAGGCGTTCTCACGCTCAAAGGCGAGAAGCCGAGCCGCGCGGCGAAGGAGGGCGAGCGCACGCTTGTCTCGCAGCGCCCAGTCGGCGCGTTCGTCCGCCGTTTCCGTCTTCCCAAGAATGCTGACGCGAGCAAGATCGAGGCGCATCTGGCCGACGGTCTGCTGACCATTCGTGTCGCGAAGATCGCACCGGCGCAGCCACGCCGCGTGACGGTGCAGTTGAACCCGGAAGCGGTCAGTGCCGCAGCAGGGGAGAGCTCGGCCATCTGACTACTCCCTCAGTTCGCGGCGCAAACGGGGGCGGTTCGACACACTGTCGAGCCGCCCCCGCTCTGTTATGCGCTTACTGCTGTACGGTTACTGCTCTGCGAGACCCAAGCAGTCCCATCTTCTGACGGACCTCTGACTCAACCCGTGACAGCTTTAACCGCCGCCAGGATCTCCGAGTCTTCCCGGCGCTGACCGGGCGTGGTCTCGATGTGGCTCCACCGAACAACGCCTGCGGTGTCGATCAAAAAGTAGGCACGGTTCGAGAAGTACGTGTCTTCGCGCAGGACACCATAGGCTCGGGACGCTTCACGCTTGAAGTCCGAGAGGAGGTCGACCTTCAGCTGGAACTTGCTTTTGAACTCTTTAAGCGACGGCACCGCGTCGACGCTGATGGGGAGCACTTTAACGTTGGCGGCCGAGAAGGCGTCGAAATCCTCGCTGAAGGCGCACATCTCCGCCGTACAAACGCCGGTGAACGCCAGAGGGAAGAACGCCAGCAGCACGTTCGTCTCGGCCGATATGGCCGAAAGGGTCACCGTGCCGCCCGCTGTGGAGCCAAGTGTAAAGTCGGGCGCATTCTCGCCGGCCGCCGGCGGATGTGTGGCAGTCGTAGTCATCGGTTTTGGTGAAAGGGTCAGGTTCGATGGCGGGGTGTCGTGGCTCAGGCACTATTTCTGCAGAAGGTCAGCGCGAGGTCTCGAGTCAGATCCGTGAGCGAAATTTTGACGTCTCGTCACAGATCAGGCAGACTTCATCACAAAATACACAGAGGGTCTGGCGCATGTGGACGAGCCACATATCGTTGAGTGCTTCTCCCGTCGGCCAGCTATCCCTCGCACGAGACGAAGCGTGATCCGTCCCCTGTTTCCGCCCATCGAGGCTGACCGTGCCCTGCGCGTGCTGCTCGTTGATAACGATGAGGCAGCGGCTGTTCGTTCCGAGGAAGGACTTCGCACGCACTTGAACGATCGGTTGGCGCTGATTCGGGTGAGCAGCCTGACTCAGGCCGTGCGCACGCTGATGGAGACGCCCTTCGACGTCGTGGTGCTCGAACTCGATGTCGAAGACGCAACCGGCATTGCGACACTGGCGGGTGTTCGCGGTGCAGCCGCCGCGGTGCCCGTGGTGGTGTATGCGCGGGCACTCGACGACGCGATCGTATTGCGCGCACTGCGCGCCGGCGCCCATGAATGCGTCTGCAAGCACGAGGTCCCGCCTGAGCGTCTCGCGCGGATGCTGGGCTTCGCGATCGAAAGACAGCGCCGCCTTACAACGATCGAGGCCGCGCGCAGTGAAGCGACGCATCGTGCGACGCACGATCCGCTGACCGGACTCGCCAATCGCGAACTGTTTCTCGATCAGTTCGATCGAGCACTCGCATTCGGCGCCCGGTATGGGCGCAAGACCGGGATCCTCTTCGTCGACCTCGATGGCTTCAAGGAGATCAATGACACACTCGGGCACGCTCGTGGAGACACGCTGCTGCAAGCCGTGTCCCGTCGCCTGCTGGAGTCGGTGCGTCGGTCGGACGCCGTGGGACGTTTGGGAGGCGACGAGTTTGTCGTGCTGCTTCCGGACGTCACGAGCCGCCGAGACATCGCGTTTGTGCGCGACACCATTCTCGAGTGCCTGCGTGCGCCGGTGGACGTTGGCGCCGGGCAAACGGTCCGCATCGATGCGAGCGTTGGCGCTGCGATGTCGCCGCTGGATGGCGAAACGACTCAGGAGTTGATGCACGCTGCCGATGCCGACATGTACCGTGAGAAGTACCAGCGCCGTCGCGGCCGGCTATTGACGCCGGTGGCGGGATCGATGCACATGGTTGCTGCCGCGCACACCGAGGCGATCACCGTTCGGGGAGGCGGTGAGTCGGTCTCGCATCGCGGTGAAGCGCGCCTTCGCACGGCGATCGATCGTGGCGAATTCGAAGTGCACTACCAACCGATCCTCAGCGCAATCTCGGGGCGGATCATCGCGGCCGAAGCGTTGCTCAGGTGGCGCGATCCCGATCGTGGACTGCTGCTTCCGGCCAGCTTTCTTCCACTCGCGGAAGACACCGGCCTGATCGTGCCGATCGGCGAGTGCGTCCTCAAGCGCGCGTGCGACGCGGTCGTGCGTTGGCGTGCCATGGCGCCTTCGAGCGATCTGCGCATTTCCGTAAACCTGTCAGCGGTGCAGCTACGCGATCATGGCTTCGAAAAGCGCGTCGCGGCGATTCTCGAGTCGACCGGATGCCCGCCCGATGCGCTGGTGCTCGAGCTCAGTGAAAACAGCACGATGGTGGACAGTGAATTGGCGATCGAAACGCTGCGCGCGCTCAAGGCGTTGGGACTTCGTCTGCTCGTCGACGACTTGGGAGTCGGCTACGCG
>JBKJTE010000038.1:0-2924 GCA_046590495.1 Gemmatimonas sp. | reverse complement strand
TGCGCGGACTGCCGGTCGATGGCGTGGCTGCGATCGTTGGTGATCAGGTCGTGCTCGTCTCTGAAGTGCTGGCCGAAGTGAATCGCCGTCGCGCTGCTGGTGCGAAGGTGACCAACTTCGCCGAGCAGGTCGCGCTGGAGCAGAGTGTGATGGATCAGCTGGTCGAGGCCGAACTGCTGGTGCAGAAGGCCAAGGCGGAGAAGGTTGAGGTCAATGACGCGGACGTGACGCGGTCGATGGACGAGAACGAAAAAAAGATTCGCGGGCAGTTCAAGACCGAAACGGAGTTCCGCAACGCACTCAAGGAAAACGGGTTCGGCACGCTCGAAGAATGGCGCAAGATGCAGAGCGATCTGCTCAAGCGTGACAACCTGCAGCGGGATGTGATTCAGAAGCTGCGGCGCGATGGCAAGATGACGGCGGTGAACGTCACGGCGGCCGAAATCTCCGAAGCGTTCACGTCGAACAAGGAGAAGCTTCCGCGCAAGGAAGCGCGCATCGGCCTCCGCCAGATCGTGATTGCGACGCGAGCGTCCGACGCCTCAAAGGCACGCGCCCGCGCCAAGATCGATTCCATCCGCGTTGAGCTCGAAGCACATCCCAACGATTTCGAAACGATCGCCAAGCGCGAATCCATGGACCCGAGCTCCAAGGAACTCGGTGGTGATCTCGGCTGGAACCGGCGCGGCAAGATGGTGCCCGAGTTCGACCGCGTCATGTTTGGCCTCAATCCCAGTACCATCGGACCGGTCATCGAGACGACGTTCGGTTATCACATCATCCGCGTTGATCGGGTGCAGCCCGCCGAAGTAAAGGCGCGCCACATTCTCATTCGTCCGACGCTCGATTCGGCTGATGAAGCGAAAGCGCGCGCGCTCGCCGCAGAAATCGTGAAGGCGTGGCGCGCCGGTGCCTCCTTCGACTCGCTCTCGGTCAAGTACCACGACGAAGCGGGCGGCGAAGAAAAGACGATCCCGGAATTCCCTCGCAGCGAACTCCCCGAGGCGTATCGCAACGCCATCGAGGGGAAGAAGCTGAACGAGATTCTCGAACCGTTTCCGATCGCCGATGCGCAGGCCGGGAAGGACAAGTACGTCATCGCGCAGATCACCTTTCTCGACGAAGCAGGCGAGTACACCCTCGCCGAAATGCGCGACCGGATCCGTTCGCAGCTGTCCGAAGAGCGCAGCATGCGTCGCCTGATCGACTCGCTCAAGAAGCAGACTTACGTGTCCATGCGGTACGATCCGTCCAAGCAGGTTGCGGCTGCGGTTCCCTGATACGTATGCCTTCCGCGTCGGCACGGCGCATCGCCATCACTCTTGGTGACGTTCGCGGTATCGGCCCCGAGATCGTGCGGAAGGCGCTCGCCGATCCACGCATACAATCGCTCGACATCAGGTGGTGGATTGTCGGGCCGGCGGGCACGGAGGTCGCGCCTGACGACGTAATCGGTGTCTGGGCGCCCACCGGTGAGGCGGGCGGCGATGCGGCGCAGGCGGGGCGCCTGGCCGGTCTGGCGGTGGAACACGCAGCGCGCATGGCGCTTGCTGGTGAGGCGGTCGCGATCGTTACCGCGCCGCTCGACAAGGCCGCGCTGCATGCCGGCGGATTTGACTATCCCGGCCACACCGAGATGCTGGCCGCGATCGCCGGCGTTCCGACCACGATGATGCTGGCGTCTGATCGGCTCCGCGTGGTGCTGGCGACGACCCATTTGCCGTTACGCGATGTGCCCCAGGCCGTGACCCACCACGCGATCGTGCATGCCGCGGCGGCGACGCGCGAGGGACTGATCCGCGGCTTCGGGATCGCGGCGCCCCGGATCGCGTTGTGCGCACTGAATCCGCACGCCGGCGATGGCGGACGCTTTGGCGATGAAGACGATCGCATTCTGGCGCCCGCCGCTCGCGAGGCCGGAATCGCGGGGCCGTTCCCTGCAGATACGGTGTTCGTACGTGCGCTGCGCGGCGAGTTTGACGCGGTCATCGCACCCTATCACGATGTCGGCATGACGGCGATCAAGGTGGCATCGTTCGGCTCCGCCGTGAATGTCACGCTCGGACTCCCCTTTGCCCGTACATCCCCCGATCACGGGACCGCACTCGACATTGCCGGGCAGGGGATTGCATCGCCTGAAAGTCTGATCGCTGCGATGACTTTCGCAGTTCGACTCGCATCTTAGTTATCTTTTCAGGCTATGCAGATTCGCAACATCGCCATCATCGCTCACGTCGACCACGGGAAGACCACCCTCGTCGACAAAATGCTCCGCCAGGCCGGTGCATTCCGCGACAATCAAGTCGTGGAAGAACGCGTCATGGATTCGAACCCGCTCGAAAAAGAGCGCGGCATTACGATCCTCGCGAAAAACACGTCCATCCGTTGGAAGGACGCAAAAATAAATATCATCGACACGCCGGGTCACGCAGACTTCGGTGGTGAAGTCGAACGTATTCTGCGGATGGTTGACGGCGTGTTGCTCGTGGTCGATGCGTTCGACGGTCCGATGCCGCAGACGCGCTTCGTGTTGCGCAAGGCACTCGCACTCGGCCGCACGCCGATCATCGTCATCAACAAGATCGACCGCCCCGGCGCCGATCCGCTGCGCGTGCATGACGAAGTGCTGTCGCTCTTCATCGAACTCGAAGCGACCGAAGAGCAGTTGAATGCGCCCGTCGTGTATGCGAGCGCGAGGGAAGGCACGTCAACGATGGACATGGACGTGCCAGCCGTGGATCTCGTGCCGTTGTATGACACGATCATCAAGACCGTGCCGCCGCCGCCAGCGGAAGAAAATGGTCCGTTCCAGATGCTCGTGTCGACGATCGACTATTCGAACTATCTCGGACGACTCGCCATCGGTTGCATTGGACGCGGTACCATCCGCACCGGCGATTCGTTCATGCACATTCCGTTCAACA
>JBKJTE010000034.1:0-13967 GCA_046590495.1 Gemmatimonas sp. | reverse complement strand
GTGCCGGTCGAGCAGATCGACTTCATCACCGCGAGTGGGCCATATGCTGAACTGCATGTTGCCGGTCGCGTGATGCTCATTCGCGAAGCAATGCAGACGCTCGAAGATCGCCTCGATCCCGCCCTGTTCTTTCGCATCCATCGGTCGGCAATCGTACGCCTTTCACTCGTCGAGACGTTGCACAAGGCAGCTGGTGGTGACTACGAGTTGCAGTTGAAGGATGGCACCCGACTGCGCGTCAGCCGGTCGCGGCGCGAAGCGTTGGAGCGGTGGCTTGGTGTCAGCGAGTAGCCGCTACGCCGATCCCACGCTCTACGCGCCGCGTCGGCGGTTCAAGGCATGTACAGCAACCGTCCAGTGGCACCACCTCAAACGACCCAGGCATGACTAACACCACTTCCGATCTCTGGATGTCGACTTCACACGCCGATTGGCAGCAGGCAATCGGGCGTTATGTCGATGTCATCGCCCGGCAGGACGTCGCCAAACTTCCTGAGCTAGATCGCTGGTATCGAAACGAGTTGCCGCGCGCAATCGCATCGCGTACGTCGCCACACATCACCCACGACGAACTGGTGCGCCTCACCGAATGGAAGATGGCGCGCGGCGTATGGCGCGCTCCCAACCTCGTGCTCGTTCGCGGCAATCCAGCTGAGCATGTCGTCGACGTTAGTACGGCCGCTCTCGCCAGGATTCCTCATCTCACGCAACCCGTCGCCACGCTTGCGACACTTGCCGGCGTCGGTCCGGCGACAGCGTCCGCCGTCACTGCTGCGCACAAACCGGCGATCTATCCGTTCTTCGACGAACTCGTCGCCGGTCAGATCCCGTTGCTCGGCAAGGTCGCGTGGACACTCGGCTACTATGGCAAATACGCCGTCGCTCTGCGTAAACGCGCGGCTGAACTCGGTGGCGACTGGACGCCTGTGCTGGTTGAACGCGCACTGTGGGCGCATGTCGGCGGCAAAACGGGCGCACGCGAGTGAGTCCCGGATTCGCCCGTTGCAGTTGATCTGGTTTCTTCGCGACGATTGCGTGACGGGATCCGTCTCCCGTGGATCTCCAACGGGCGGTGGGTCTTCCGCCGCCGAGCGCCTGCTCCGCGCGCAGTAGATTTCTCCTGCAGTCAGAAGTAAGGTTTGGAAATAATCGTACCTCTTCAACTCTGGGTTCGTCCAAGATGGATAGTGCGGCTCGTGCGGCCTTCGTGCTGCTGGGTGTCGTCGGCATCATCGGTTCTCCAGATGGGCTGACGGCCCAAACCCGCGCCGACAGCACCAGGCATCAACGTGCCGACTCGCTCGCGCGTCGCCTGAAGTCCTTCTCGATCGAAGCCGACCGACGTGCGGGCGCGATCACCGCTGCCCCTCGTATTGTCGGCGGTGTGGTTACAACCGGCGCAAAGAGCGAAGTTGTTGACGTCGCGTCGCAATCGTCGAACCTCGCAGAAAAGAGCGGCCGACAGATTTTCGCCGAAGTGCCCGGGGTCTTCGTCTACGACATGGATGGTTCGGGAAATCAGATCAATATTTCGACGCGTGGGCTCGATGCGCATCGCTCGTGGGAGTTCAACGTGCGACAAAACGGCGTACTTACCACCTCCGATCAGTACGCCTATCCGGCTAGCCACTACAGTGCGCCGATGGAAGCGATTGAACGTGTTGAGATCGTTCGCGGCACCGCGGCACTGCAGTACGGATCGCAGTTCGGCGGCTTGATCAACTATGTCGTCAAAGGCGCTGACTCAACGCGTCGCGCGCGCGCTGAATCGTATAGCACCGCTGGTACGCAAGGACTCGTCAGCAGTTGGAACGCAGTCGGTGGTCGCGTGGGTCGCGTGTCGTACTACTCGTATCTGTCGATCCGTCGATCGGACGGCTATCGCGCCAATGGAGAGTCGAATGCCGACGCTGAGCATCTGAGTCTCAGCGCGCCGGTGACTAAGTCGCTTTCGCTGAGGGCAGAGCTGAGTCGTAGTCGCTACCGCTATCGTCAACCCGGTCCGCTCAACGATGCAATGTTTGCCGCGAACTCACAGACATCGACGCGCTCGCGCAACTGGTACAGCCCGGACATCATCGTTCCGGCACTCACACTGGCGTGGAATCCTCGCCCCTCAACGTCGGCGACACTCGTTGCGTCTGGCCTGCTCGGCACTCGAAGCAGCGTGGCGGTGGGCGGCTTTGCAACTCAGCGGGATACAGCGTCAACCTCCGGCCTGTGGAGCGCGCGTCAGGTCGATATCGATCGCTACAACAGTCGACTGCTCGAAGTACGCGTGCGTCACGAAGCCTCGATCAGTACACACCCCGTAGCATTTGCCGGCGGAGTTTCACTCACGCAGAATGACACGCGGCGCCGACAGCGCGGTGTTGGCTCGCGCAGCAGCGACTACACGCTCTCACTCCAACCCGGCACGGACTTTCAGCGCGATCTGCACTACCGCACCGCAAACGCGGCGGCGTACATCGAATCGGAGATCGGTGTGACCACGCGCTGGACGATTGTACCCGGAGTGCGCGTGGAAAATGGCACGACACACATGACGGGAAGATTGGCGTACTACGACCCCGCTGACACGCCTCGCGACATCAGCCATCACTTCCCGCTCTTTGGCGCGCGTTCGGCCGTCAAGCTGGGCGACGCTACCGAATGGTATGGAGGTTGGAGTCAGGCATATCGCCCAATGATTCTGAAGGACGTACTCCCCGAAACGTCAACCGAACGCACAGACAGCAGTTTGAAGGACGCCAAGGGGTGGACGATCGAGAGTGGTGTGCGCGGCGCGACGATGCGCGGAGTCACGTATGACGTTGGCGTATTTTCGATGCGCTACGCGAACCGCTTCGGGATGCTCACCCTCACTGATGCCAGAGGCGCTGCCTTGACGTACAAGACCAATGTCGGCACCACACAAACCGATGGTGTCGAAGGGCGAGTCTCCGTTCCACTCGGCGCCGCGTACGGTGTGACGTGGCGCGCGTACAACGCCACCTCGTTTATGCACGCGCGGTACGCGAAAGGCTCGGCGATTCAGGCCGGTCGCAACGTCGACATCGCAGGGCATGAAGTGGAGTCGGCGCCCAAGTGGATCACACGTGCAGGCGTCGCAGCGCGCGGCTCGCGGGGCACCGTCACCTTTCAGGTCAGTCACGTGAGCAGAACGTTTGCAGATGCAGTGAACACCGTGCAGCCATCGGCCAATGGCGCGGTCGGAGTTGTGCCGGCATACACATTGGCTGATCTGAACGGAACGCTCGTGCTTTCGTCGCGCATCAGCGTTCTCGCGGGTGTGAGCAATCTTTTCGACCGACAGTATTTCACGAAGCGGCCCCAGTTCTATCCCGGCCCGGGCGTGTGGCCGAGCGACGGCCGTTCATTGCAACTGTCGCTGCACGCCGTGCCGTAAAGCGCCAAGCCCTCACTCTCGTACGCGCGCGATCCCGTGCCAATTCGTGAATGGAGAATCAGGTGGACACCACCGGCCGCAAACCGCGTGATCAACCACGCAGCTAGGTCAATAACACAGTCCCCGCGCAGCCCAATCGCGGCAATGGTCTTCCAGTTCGCCATCGAGTTGGCGCTCGTCTCTTCTCCGGCCAATCGCATTCGCCCTGAGTCGTCCCAGCCGACGACGGACCTGGTCTTGCATGAGCACGTCGGGGTGGGTTCGTTGCATCGACGCACTGGACCGGCATACATGCATGTACGCATGCGCATGTGCATGGCCAGCGCTGCACTGACTGAGTCAGTCGACCCGCGCTAGCTTGGTAGGGCGTTCACGGACAAATCGACGGCCGGCTTCGCCACTCGGGCGCACGGTTCGGGATCGACCATACGGAATTGCGCAAAGGAGTCCTTCCCAATGACCTCGCCGGTGAAGGCCCAATTCCCGATCGTCGGCATCGGGGCGTCTGCCGGGGGGCTTGAGGCGCTGGAGCTGTTCCTGCGCAATGTGCCGGTGGCGAGCGGCATGGCGTTTGTCATCGTGCAGCATCTCGATCCGACGCACGTCGCAATGCTCGCCGAGTTGCTGCAGCGTGTAACGCCGATGCACGTCGCGCAGGTGGTCGACGGGACCAAAGTCGAGGTCGACCATGTCTATGTGATTCCGCCCAACAAGGATCTGTCGCTGCTGCACGGCGTCCTGCATCTGTTCGATCCCGTTGCCCCGCGAGGCCTGCGGTTACCGATCGACTATTTCTTTCGCTCCCTCGCCGCCAACAGCGAAGATCGGAGCGTCGCGGTCCTTCTCTCGGGAATGGGGAGTGACGGTTCACTCGGTCTGAAAGACATCAAGGAAAAAGCAGGCGTGTCGTTCGTGCAGGACCCGAAGACGGCAAAGTTCACTGGCATGCTGACCAGCGCAATCGACGCGGGGCTGGCTGATGTGGTGGCCCCGGTCGAAGAACTCCCGGCGCGAATCATCGCCTATCTGAAGTACACCCCGACCGGCGTGGGCGCCGTCACTCAGCCTGGCGATGAAGCACGCAGCGGGCTCGAGAAAGTGGTCATCCTGCTCCGCGCGCACACCGGACACGATTTCTCACTCTACAAGCACAACACGATCTATCGCCGCATCGAGCGCCGCATGGGGATCCATCAGATCGAGCGTACCGCAGCCTATGTGCGCTATCTGCAGCAGAACCCACAGGAGATCGATCTGCTCTTCAAAGAGCTGCTGATCGGCGTCACGAACTTCTTCCGCGATCCGGTGGCGTGGGATGAGCTCAAGGCGCAGCTGACGACCGCTGTGTTGAACGGCCGCGCGCCGAGTCAGCCGGTGCGCGCCTGGGTGGCCGGGTGCGCCACGGGAGAAGAGGCCTACTCGCTCGCGATGCTGCTGCGTGAAGCGATGGAGCAGTCGACGCCGCCGGCGAGTCATGCGTTGCAGATATTCGCGACCGACCTCGATCGGGACGCGATCGCCAAGGCGCGGATCGGCGTGTATCCGGCCGGGATTGCGGCGGATATGTCGGAAGAGCGGTTGAATAGGTTTTTCGTCAAGACCGAGAGCGGCCAGTACCAGGTCAATAGCCTGATTCGTGAGTCGGTGATTTTTGCGCCGCATAATGTCAGTATGGATCCGCCATTCACGAAGCTCGACATCGTGACCTGTCGTAACTTGCTGATCTATCTCACGCCCGAGCTGCAGAACCGACTGCTGCCTCTTTTTCACTACAGTCTGAGCCCGGGCGGACTGCTCTTTCTTGGCAGTTCTGAAACCATCGGGCCCGCCACCAATCTGTTCCTGGCGGTCGACGCGAAGTCCCGCATCTATCAACGGCGCGAAACGCCAGCGCGCGCTGAAGCCGTCGTCTTTCCGTCCGCATACATGCGGTCGGGAGCGGCGACACCACCTGCAACGCCAATACAGTCGCGCGGAAGTCTGCAGGTCGATGCAGAGAGGCTGCTGCTGCAGCGTTACTCGCCCGCCGCCGTGCTGGTCGACCGCAAAGGCGACATCGTTTTCATCAGCGGTCGCACCGGCAAGTACCTGGAGCCGGCAGCAGGCAAGACGAATTGGAATGTGTTCGCCATGGCGCGCGACGGTTTGCGGCATGAGTTGACCGATGCATTCCGCAAAGCCCTGAGTCGGACAGAGGCTGTGCGGCGAGCGGGCATTGTCGTGGGTACCAATGGGGGAAAGCAGACCATCGATCTGACGGTGGAGGCGCTGCGCGAGCCCGATATTCTGAGCGGCATGGTGATAATTGTGTTCACCGAGGTGGCGGCTCGGCCGACTGCAAAGTCGCTTCCCAAAGGCTCGCCAGCGAGCGGAGCGCAGTTGGTGCAACTGGAGCAGGAACTGTCGCAGGTCAGACTTGAACTGCTCGAGGCGGACCGCGAACAGCAAAGTTCAAAGGAAGAGCTCAACTCCGCGAACGAAGAGTTACAGTCGGCAAACGAAGAACTGCAATCGACGAACGAAGAGCTGACGACATCGAAAGAAGAAATGCAGTCGATGAACGAGGAGCTGCAGACGCTGAATCACGAGCTGCAGGTGCGCGTGGATTCGCTTTCGCGCCTGGCGAACGACATGAAGAATCTGCTGGACAGCACCGAAGTCGCGACCGTGTTTCTCGATGTAGAGCTCAAGATTCGACTCTTTACCGCCGGGTCGAGCAAGATCTTCCGGCTCGCGACAACCGATGTTGGCCGACCACTCGCAGATCTGGCTTCGGATCTGACCTATCCGTTGCTGTTACAACACGCGCGTGAAGTGCTTGACCGGGTTGCGGTGCACGAGGAGCCCGCTCAAGCCTCTGACGGGCGCTGGTTTCTGGTGCGCATCATCCCGTACCGCACGCTCACCAACAACGTCGACGGCGTGACGATCACCTTCAGCGATATCACCGCGTCCAAGATCCTCGAAGGCAAGCTGCGGGCGACGCAGGTCGGGCTTGAAAAGCACATCGAAGATCAGGCGCAACAGTTGGAAGTCTCGGAACGCGAACGCAAATCGGGTGAACGCGCATGAGCGAGCACGGCCCGGAATCGTTCGAGCTAAGGCGACGCGCAGAGCGCCGCCTCGACCCCGACGGTTTTACCGAGCTGGTTGCTGCACCCGGCGTTGATCCCGCGCGCCTGGTGTATGAACTCCAGGTCCATCAAGTCGAACTGGAGATGCAGAACGAGGAGTTGCGTCGTGCGCGCGATCAGGTCGAAGCGATGCTCGCCCGTTACACCGATCTGTACGACTTCGCGCCCGTGGGCTATCTGACGCTCAGCGCTGATGGCGTTGTAACACAGGTGAATCTGACCGGTGCAAAACTGATGGGGGTTGACCGGTCGTGGCTGGTGCATCGGCACTTCTCTTTTTTTCTCGATGCCCCCGACCGCGCGCGGTTCGCTGACTTCTTGCGCACTGTGTTCAGCACACACCAACGCGCGGTTTGCGAGCTGTCACCGCCGCAGAAGAATGGGCCGTTGGTGTCACTGCGAATCGAAGGCACGCACGTAGAGCAGGGAAACGAGTGCCGTGTCGCACTCTTTGACATCACGGCGGAGAAGCGCGCCGACATCGCACTTCATCTTCGCGTTGCGGCACTGAACGCCGCCGCGAACGCGATACTCATCACCGATCGGAACGGTACCATCGAATGGGTCAACGCCGGCTTCACGCAGCTTACCGGCTACTCGGCCTATGAATCCATCGGGAAAAATCCGCGCCAGTTGGTCAAATCGGGAATTCATGGCACAGCATTCTACAAGACGTTGTGGGACACGATTCTCCGCGGCGCCGTCTGGCAGGGCGAAATCACCAACCGTCGCAAAGACGGAACGCGCTATGTCGAAGAACGCACCATCACGCCGTTCCGGGATGAGCGCGGTGAGATCGTTCACTTCATTTCAATCGGTCGCGATCTGACGGAACAGCGCCAGCTCGAGGCCCAGCTTGGGCAATCGCACAAGATGGAAACCGTGGGGCGACTCGCCGGAGGCATTGCGCACGATTTCAACAATCTGCTCACCGTGATCAATGGCACCGTCGAACTGATCATGGCCGAGATGCCGCGCGACGTTGCGATGCGTCAAGACCTCGAACAGGTTCGCGAAGCTGGCACGCGCGCGGCGACGCTCACCCGTCAACTGCTCGCCTTCAGTCGCAAGCAGGTCATGAAGTTCGATGTCATCGACATGAACCGCCTCATGGCCGGGGTGCAGGCCATGCTGCAGCGCCTGATTGGCGAGCATATCGAGCTCATGATCGAGCCAACGGACCGCGTCGGATGCGTGCGAGCGGATCCGACACACATCGAGCAGGTGGTCATGAACCTCGCGGTGAACGCACGCGACGCGATGCCGTTGGGAGGCACCCTGACCTTGGCGACCAGAAACGTCGTGATCGGTGACTCGCCACCGATCGATCACGTGCCCCTCGCTCCGGGTGAATACGTGCAGCTGGTGGTCAGCGATACCGGAGCCGGTATGGATGACGCCGTGCGTAGTCGTGTCTTTGAACCGTTCTTCACGACCAAAGGGCTCGGCCAGGGCACCGGGTTGGGACTCTCCATGGTCTACGGAATCGTCAAACAGAGTGGCGGCAGCATCTTTGCCCAAAGCAGCGTCGGACAGGGGAGCACCTTCACCATTTATTTGCCGCGTGTCTACGAGGTTTCTTCGCATACAACGCCGGTCTCCACGCCAGCGGCGATGCCAGGTACCGAAACAGTTCTTCTCGTCGAAGATGAGGATGGCGTTCGCCGACTCGCCGAGCGGGTGTTGCGGATCGCCGGTTACAAAGTGCTCACGGCTGGCAACGGACTGGAAGCGCTCGAGCTGCTGCGCACCACCACAGAGGTCGTGCCTCTCATGGTGACCGATATCGTCATGCCCGGAATGGGTGGTTCACAGCTCGCGGAGGAGTGTCGCAAACTGCGCCCGCTGATGAAGGTGATCTTCACCTCCGGCTACGCCGACGACGCGACCCTTCATGATCGCCACTTGGACACCACCGTGCCCTTCATTGCGAAACCGTACACCGCCGCGGAACTCACGCGCTGTGTACGGGAAGTGCTCGACGCGGATAGCAGCGACACGTAGTCCGCCGATGGCACAGTCTGTCACACCCTGATGCAGATGCCGGAATCTGCTGATGGCGCGACTGATGCCATCGACTCGTCCCGCCGAATCTCTCTGGATGCCACACAGCCACCGACGCAGGTGACCTGTGCATGCCCATCGGCATGCATCCATTGTTCAGAGCCATTTCGGTGTCCAAGACAAACCGCTCCTCGACGTCTCCCCACGTCGATCACGCATCGTCACGCCGTCTCGTCGTGACCGTCGTCTGCCTCGCAGTCATCGCCGTCTCGGCCGGCACGCGCGCAGTCATCGTATCCAAGCGCGATGTATCCGCCAGCCGCCCCGCACAGACCGTCGCGGCCCACGTGTCGCCCGAGCAATCGGCAGGCCCTGAAACGCCTGTATCCGCATCGTCCGCGGCCGCCAGTTTCGCAGAAACGAGTTCCGCGGTCGCGAGTTCCGCGGTCGCCCCCTCGCCGGTGAGTCACACCGGGCGGACGTCAGCGCGTGCACGTAACGCGCGCGTCATATCGAATGCGGAGTCGACCCCACACATTGCATCTGTGCCACGCGCGCCCACATCAGGCACTGCCGCACTGTCGGCAAACGACGGCGACGCCAACAACACAACAGCAGTCACGGCCGCCGCGCAGGAAACACCCGAGCCAGCCGTGCTTTCCGTACCCACGACACCATCAGTTGGCGTCTCGGTGGGGCGGGGTCAACCGGCGCGTGTCGCGTTCGACTGGCGCATGCTGGTCGGGCGCCCGGGTATCGCCTTTGCGGCCGAAGAAATCACCGATGCCTCGTCGGGAACATCGGCGATGTCCGGCGCACATTCGTTGCGCACGCACAGCAACGTCGAGTTAACGCTCGATCTCGAACGGATGATCGGTGTGCGCGGCCTTACGGTCTACGCGCAACACAAGACCAGGACCGGGCGCGACGGATCGGGCGAAGCCGGGTTCGTGCAGAACTTCTCCAACATCGACGCCGACAACTTCCGCTCGTTCGGCGAGATTCTGGTAGAGCAGCGCCTGTTTCAGGATCGGCTGCGCATCAAGGCGGGTCGGCTCGATTTCAACACCGAGTTTGCAGGCACCGATCACGGCGGCAGCTTTCTCAATGCGGCGATGGGTTTCTCGCCGAGCATTGTCGCAGCCCCGACGTTCCCCCTCCCGACGTCCGGCGCCAATGTGTTCGTGACGCCGCGCAAAAACCTCACCGTCGGCGCCGGCGTGTTCAACGGACTTGATGGTGCACCGGCACCGGCCGGCGGCAGCTCGCGTTTCCAGATCGCCCAGGCAAATCAGCAGTGGTCGGTCGGGGGGGCCGGGTTGCCCGGACGTGTTGGAATCGGCGCATGGCGCCACACCGGTCTCTTCGCGTCGGTCGACGCAGCAGAAGACGCGGAGCCCGATCTCAAGGGGACGCGCGGTTGGTATGCCACGCTCGATCAGACGCTCTGGCAGGGTGCGCAACGGGAGGGCGAGAAAGACGAAGCTCGACCGAGTGTTGCGATGTTCGCGCAGTTCGGGCGTGCGGACGCGCGGGTACAGGCCGTCAACGCGCATCAGGGCGGCGGATTCACTCTCTCGGGTGTGATCCCCGGACGTTCGTCGGACCTGATCGGCGTCGGCAGCACGCACGCGTCGTGGACTGGTGGCCGGGAAACGATCACCGAAATGTTCTACCAGCTCCGGGCCACGCCGCATCTGTCGTTCGTCGGCGACATGCAGCAAGTCACCCGTCGGGACGCAGTCGGTGACCGGCTGCGGGGTATCGTCCCGACGCTACGCACCGTCGTGACGTTCTGATCTGCGGTAGGCGCGGAAAATTCGCGTGAGTTCTATCGCCGATGCACACCGCGCCCGAGCGGGAATGATCGCTCGGGCGCGTTACGCGTGCTGTCGTCCGGCTACGCCGCTTCGCCCATCAGCTGGCTGGCAACATACTTGGACTCGCTGCTGACGGCCGCCTTCTGGCCGCTCAGCACCTTGTACCACTCGATGAACGACGCACCGAGGATCAGCACCACCGACACGAGGAAGAACGCGGCGACGGCCGTGTCGAGTCGGTCGTTGAAGATGATGCGATGTGCGGCATCGACCGACTTGATGGCGGCGGGCAACTTCCCGCTCAGAATCTGTGACTCGACCAGCCGCGCATGCGATAGAAAGCCGAGTTTCGGATCCGCTGAGAAGATCTTCGTCAGCCCTGCAGTCGACGTCACGATCGAAAGCCAGATCATCGGCAGGATGGTGATGAAGGCGTATTTGCCTTTGCCCATCTTGATGATGACGGTCGTGCCGACGCACAGGGCGACCGTGGCCAGCAGCTGATTTGAAATGCCGAACAGCGGCCAGAGCGAGTTGATACCGCCGAGTGGATCGGTGACGCCCTGGTACAGGAAGTAGCCCCACGCCGCCACGAACATGGCGCTGGTCAGGACGACGGCGGGATACCACGACACCCGACCCAGCGGCTTGTAGATGTGACCGAGCAGGTCCTGCAGCATGAAGCGACCGACGCGCGTGCCCGCATCGAGGGTCGTCAGAATGAACAGCGCTTCAAACATGATCGCGAAGTGATACCAGAGCGGCATCGCGGCCACACCACCCAGCGCCTGCGAGAACAGATGGGCCATACCGACTGCCAGACTTGGCGCGCCGCCGGTGCGCGAAAGCAGCGACGTCTCACCCACTTGCCGTGCCAACGTTTCGAGCTGCTCGGGCGTGACCACAAAGCCCCAGTTGGCGATCGCCGCTGCCGCCGAAGCGGCTGTGGTGCCCAGCGCGGCTGCCGGTGCGTTGATCGCAAAGTAGACGCCCGGTGTCAGAACGCACGCGGCGATGAGCGCCATCGTGGCAACCAGCGACTCGGTCAGCATCGCGCCGTAGCCGACAAAGCGCGCGTCCGTCTCACGCTTGAGCAACTTGGGCGTGGTGCCCGATGAGATCAGCGCGTGGAAACCGGAAATCGCGCCGCACGCGATGGTCACGAAGACGAACGGGGACAGCTTGCCGGCGAACACCGGTCCACTGCCGTCGATGAAGCGCGTAACGGGCGGCATCTCCAGCGGCGGTAGCACGATCAGAATGCCGACGGCGAGTGCGAGCACGACTGCGATCTTCACAAACGCGCTGAGGTAGTCGCGCGGTGCGAGCAGCAGCCACACCGGCAGCACCGACGCGAAGAAGCCGTAGATCATGATGGCGATCGCGAGCGTCGGGCCGCTGAGTGTGAACATCGGCGCGAGCTCGGGCGACGCTGCCACCCACTTGCCGACATACAACGACAGCATCAGCAAGACGAGCCCCATTGCCGTGGCTTCGAGCACACGGTGCGGTCGAATCCAGCGCAGATACACACCCATCAGCATGGCGATTGGAATCGTCAACCCGATGGTGACGACGCCCCACGGACTGTCGCGCAGGGCGTTGACCACGATCAGCGCCAGCACCGAGATCAGGATGATCATGATGCCCAGAATCGAGACCAGCGCGGTCGCACCGGCGACGGTCCCGATTTCCTCTTTGGCCATCTGGCCGAGTGACTTGCCGTCGCGCCGGATTGAGGAGCAGAGGATCACGCAGTCCTGAACCGCGCCACCGAGCGCGACCCCGACGATGATCCAAAGGGCGCCAGGGAGGAATCCGAACTGGGCGGCCAGCGTCGGTCCCACCAGTGGGCCCGGGCCCGCGATGGCCGCAAAGTGGTGTCCGAAGACGATCCACTTGTTCGTCGGCACGTAGTCGCGTCCATCGTCCAGCCGTTCGGCAGGCGTGGCACGCGTCGCGTCGAGCTGGAAGATGTTGTGGGAGATGATCCGGCTATAAAACCGGTAGGCGATGAGGTAGCTGCAGATCGCCGCGGTAAGAAGCCACGCGGCACTGACTTTCTCGCCGTTTGTGAGGGCGATGGTGGCGATGGCACCGGCACCGAGCAGTGCGATGGCAAGCCACGGGAGAAATCGGAGCAGGCGGGAGGTCACGGAGGGCAGGAGAGCGGGCAGGAGGTCTCGCGAATGGTGGGTTTTCGCTTCTGAACGCGGCCATGTCAATAGACGTTGAGACAGGACGGCGCTTCACCCCGACGCATCAGGCGACGATCTTTACGATATGGCCATTCCTGTGACACTCATCCCTGGCGACGGCATCGGGCCGTCCATCGCGGACGCCACCGTCCGCATCCTCGCTGCCGCCGGCGCAGACATCGAATGGGACCGGCAGGTCGCCGGCATGGCCGGCATCGCCCGCTGGAACGACCCCATTCCCGAGGTGACACTCGACTCGATCAAGCGCACTCGACTCGCGCTCAAGGGTCCGCTCGAGACTCCCGTGGGCGAAGGGTTCCGCTCGATCAATGTCGCGCTGCGCAAGACGTTCGATCTGTATGCGAACGTGCGTCCGGCGCACACCATCATCCCGGGTCGCTTCGATAACGTCGACATCGTGCTGGTGCGCGAGAACACTGAAGGCCTGTACATCGGTGTCGAGCACTACGTGAAGATCGGCGACGATCCCAAGGCGGCGGCAGAGTCGGTGGCGATCATCACGCGCATGGGATCCGAGCGGATCGTGCGGTATGCGTTCGAGTACGCACTCGCGCACAATCGCAAAAAGGTGACGCTCGTTCACAAGGCCAACATCCTGAAATTTTCGCAGGGGTTGTTCCTCGATGTCGGTCGCATGGTGGCGCGCGACTACGAAGGGCGGGTTCAGTTCGAAGAGCGCATCATCGACGCGATGGCGATGCATCTCGTCATGCGACCCGAATCGTTTGACGTCGTCGTGACAACGAATCTGTTCGGCGACATTCTGTCGGACGAAATTTCGGGGCTGGTCGGTGGACTGGGGCTCGCACCGGGCGCGAACATCGGTGCCAACGCCGCGATTTTCGAAGCCGTGCACGGGACTGCGCCTGACATCGCAGGCAAGAACATCGCAAACCCGGGCGCACTCGTCCTCGCGGCCTGCATGATGCTCGAACACATCGGTGATCATCCACGCGCCAAGCGTATCCGCGACGCCTTCGAAGGGGTGCTCAAGGAGGGCATTGTGCTCACCCGCGACCTCGGTGGCACCGCCTCGACCGACGAATTCACGAATGCCGTGATCGCCCGTCTCGGATGAGCCGAACCGTATGAGTGGACGCGTCGTTCGCGTCCTGCACATCTCCGATATTCACTGCGGCCGCTCGTTCGTGCCGCAGCACATCGCCGCCGCGGAACGTCTCGCGGCGGTGCTGTCGTTCGATGCCATCGCCGTCTCGGGCGATCTTACGCAGCGTGCACGGGAACAGGAATTTCGTGACGCGCGCGTTATACTCGACCGCTTCACTGCGATTGCTCCGTTGCTCGCTGTGCCGGGCAACCACGATGCGGAGTGGTGGCTTGCGCCGTTCGGCGTGGGCGCGAGCGCACGGATTCATGAGCG
>JBKJTE010000345.1:0-5595 GCA_046590495.1 Gemmatimonas sp. | reverse complement strand
CTTGAGTGCGATATCGGCCTCGAGCAGCAACTGTAGTGCACGCTCACACGAACGAGCGCTCCAGCGATCGACGTTCTTTGTCCAAGTTGACGCTGCCTCGCTATAAGGGCGGCCTGTGTTGACGCGGAGTTCCTGTAGGTACGCCATGAACTCTCCTGGCAATCGACTGGTCGAGATGCCAGCATCACGGCGCGAACGGCCAAAGGCAATCGCAAATGCCTGTGCGCTGAGCATAATGACCACGTGAACGCCTGTTTCCTTCGGCTGGTTGAGGACGTGCCCAACGAGCGACACTGCGCGCTTTGCATCCTGCGCAGCAATCGCATCCAGCAGATCCGTCACCGTCTCTCCACGGCGCACGCCGACCACCGCGGCTACTGCATCTGCGTCGATCGTCGGCTGGGTATCGCCCTCACTCGCACCACCGTTCGCACCGCCACTCACGCCCCCGCGCGCGTCGAGCGCGCCCAGCACGTAGCTCGCGCACTTGTCCAGCTCGGCGGCCAGCAAATTCAAGTCGTTCCCAACCGACTGCTGCAGCAGCTGCGTCGCATCGTCGGTCACGCTCATCGACAGCGCGGTCGTTGCCTGGTGCGCAATCCACTTGCGCACGCGTTCCGGCGACAGCGGTTCGAAGTCGAGCAAAGTACTCGCCGCCGCAAGCAGCGCATCGGCCTTTGTACCGGCCGCACTCACCAGCAGCAATAGCGTGTCACTCGCCGGGCGCTTGAGATACGCATCCAGTTGTTGACGCGCGGCTTTCTTGAGGAGTGTGACGTCACGAATCACAACCGCGCGACGTTCGGCGAGCATTGGGGGCGTCGCAAGTAGACTGCCGACTGCTTCCGCATCGAGTTCATTGCCTCGACGGATCTCGCAGTTGAAATCGCGCGTGGACGGATCGATCGCCGAGTTAAGCAGATCCCGCACAGCCGCGTCTTTCAGATAATCATCGTCGCCAAACAGGTAGTACACCGGCGCGAATGTCCGGGACTGAATCGCGGCCTGCACGATTCGCAGTGGCGACACTTCACGCGCGTTCGGTGACGACGATCCGGACGATGCTGCGGGGCGGGGAGGCATGGACGGAAAGATACTCAGCCCACGCCCCCCCCAGTCCCCAGTCCCCAGTCCCCAGCCCCTATCGGTCTCCCATCAACCGAAAGTCCGCAGCCACAAACTGCGTCGGCGCTTCTTCAATCATCATTGCTGCCGGCCACACCGGATTTCCGGTCGACATCACGCTGATGAGGGCGGGAGAAAACACCGATTGCGGCTGCATCGACACTGGCTGAGACGCGACGACCGGCTGCATCGCAATCACGGGCGTCACACCAGCGGAAAGTCCACGCCAGACCATGGTACCGAGTGCAGCGCCGACGGCCACTGCGGTAAGGGCGCGCGGAGAGCGGAACGATGCAGAAAATGGCTTTGGAGGTGAGAATCGTGCCTCAGCGCGTCCCTCGTCGCGACAGACGGCGAGACGCTCGCGCAGCTTGCGCTGAAAATCCGTTGATGGTTCGATGGTCCGGATGCTGCGCGCGATCATCAGCGAACGGCGAACCAGCGTGTCGTGCGCAGCACACGTGTCGCATGCCAGAATGTGTTGCTGCGCTTCGGCCGTCATGTCGCCCGACAGTGTGTCGTCGAGGTAGGCCAGATGATGCTTGCGAAAGTGTCTGCAGTCCATCGGGAACGGGTCAGGGATTTGCTCGTCCAAAGTCGGACGCTGAGCAACATACCCTCCCGTACAGCACCGGTTCCGGCAACGTTCGGATAAGACCGACGCTGCCGGAACCGGGAGAAGACTTATCAGACTCGAACGCCTATCGAACCAACGGAGCGATGATGTCTGCAAAGGCGGTCCGCGCGCGGTTGAGGCGCGATTTCACGGTGCCCAGGTTCACGCCGGTGATCTCGGCGATTTCTTCGTACGACTTGCCTTCGAGTTCACGGAGCACGAACACCTCGCGGTGATGCGCCGGAAGCTTACCCACTGACTGTTCAACCATCTCGCGGAGGTGACGCTTGCGATACAGGTCGTCCGGACGCGTGTGCACGTCCTCGAACTGCAGCGGGCGGTCCTCGTCCTCGAACTTGGCCTTGATGGCTTGAAAGAGCACGAGCGGGTTGCGCGAGCGGTTGCGGAGCTCGTTTTTGCCCAGATTCGACGCGATGGTGTAGATCCACGTGGAGAACTTCTTGGAGCGATCAAAGCGTCCGATGTGGCGGTAGACGCGAATGAACACTTCCTGCACCAGATCTTCGGCGCGGTCCCGGTCTCCGATGGTCCGGTAGACGAAGTTGAGCAACCGGCCCTGATACCGGTCGACCAGCTCTTCGAACGCCCGTTCCTCACCTGCGAGGAATGCCGACACGACTTCGCCGTCGTCCAGAGTGCGCAGATGTTCGCGTACCGGGAATGCGAGAGTCTGGTTGGTCTTGTGCGTACGAGCCAGTTCGGCCATTTCAAAGCCCTCCTACTGCGGTGACGCGAACCAGATGGTTTGCGGCGCTTCCAGTTGGTGTGCCGGGCGATCCGGCATCCCTTCACGTCGCGCACCATGCTCTAATGCACGCGCCGTGCCGTGGGGAACCCTTTGGAACATTCCCCCGTAAATGGATACGCCGCACTGCTTTAGCTGGATGTGTTTCGAATCACCGCATTTGCCCTACGTTCCCAGAGTGCATCCGGTTCCTAAATAGAGGACACACGACGAGGACACCGGCCCGTGTTGAACTGCCGTCCTGTCAGTTCAGACGAAACCCCGCCGCATACAGCAGCGCCAACGCCGTCTTGGCGTCCTGAATCTCCCCCTGTTCAATCATGGACAGTGCCCGCGACAGTTTGGTCGGCACCAGCTCCATGAATTCGTCGGCTTCACGCGCACTTTCCCCGGCCACGAGTCCCGACGCGAGAAAGAGGTGGATCTTCTCGTCGGTAAAGCCTGGTGTGGTGAACATCGTGAAGAGCGGTTCGACCTTCGTCGCGCTGTATCCGGTCTCCTCGCGCAACTCACGTTTGGCGCATTCCAACGGGGATTCCCCCGCGTCCAACCGACCGGCCGGCACTTCGTACAAATAGCCATCGGCGGCGTAGCGATACTGCCGGATGAGCAGCACCTCTGGGTCGTCCGCCTCCGGGTTGAGCAACGGCACGATCGCGCTCGCTCCAGGGTGTCGGATCATCTCCAATGATCCTGTCGATCCGTCCGGGAAGCGGACCTCGTCCACATCGAGCGAAATGATGCGCCCGCTATAGGCGCGCCTGCTCGAGATCTGTCCCGGACCCTCGCTCATGCCCGTCCCCGCTTCGCGGTCTTCTTGATCACTTTTTTCGCGCTTTTCTTCACACCCGTCTTTTTCGTCGTTTTGGCCACCTTCTTCCCGCTCCCCTTCTTCCCCGCTTTCTTCCCGCCCTTCTTCGCCGTTTTCGTGGCTTTCTTCTTGGCTTTCTTCGTGGCCGTTTTTGCGGCTTTTTTCGCCGCCGCCGTTCTCGGTTTCCGCGGCTTCGTCACATCGTCCCCAGCCAGCCACTTCCGCACCGTCGGCCGCAGATAGACCGGCACCCGCAAGATCGTCCCGCGACACTTGGCCGACCCACATCGGCACGCGTAGTAGCGCACATCTTCCGGCTCGTACTCGTCCTGCCAGTCAAACCGATAATCGTAGACCAGCTCCGTCTCAGGCTTGATCGGTGTGATCGCCTTGATCCAGATGTGGCCGTCTTCGATTTCCGTTTCGCAGTTCGGCTCGCACGAGTGGTTGATGTAGCGCGCGTCGCTTCCCTGCTTGCGCGCATCGAGCACCGTGTCGTCATCGAGAATGAAGAGGAACGTGTGATGACGTCCTTCGCTGTCGTCGTAGCGACGGTCAGCCTCTTCATGGGTGATCGGTTCGCCGGTGTACTCGTCGACGATCTGTCCTTTGCGGATCGGACGAATGGCAAACGCACCGCGTCCCTGGATGCGCGAACGACGAACTTCGTACAACGGCGACTTGGACGGCTTGGCTGGTGGCACGGGGCGAGTCAGGAAGCGGAAGGAGACGACAACGAAGCTTGCGAGAGCACCACGACATCCGGATCGCCGGTTGGCGTATCCACGTCGGCAGGATCGTACACGGTCACGGGCCCGAGTCCAAGCTCGGCGAGCGGTTCACGAATCACCGAGGCATCCCCGACAACGACCACCTGCAGACGCGACGGGTCGAGATGACGCTGCGCGACCCGCAACACATCCGCCGCCGTCACCGCGCGCACACGATCGCGATAGTTGTCGAAATAGTTGGACGGAAGCCGGAAGATCTCCACATTCGCGAGTCCGCCCGCGACTTCGGCCGTGGTCTCAAAACGGATCGGGAAGACGCCCACGAGATAGTCGGTCGCGAGCGACAGTTCGGCGTCGGTCACCGGTGCTTCGCGAATGCGATTGAACTCGATCTGAATTTCCTTCAGCGCGTCGGCCGTAACTGCTGTTTCCACCGCCGTCGAAATCTCGAATGGACTCGCCGCGCGACGCCAATCGAACGCCGAGTGCGCGCCGTAGGTGTACGCGTGTACTTCGCGCAGATTGAGATTCAGTCGCGACGAAAAGAGGCCGCCCAGAATCGCATTCATCACCACGAGCGGGAAATAGTCGTCGTGCAACCGTCGCACCGCGACGTGACCGACGCGCAATTCCGACTGCGGCGCATCTGACTTGTCGATGATGTGCACGCGCGGCTCCTGATATCGCGCGACATCGAGTGGCTCCGTCACATCGGGCGCGCTACCGGCCCAGTCACCGAAGTACTTCGTGGCATGACGCACCGCGTCGTCGACGGAAATATCACCGACCACCATCAGCGCCGTCGAATTCGGACGATAGTACTCGGCGTGATACGCGACCGTTCGTTCGCGCGTGATCTGCTCGATGCTCTGTTCGTCGCCGCCCGCGAGTCGCGCGAATCGTGACTCCGGCACGTACAACAGTCGCGAGAAGAAGACATCGGCCAGTCCGCGAGGCTCTGCCCGCAACTGCGCGAGATCAGCGAGGCGTTCGGCGCGCAACCGATCGAGTTCGTCGTCGGGAAACGCCGGAAAGCGCAACACTTCGGCCAACACCGCCAACGCATCTTCAACCCGCGATGCGAGTGACGTGAGCTGCACGATCGCCGAATCCCAATCGGCGCCGGTGTCGAGCGTCGTGCCGAGTGTTTCGAGCCGTTCGGCCAACTCGAGCGCGTTCATGTCGCGGGTGCCTTCCGCGAGCGCACGCGTGGTCGTCTGCGCGAGGCCTTCGGCATCGCGCGGATCGCGCGTCGCTCCCGCTTCAACGACAGCGAGAATCGTGACGACCGGATACGCTGGCACCGGCGACACGATCACCCGCAGACCGTTCGCGAGTATGTGCGTCTCGAACACCGGAAAGTGATACGGACGTGGCGGTGCGGCAATCGGACGCGGCGGTGCAGCGCTGATTGGCTCTGCGCTCATCTCTGCGCTCATCTCTGCACTCATCGGAGTGCTGATCGAAGTGTCGATCGCGTCACTCATGCACCAACCCCGAGCGTCGTTGTTACGCCCGCGTCAGTCTCGGCATCGGCTGTTTCCGG
>JBKJTE010000052.1:0-13586 GCA_046590495.1 Gemmatimonas sp. | reverse complement strand
CGTGTCGAAACGAAAGCGCGACCAACTGTACGACCCACCCACTTCACCAAATGGCACGAGCAGGTGCGTGCTGCTTTCGATACCCGTGCGCGTGGTGCGGCCAGCGTTGCGAAAGGCGCGCCGGCCCGGCTGGTTCGGGACATCGAACGGCACGAGTTCGTCCTGCACACGCGCGCGAAATCCCGCCAGTTCGAGTTTCACCCGGCCGCCCAAGAACGCGTTCACTCCCGTTTCAATCGTCTGCGTCAACTGCGGCGCAAGCGTTTTGTTCAGCCCGGCCGCCCCGTTGTCCTGATTGGTGAGTTCGGTGATTGTCGGCGTTTCGAATGCGGTCGCGACATTGGCGTAGAAGGACAGCAGTGGACGCGCGCGCCACACCAGCCCGAGCATCGGACTCGTTGCCGACAGCGTGCGATCTCCCGAATCGTCGGCGTTGGTGCCGGTGATGAAGTGATCGCGCACGCGGAACGCCACACGATCTCCACGCACGGCGACGCTCGCGAAGACATGATGCGGCGCTTCGACTTCAGCGCGCGCGTAGGCCCCGAGCCCCGAGACGTCCTCACGCTGGTTGAGCCGATAGGCACCGCGTTCTGCCGCAACCGTCGGGCAACGCGTCGAGGCCGGTGTGGTCCTCGCCACGTCGGCGCAGTTTTCAAAGTTGACGCGATCGTCCCCCTGCTGTTGTGCGTCACCGCCGGCCGTCAGTCGCACCGGCCATCCAAAACGGGTCGTGCGCACACCGCCGCGCAACGAACCACCGACCACGGAGCGCTCAACGCCGACAATCGCAAACGGCAACGGATTGTCGAGTGACCGCGTCCCGGTGAAAAGCGTCGCCGCGAGATCGTGCGCGACACCGCTGCGCGAGACGAGCAGGGCGACCTGCGAGTGCTGGACCGCCTTGCGCGAATGCTTTGTGATGTTCAGCGAATCAGGGAGCGTCGGATCGCGCGACAGTTCGGCCGACGTCAACGCACCCGTATTCTCTGCGCGCGGCGTATCGTAGCGCGTGGCCTGCAACTCGACGCGCGTCCCCGCGATGGTGGCCATGCCGCGTGCAAACACACTGGACGCATCGAGCCGCGACCATTCGCGCGCACCGTTGCCATTGGTGCGTGTGAACGACGCCAACCATCCGGCATCGCGCACCGTCGTACCGTGCATCGGCACCGTGCCTGACGCAGACGCCGACGACCGCACAATTCCACCGCCGCCCCACACGCGCGCGTCGAGCGCGCCGAGCCCCGTTGCCGGCTCGCGCGAACGAAAGTCGACAACGCCGCCAGCCGCGTTTCCGTACAGCGCCGCCGCCGTGCCGCGCACCAGTTCAACTGTTCCGAGACTCTCGAGGTCAAGCCAGTCAGTCGGCGTCTGTCCGTCGGGCAGCGTAAGCGGCACACCGTCGCGCAGCACACGCACGCCACGGACGCCGAACGCTGAGCGTGCGCCGAAACCACGGATGGCGAGTCGAGGGTCTTGCGAGGGATTCCCGCGTTCCTGCACCTGCACGCCGGCGATCCCCAGCAGCAGTTCGCCGATCGACGCGCGGCGTTGCGCCGGGCGTGACCCATCGATCGCAACGCGTGTCGCAGCAAACGGAAGCTCAAGCGCACTGCGCGCCGCATCACGTGTCACCGTGACGCTCACGGGTCGCAGTGCAGTGACCGTGTCTTTCGCACGCGCCGTGATCGTGTCGCGCGAGCCAGCTGTCGGCCGCGATTGCGCACTGAGCGTCCTCGCGGCACCGATGGCCAGCATCGGCACGATTGCACATGCGACTGCACATGCGACTGAATACGCGACGGCATACGCGCGAGCCCGCAGCGCGAATAAACACCGGAGAGAATGACGGATGATTTGCACGCTGCGAATTACCGTCTTGTGCGCCTCGAAGCTAGTGCGTCCGTCCAGACATTTCTTCGACCCGGATTTCCCACGCCGCACACCCGCCGCGACACCCCGCTACTTGTCCCTGCACACCGGCTTTCGTTCGTCCGCGCTCTCGTCGAATAGCTCGCCGGTCCGGTCACACACGACGCCCGTGTTCTGGTCACGGAGCGACAGGTACCAGTGCGACGCATCGGCATTGGAGGCTGCGACCCTCTGGAACGGCGGCAGCGTCGCGCCCGTGGCCGCCAGTTCGTTCCACGTGGCAAAGCGTGAATTCAACACGCGGAAGTTCTGCTGCTGCAGGTGCACGCCATTGAAGGTCGTCTCGATGCCGAGCTTCGCGGTGCTCGCCTGCATGTTGTCGCTGATCCGCACGGCCGCGAGCGCTGCCACGCACGCCAGAAAGCAGACGACGACGGTGAACACAATGCGGTGCTCGGCATTGCCCTTCCCTCCCGCCTTCGCTCCACCCCTGCGGGCCAGCGCCTTCGTCACCGGCGCGACCGGCGTTCGCACGGGTGCGGCCGGTCGCGCAGACGGCGCCTTCGGGGCACCGACACTTGCATGCGCGTTCCTGCCGCGCGCGACCGGTTGCTTGGCAAGCTCGCGTGCAATTTCCTGTACCGACAACTTCCCGTCAGCAGGCTTCTTCGCTGCGGGAATTGGTATCGGACGTGTTGCCGCCATCGCGCGATTTGCAGCGAGCGTTGATGGCTTCCGGTCGGGGCCGCGAGTCATGCTCACATGCTATTCAACCGACGATTGGCCAGGCATAGCGGGTCAGGCATTGTCGTTTCACTGCTGGCAATTGTTCGTCTGGATTGCAGATCGCTCTTGTTCGTCGGTCCATTCGTGTTCGTGTGCGCGGGTCCGCCCCGATATATTCGTCCCCATGTACCTGCGACAGTTCTACGACTCATCCCTCGCACAGGCGAGTTATCTCATCGGTTGCCAGATGACCGGTGACGCGATCGTGGTCGATCCGATTCGCGACGTCGACGCGTACCTTTCGGCGGCAACGGCCGAAGGGTTGCGCATCACGCACGTAACCGAGACGCATATTCACGCGGACTTTGTCTCGGGTTCGCGCGAACTCGCGGCCCGCACCGGGGCGAGGCTCCATCTCTCCGCCGAGGGGGGCGCAGACTGGCAGTACGCCTACGCGGCGAGCGACAACGCAACGCTGCTGCGCGACGGCGACCGCATCCGCGTCGGCAACATTCATCTCGACGTGATGCATACGCCGGGACACACACCCGAGCATCTGGCGTTCCTCGTCACTGACACGCCGCGCAGCGTCGGACCGATGGGGCTGCTCTCCGGCGATTTCGTTTTCGTCGGCGACGTCGGACGCCCCGACTTGCTGGAGAAAGCGGCGTACGTTGCCGGCACTATGGAAGCGAGCGCACGCACGCTCTTTCACTCGCTGCGACGCTTCCGCGCACTCCCCGACCATCTGCAACTCTGGCCCGGACATGGTGCAGGGTCTGCCTGCGGCAAGGCGCTCGGCGCAGTTCCATCCAGCACCGTCGGTTACGAAAAGCTGTCCAACTGGGGCGTCGCGGAAACGGACGAAGATACGTTTGTGCGCGCTGTGCTCGATGGACAACCCGAACCGCCGAAGTACTTCGCTCAGATGAAGCGCATCAATCGCGATGGCCCGACGGTGCTTGGCACGATGCCATCGCCGACTGAGTGGCCGGCCCGCGAGATGGTGTCGCTCGCGCGCGCGAACGCATGGGTGCTCGACCTGCGCGACACGAATCGGTTTGCTGAAGGGCATGTTCCCGGTTCGATCTCGCTACCGCTGTCGCGCAGCTTCTCCACATGGGCGGGCTGGATTCTCCCGTACGACGTCGACATCACGCTGCTGATTCCGCGCAACTCACCGACGGATCGGAGCGCGAACGAGCAGGCACGTCGTGCCGCACGTGAACTGGCGATGATCGGGCTGGATCGCGTGCGGGGCTGGATCGATGCGGACGCCGCGCTCGGCGCTTGGAGTGCTGCGGGTGAAACGGTGCACACGATCCCGCAGATCGGCGCAGCCGCATTGGCCAAGGGATTGCACGACGACTCGCTTCACGTTGTCGATGTGCGTGGACACACCGAATGGGAGTCGGGACACTTGCCCGGAGTCATCAACATTCCGGTCGGGCTGCTCAGCGACTCGCTCGACATACTCCCCGGCGCGCCGCTCGTGGTTCAGTGTCAGGGCGGTACGCGTTCCGCGATTGCCGCGAGTTTGTTGCACCGGCTCGGCCGGACCGATGTGCGCAATCTCGTCGACGGCTACGAGGGGTGGACTGCCGCGCAGCTGCCGGTAGAACGCTAGACCAACTGTCTGACGGACTACTGGTCCGCGCAGTTGGTCGCTGTGTTACGCAGTGCCAGCGGGGGTTCCAGTTGGCGCCCACAGCACACGCTCGCCGAGTGCGTCGCCAACGATGCGACGCTCGCGCGTTCCGCCTGCGCGCAGTGCGTCGACACAGGCCAGCAGTTCATGCAGACGCGGATCACGCGCGGCAACCGCAGGCACGCCGGGAAAGAGCGGCACCAGGGTCTCGCCGCGCATTCTGCCCGCCTCGGCTGCCCACACGAGCGGTCGCATTGTCACGCCGTCGGTGAAGAGCGCGGCGACGCCAGGGTGCGCCCACGCAGTCGGCACCCCGGGGCGCTCAGGGCCATGAACGGCAGGGAATGCATACCGGACACCGTGCAGCAGGAATTCACGCAGCGCCGGGCGGGCGACCGTGCGACTTCCGGCTTTGCATAGCCCGGCGTGCTGCAAGCGTGCGACTGCGCGATGGACCGCACTGGTGCTGGTCACGAGAGCTTCCGCCAATGGCTCGTAGCGCTCCTCAGGAACGAGGAGCAGTCGAAGCGCGACGGCGATATCGAATGGACGCAGGGAAGGTTGCGACGGCACAGACGGCAGATTCGGGAGGACAGAGGCGGCGTGATCAGCGAATCTGTGACCGCACGGGCCTCGCCGCCACTGGCACAACAGCATCAGCCGGGTTTCCCGGGCTAATGATCGCCGTCGAGCAGCTCGCGGACCCGCTGAGCGAGGGTGAGGTCGGTGAACGGTTTCTCGACCAGAACGACACCGTCATCGAGCGCGCCGTGATTGAGCATCGCGTCCTCCGTGTAGCCCGACATATAGAGCACCTTGATCCCCGGTCGCTCTACCGAGAGCAGCTCCGCAACGCGGCGCCCGTTGGTCCGCGGCAGGACCACGTCGGTGAGCAGCAGATCGATCCGCCCGTTGTGCGACCGCGCAACCCGCAGCGCCTGGTCGCCGTCGCTCGCCAACAGCACGGTGTAGCCGCGCCGCGTGAGCATCGCCCGCACCACTTCACGCACCGCTGGTTCGTCTTCGACGACCATCACGGTTTCGCGCCCGCCGAGTACTTCCGCGCGAGCAACGGGCGCAGGGAGATCGGGTTGAGCGCCTGAGACCGGGAGATACACTTTGAACGTCGTTCCCACGCCAAGCTCGCTGTACACCCAGACGTGACCGCCCGTCTGCCGCACGATGCCGTAGACCGTGCTGAGTCCGAGGCCGGTGCCAGCGCTCTTGGTGGTGAAGAACGGTTCGAAGATCTGCTCACGCGTGTTCCGATCCATCCCGGCGCCGGTATCGGTCACGATGAGGCACACGTACGCGCCCGGTTTCACGCCGTGATGACGCGCGGCATAGTTGGCGCCGAGCGTTGTCGTACTGCTTTCAACCGTGAGCGTGCCGCCGTTGGGCATCGCTTCACTTGCGTTCACCACGAGGTTGAGCAGCACCTGCTCAAACAGCATCGGGTCTGCGTACACCGACGGCAACGGCTCTTCAAAATTCGTACGGATGTTCACATTCGCACTGATCACACGGCGCATCAGACGCTCCATGTTCTGAATCAGTGCGTTCACATCAAGGTGACGCGGCCGCATGATCTGCTTGCGACTGAACGCGAGCAGCTGTCGGGTGAGTGCCGACGCGCGATCGGATGCAGCCTTGATCTGCTGCACCTCTTCGTGCGCGCTGGTACCCACTGGCAGTTCGTCGAGCAGCAGTTCGCTGAAGCCGCCGATCGCGGTGAGGATATTGTTGAAATCGTGCGCGACTCCACCAGCGAGACGACCCACCGCGTCCATTTTCTGCGAATGGAACAACTGTTCTTCCAGTCGGCGTCGATCGGTGATGTCGCGATAGATACTGATCCAGTGCGTCTGTCGGCCGGCACCGTCGTATATCGGCGTAACGTCCACCTCCGCCCAGAACTCGTGACCATCGCGTGCGAATTGCATCAGCTCCACGCGATGCGGATCGTCGTCACTGGCCGGGAGGCGAACGCGCTGCATCAACTCCGCTGAACTGCTCAGCCCATCGAGGACGACAAAGGGCCGGCCGATGATTTCGCCACGACGCCAGCCGGTGAGTCGCTCGAAGGCGGCGTTGACGAACCGAATGGTCGGAGCACCCGGTATGGCGGCGGTATCGATCTCGCTGATCACTACCGCGTCGTTCAGTCGTGCGACTCCCGCGCGCAGCAACCGCAGTTCAGCGGCGTCGCCTGGTTCACCGTCCGTACGTTGCGGAACAATTGGTGTCATCACAGCCACTCGTTTTGCCGCAGCAGACCAAGTCGCGCTGCTGCGGCATCATTGATTGAAACGTGCAATTGAGACTGCCGACATCGTTAAATGAACCACCGCTCACTTGGCAAAGTACATGCATCGAGCGTTGAAGCAAGACGGCAACGCCACCGGACGCTACGGCACGATCTTTCTCTGACCCCAACTGTTGTTGGTGCGGTCGATATCGACCAGCCGCTGCTCAGGGTCAAGCTCGATACCCGTGAGCTCCTTTCCAGCAAAACGATACTCGCGCACATAGTTGCGGCTGTTGGTGCTCCACACCTCGGCCGGATAGACGTAGTCCCTGGACGTCCCGTCGGCAAAGGTGAAGTGCGCCCGAATCGGCAGGACACCGCGCTCACGATTGCCGTACAACACGGCGACGACGGTCGTATCGCCGACCTTC
This sequence comes from Gemmatimonas sp., assembly GCA_046590495.1. Classification (GTDB taxonomy): domain Bacteria; phylum Gemmatimonadota; class Gemmatimonadetes; order Gemmatimonadales; family Gemmatimonadaceae; genus Gemmatimonas. Next base: position 6,658 of record JBKJTE010000052.1, on the reverse strand, counting down.
CGCGTCACCACCGAATCGATGCTCTGGTCGAAGCGTGCGTTCTCGACGAACCACTGACGCCAGAACCAATCGAGACGACGTCCACCGACATCCTCCATCGTGCGGAAGAAATCTGTCGGCGTCGGATGCTTGTACGCCCAGCGCGCGACATACGTGCGGAATGCGTCGTCAAACGCTTCAGCCCCCAGAATCTCCTGGCGCAGCAGCTGCAAGCCCACACTCGGCTTCACATACGCCGCTTCACCAAGCAAACGCGGATCGATGCGGTCCGGGCCCATGTTCACCGGCTTGTCGATGCCGTTGGCCATATACCCCTCGACCAGTCGACGTTCTTCGGCGGCACGCGCCATCTGATCGCCCTTCTCCGGATAGCGACGTCCTTCCGAAAATGTGTTGATGAAGGTGTTGAACCCTTCATCTTGCCACATGTAGGCGCGTTCGTTGCTCCCCACGATCATCGGGAACCACATGTGTCCGATTTCGTGCGTGACCACGTTGTACAGGTCGTACACATCCTGGCTCTTGTTCTCCATCGCGACCATCGGGTACTCCATCCCGCTGATCGGTCCTTCGATCGCCGAGATGTGCGGCCACGGGTACATGAACCACCGCTCCGAATATTCCATGATCGACATGCGCGACTGATCGGCGGCGTCATGCCAGTTGACGGCCGCACTCGGCCGGTAGTACGCGTACGCCATGATCCCTTTCCAGCTCGACGCGTCCCACTGAAATTCCGGCGACGCGGCCCAGACCGCATCACGCACATTCTTCGCGGCAAACTTCCACGTCATCGTGCCCGTAGTACGCGCGCGTGCTGAACCATTCTTGAGCTCTTCAGCGGTGATGAGCCGAATGACCGTGTCCGACTTGGCCGCTATCGTGTGCCGTGCGATCTGCGTTGGCGTCAACACTTCCTTCGCGTTCTGCAAGGCACCGGTCGACGCAACGATGTATCCCGCCGGAACCGTGATCGCGAGCGAATAGTCTCCATAGTCGAGATAGAATTCGCCTTGGCCGAGGTAGGGCTCGATGTTCCAGCCGCGCACGTCGTCGTAGACCGCAACCCGTGGATACCATTGTGCGATCTCGAACAGCGCACCCTCGCGCCCCATGCGATCGGCGCCATGCTCGGGCACCAAGAAGCTCCACGCCACGTCGAGCGTCGCAGTTTTACCGGGCGCCAGCGGTTCAGCGAGATCGACCTTCAACAGAGTCTCGTTGTCCCGACGCTTGAGCGCCGCGCGACGTGCCGGCTTTCCGGCAGCCGTTGCGCCAAGCACCTGATCGAAGCGCGTGAAGTTGTAACCGCCCACGAAACCACGCGCTCCAAAACGGGACTCTTCCGGAAAGACGAACGAGTTGAGCGTGTTGGCCTTGAACGCGTTCTGCTCCGTCTGCAACCAGATGAAGCGCAGCGTATCCGGCGAGTTGTTCGTGTAGCGCAGTGTCATCGTGCCCAACACCGTCTTGGCCGCGGTGTCGAGCGTTGCGGCGAGTGCGTAGTCGGCGCGATTCTGCCAGTACCGAACGCCCGGAGCGCCGCTGCCGGCGCGCAACTCGTTGGCGGTCGGCAACACCAAGGGCGCAAAAATTGACGTGTCGGTGACCGCGCGTGGGTGCTGCGGTGTGATCTGAATCGGCGGCCGCTGTTCCTGCGAATACGCCGACGACGGGAGCAGCGAAGCAACAGTGAACGCCACCGCCACGAGCGACGTGATTGGGCGCCGATGCCCAAGTGCAATGCCGCCAAGTGGGATGCTACCAACGGAAAGACGCGACATGTAGTGCACGCCCTGAGAGCGAAAGGGTGGGTGGGACAGAGGACAGGCGAAGTCTAATGGACGCTGGCGCAGGGAGCCCCGTTCACTCAGCTTTGGCGGATGCCTGCGACACCTTCCATACCGTTCCATGCCACGCCGGTGTTCCCGCGCGGCTTCCGCTGCGCCAGCCGAAACGTCGGTCTCAAGCCGACGGCGCGCGACCTGACGCTCTTTGCGAGCGACATCGAGGCGACGGCGGCCGCTGTCTTTACGCGCAATCACTTTCCGGGCGCGCCGGTCATCCTCGGTCGCGAAACGATCAAGAGCGGACGACTGCGCGCGATCGTTGCCAACAGCAAAGTGAGTAACGTCGCGACCGGTACCCAGGGCCTGGCGAACGCGCGACGTATGGCCGCCGCCGCCGCACAGGAACTTGGCACCAGTGCCGACCGTGTGCTCGTCAGTTCGACCGGTGTGATTGGGGTCCCGCTTCCGATCGAAAAGATCGAACGCGGTATCGCCGGCATGACGTCGGAGCTGCAGGACGATCCGATGGTTGGAGCGGAAGGCATCATGACGACGGACACGCATCCGAAAGCATTGTCCGCGTCGGTCGGCAACGCCACAATCACGTGGGTCGCCAAGGGCAGCGGCATGATCGAGCCCAACATGGCCACCATGCTCGCGTACATCTTCACCGACGCTGCATTCGATGCCGCCATGCTCGATGCAATGTTGCGACGAGCCGTGCGTGAGTCGTTCAATGTGCTGAGTGTCGATACGGATACCAGCACGTCGGATACGTGCGTGATGCTGGCGAATGGTTTGGCCGGCGCTGTTGATGCTGACGTGTTTTACGAAGTCTTGCGTGCAGGTTGCGTCCGCATGACGGAGATTTTGGCGCGCGATGGCGAAGGCGCAACGCGCATGATCCGCGTCAACGTGAGCGGCGCACTGAACGACAGCGAAGCACACGTCGTCGCCAAGTCGATCGTCAATTCACCACTCGTGAAGACGATGGTGCACGGCGCAGATCCAAATGTCGGGCGTCTGCTCATGGCAGTCGGAAAGTGTTTCACCTGCACGATCGTGCCGACCAGCACCGACGCACACATCAACGGATTTCAGGTCGTTCGTGGCGGCGAACGTCTCGACTTCGACGACGCAGTCGTACGCGAAACACTCTCGCGCGAAGTGGTCGATCTCGACGTATCTCTTGGCGTCGGTACCGGCGGAGCGCGGGCGTACGGCTGCGACCTGACCAAAGGCTACGTCGAAGAGAATGCCTCGTATTACTCGAGCTGAACTTCTGCTAACGCCGCGCTGACGCGGCCTCGACGAACCGCTACATTCACTTGTCATGCGCTCGCTCTCCAATCGCCTCGCGCGGCTCATTACCGCAACGCTGACCGTCTGGTGCCTCGGCTGCTCGTCGTTCGACGTGCTGCTGGATCATCTGTTGGGGCGCGACGGTGGGTCGCCGATCTCGTGCATGTCCGAGGCTGGCACCGGTAGCGTGGACGGAGCGATGATAACGGCCAGCGGCGAGGAGCAGGGCGTGCGCGATGCCATTGGCTGTGGCTGCAGTCACTGCGTCGCGCTCCGGACAGCAGCCTCTGCACCATTGCGTGCGCCGGCGACACCACCGCAGAACTTTGCAGCGCTGATTGCATATCCGGTCAGCGTCGAACCAATACCACTCGTTCCGCCACCGCTGGCCTGACACAGGCCGCAGGTCCGTCTTCGTCGCGTGAGACCACCGCGCCGAACGAGTTTTTTCGACTGGACTACCCCACATCGCTCGTGCACTGCTCGCTGATCACCTGATCGGCGAAGTGGCTGCGCGTGTACCACGGAGCAAACTCCCGGTGCCTTCCGCATCTCAACGTGGCGTCGCGGTCGCATGGCTCATCTTTGCCTGCGCGTCGTCCGCCAGTTCACAAACGACGTCGCCGACACCAGCACGTGCCAGCGCGCCGCGCGCCTTCACGCTCGACTCCGTGCTTGCTCGCGTCGCGGCGTTCCATCCGCTGTCGGCCGCCGCTGCCGACCGTGTGGAGGGCGCGCGCGGCGCGCGAACAACGGCACGGGCACTCGGCAACCCGATGCTTTCGTGGCAGGAGGAGAACGGCGCATTTCCCGGACGGATGGCCCCGCCTGGAATGACCCGCGAGATCTCAACCTTCGCGATGATTCCGCTCGCTCCCCTCTACCAGCGCTCTGCACGCGCGCGACAAGCCGATCGAACCGTTGAGGCGGCGAGTGGTGACCTTGCCGCAACGCGACAGCGCGTCGCACTCGATGCAGCACGAGCGTTCTATCGACTTGCGATGGCGCAGACGTCGGTTCGCACGTCGAGTGATGCGCGGGACTGGCTCGATTCACTCGTGCGCTACACGGAGCTTCGTGTGCGCGAAGGTGCAGTTGCCGAAGTCGACTTGATGCGCACACAGCTTGAACGCGATCGCACAGCGGGCGACATCACCAGCACCCGGATCGAAGTCTTGCGCGCCAGTGCCGATCTCGCCGCGTATCTCGCGGTCGACTCCGTGGTCGCCACGTTTCCCGACACGGTGACGCGGACAACACCGCTCCCACCACTCGATCAGCTCATTGCCGAAGCACTGCGACTGCGTCCTGATCTTCTCGCTGCACGCGCGCGTACGGCGGCCGCACAAGCGGCGCGTTCGCTCGAACACGTGTCCATCATTCGCGACGCCAACGGAATGATCGGCGGCAAGTCGATGGGCGGTGTGCACTCGTTCATCGCTGGTATCACCGTGCCAATTCCATTGTTCGATCAGAATCGCGGCGAGATCCAACGCGCGTCTGCCGAGGCGCGCGCGGTCGCGCAGGAATCTGCGTGGATTGAAACGCAGGCAGTCGCCCAAGTCTCGAGCGCGTGGGAAACGGCGCGTCTGCTTTCGGAGCAGATCGTGCGACTCCAGCAAGGCTTCCTCCGTCGGGCTGACGACGCGCGGCGCATCACACTCGGCGCGTATCGCGAAGGTGCGGTGCCACTCGTGCAGGTGCTCGATGCGTCTCGCGCGCTCGCCGACGCGCGCGAACTCTACTACCGCACGCTCTTCACACAGCAGCTCAGCATCCTTGAACTGAACGCCGCCGTCGGGGCGACAGAGCTCACCACCATGCCTAACATCAGCAGCGCTTTCAGCACCAGTGCGCAGCGCGCCAGAGAGGATTCCCGATGAGTTCGAACACAGTCGTACGGCGCTGGTCACCACGCGCTGCTGTCAGCCTGCTCATTCTGGGTAGCACGCTCGCTGTCGGCTGCGCAAAGGCGTCTGCGCCCGACGCCAAAGACAGCGCCGCGGCGTCAGCTGCTATGGAGTCGATGCCCGGCATGAACATGAAGCCGGACAGTTCCGCTGCCGGCGCAGGCGATGGCAAGGAGATTGTCTTCACTGCGGACGAAGTGAAGCATGGCGGCGTGCGGTGGGAAGCTGTCACACTGCAGAATGTGAGCGGGTCGGTCGAACTGGCGGGACGCCTTACGGCAAACGAGGATCGCACAACGCAACTTGGCGCGTTCGCGGAAGGACGTGTGGTTGCGGTGCATGTGAGCCCTGGAGATCGCGTTGCACGCGGTGATCGTCTGGTGACGATGCAAAGCCCTGCGGCGGCCATGGCGCTCGCCGACCGGTCCAAAGCCGATGCAGAACTGGCGGCGCGAAAGGCCGCAGCGTCGTACGCGCGGAGTGCGCGCGAGCGCGCCGAACGATTGCTCGCACTCAAAGCGATTCCGCGTCAGGATTACGAGCGCGCGATTGCTGACGACGAGCTTGCACAGAGTGCATTCGCGCAGGCGCAGGCTGAAGTCACGCGCGCCACGTCTGCCATTGCGCAGTTGGGCGTCGAAGGTGCGAGCGGCCAACTCGTACTCCGCGCACCGATTGCAGGCGTTGTCACCGCGCGTACCGTGGTACCCGGTGCTGTCGTGATGGTCGGTATGCCGGTCCTTACGATCTCCGATCCAGCTGCATTGTGGTTGATGTTATCCGTACCCGAGCTAGCCGCACCGTCGGTGCGCGTCGGCACATCATTGCGCTTCACCACCGGTACGTCAGCCCGCGACACGTTCACGGCAGTCGTGCAGAGCGTGTCGGGAGCCTTCGATTCCAGCACGCGCGCGCTGCCTGTTCGTGCAGTCGTGAAGAACCGGAGTGGGCTGCTGCGTCCGGAAATGTTTGCGAAAGTGTGGCTTGAGCAGCGCGGTTTGAAAGGTCCTGTCGTCGCCGACTCGGCCATCCAGCGTGTTGGCGATTCGCTAGCCGTCTTCATCGCACGCCCCGATGGGAAAGGTGGTGCGACCTTCGCGAAACGGAACGTGCAGGTCGGCCCGACGGGCAACGGCGCCACACCCATCGTGCATGGTTTGAGCGTCGGGGAAATCGTTGTCGTGGCGGGCGCGTTCACGGTGAAGTCGAAGATGCTTCGCGCCGGCATGCCCAAGATGGAGATGTAGTCGTGATCACATACATCCTCGAATTTTCACTGCGCTTTCGAACGGCAGTGATTGCAGGGACGCTCGCGTTAGTTGTCGCCGGCCTATGGGCGTTCTCCACGATGCCGTTCGACGCATTTCCCGACCTGACGCCCAATCAGGTGCTCGTGATGACAAGCGCGCCGGGTCTTTCCACCGAAGAAGTCGAAAAGCTCATCAGCTATCCGATGGAAACGGCGATGCTTGGGCTTCCACGTACACAAGACGTTCGATCCATGTCCAAGGCTGGCGTCTCGGTCGTGACAATCACATTTGACGATGATGTCGACCTCTACTTCGCGCGCACGCAGGTGCAGCAGCGCATGCTCGACGCCGAGATGGAGTTGCCGAGCGGGTTGAAGCCGATGCTTGGTCCAGCCGCGAGCGCGAT